>DASVNI010000321.1:0-21979 GCA_036383935.1 Gemmatimonadaceae bacterium | reverse complement strand
CACACGCGCCTGATCGAGTCGTACGGCGGCATCGCGCGCGTCGTGCCGATGTTCGCCGCGCTCCTGACACTGGTGACGTTCAGCTCGATCGGCGTGCCCGGCACGAACGGCTTCGTCGGCGAGTTCCTCGTCCTGGTCGGCGCGTTCCGGACCGCCCCGGTGATGACGGTGATCGCGACGACGAGCGTCATCATCGCCGCGGCGTATCTGCTCTGGGCCATCCAGCGCATCCTCTTCAATCCGCTCGACAAGCCGGAGAATGAGCACATCCCCGACATCAACCGGCGGGAGCTGATCCTGATGGCGCCGCTCGTGGCGGGCATCATCTGGCTCGGTGTCTATCCGGCGCCCGTGCTGCGCCGCATGGAGGTGTCGGCCGAGACGTTCGTGCGGACGGTGCAGAACCGCGCGGCACAGCGGACCGCACTCGCTGCCGAGGAGCGCTGACGATGCACGTATTCACACTGGCCAATCCGGTCGAGCTGATGAAGGCGCTCGCCCCCGATCTGTTCTTCATGGGCGGCGCGATGCTCCTGCTGCTCGCGTCCGTCTGGCGTCGCGAGTCGCGTGACCATCAGCGTCTCGTCGGTGTCGCCTCGATCGTCCTCTGCGTCATCACGCTCGTCTTCGTCGTCATCGCACTCTATCAGCAGGCGACAGCCACCGACGGTCCGATCGCGGTGGACAATTTCCGATGGATGATGGACGTCATCATCCTGCTCGGAACGATCGGCGCGCTCGCACTCAGCATCGACGACAACGACCGCACCGGCACGACGACAGCCGAGTTGCACGTGCTGTTGCTGTTCGCCTCGTCGGGGATGATGCTGCTCGCCGCGGCGCGCGACCTGATGATCGTCTTCCTCGGCATCGAGCTGATGTCGGTCTCGGTGTACGCGCTGGCGGGGCTGAACCGCCGGAGCGAGCGGTCGGCCGAGGGTGCGCTGAAGTACTTCCTGCTCGGCGCGTTCTCCACGGCGTTCCTGCTGTACGGCATCGCCCTGGTGTACGGCGCGACCGGCGCGACGGGCCTCCACGAGATCGCCACGCGCGTCGTCGCCAATAACCTGGAGACGAGCCCGATCCTGCTGATCGGCATCGCGATGCTCCTCGTCGGCTTCGGCTTCAAGGTGTCGACGGTGCCATTCCACATGTGGGCGCCCGACGTCTACGACGGCTCGCCGAATCCGATCACGGCCTACATGGCCGCGACGGTGAAGACGGCCGCCTTCGCCGCCTTCCTGCGCGTCTGGCTCGAGGCGTTCCCGAGCGCGTTCGAGCATTGGCATCGCGCCGTCGTGGGGCTCGCCATCGCGACGATGGTGATCGGCAACGCGATCGGGCTCCAGCAGCGCAACATCAAGCGTCTGCTCGCCTACTCGTCCATCGCCCACGCCGGGTTCATCCTCGTCGCCATCGCGTCCAACACGCCGCAGGGCGCGTCGGCGATGCTGTTCTACCTGCTGGCCTACACGCTCGCCACCTTCGGCGCCTTCGCCGTGATCGTCGTGCTGTCGCGCGGCGACGCGCCGGTCACGTCGGAGGATCTGACCGGACTGTGGACGGTACGTCCCTGGCTGGCCTCGGCGATGGCCGTCTTCATGTTCGCGCTGCTCGGCTTCCCGGTGGTGGGCGGAGCAGGGTTCCTCGCCAAGTGGTTCGTGCTGAAGGCCGCGCTGCAGGCGCCGCAGCCGCAGATCACGCTGTCCGTCGTCCTCGTGCTCACGACGGTGATCTCCGCGGGCTATTACCTGTACGTGGTGATGGTGATGTTCATGCGCCCGCGCGCCGCCAACGCCGCGACGCCGCCGGAGACGCCGGCGTGGACGCAGTTCGTCATGGTCGCCTGCGCTGCCTCGATCCTCGTGATCGGCGTGATGCCGCAGCTCTCCGTGGCCTTCGCCAACGTCGGGCTGCCGAACATCCCGCCCCCGACGGCGGCGGTGAATCCCGCACTGCTGCATCCCACCACCATGAGCCACACGCGCTGACGACGGCGGGGCTGAAGGCAGCCCCGCCGTTTCCGCTCCAAGCCCAACGACGTGCCCATTTCGTCCGGCATCTTTCGACAGAACGACATCCGCGGCATCGTCGACCGGGATCTCACCGTCGAGGCGGCGCGCGCCATTGGCCACGCCTACGCGGGCCTCATGCGCCGTCGCGGCGTGACGGGCGAGGTCGCGGTGGGTCGCGACAACCGGCCCAGCGGCACGAAGCTGCGTGATGCGCTCGTCGCCGGCCTCACCGAGTGTGGCGTCGACGTGGTGGACGTCGGCGTCGTCCCGACGCCGCTGCTCTACTGGAGCCTGTTCAACCTCGGCGTGGCCGGCGGCATCATGATCACCGGCTCGCACAATCCCGCCGAGTACAACGGGTTCAAGCTCTGCCTCGGCACGGAGTCGCTGCACGGCCACGACATCCAGGAGCTGTACTCGCTCATCGACACGGCGAAAGCACCGATGGCCGGCCGCGTGCGGACGGCCGAAGTAATAGATCGCTACGTCGAGGACGTCGCAGGACGCATCGGGAAGCTCTCGCGCCCCGTGAAGCTCGTGTACGACTGCGGCAACGGCGCCGCGGCGCTCGTCGCGCCGCAGCTCTTCCGCGCGCTCGGGCTCGACGCCGTCGGTCTGTTCACGGAGAGCGACGGCACCTTCCCGAACCACCACCCCGATCCCACCGTCCCCGAGAACCTCGAGGATCTCATCCGCGCCGTGAAGCGCGAGGGTGCGGAGCTCGGTGTCGCGTTCGACGGCGACGGCGACCGCATCGGTCTCGTCGACGGCAAGGGTCGCATCATCTGGGGCGACCACCTGTTGATCCTGTACGCCCGCGACGTCTTCGCGCATCGCGGACCCGGCGTGCCGGTGATCTTCGACGTGAAGTGCAGCCAGGCGCTTCCGGACGCCATTCGCAAGGCGGGTGGCGTCCCCATCATGTGGAAGACCGGACACTCCCTCATCAAGGAGAAGATGAAGGAGATGAAGGCGCCGCTCGCGGGCGAGATGTCGGGTCACATGTTCTTCGCCGACGGCTACTACGGCTACGACGACGCGCTCTATGGCGCGGCGCGACTGCTGAAGATCGTCGCCGACGCGGGCCGCCCGGTGCACGAGCTGCTCGCCGACGTGCCGGAGTTCGTGAGCACGCCGGAGATCCGCGTCGACTGTGGCGACGACATCAAGTTCGCGCTCGTCGAGAAGGCTGTCGCGCACTTCCGCAGTCGCCACGACGTCATCGACGTCGACGGTGTCCGCGTGCTGTTCGGAGATGGGTGGGGACTGATCCGCGCCTCGAACACGCAGCCCATCCTCGTCACCCGCTTCGAGGCACGCTCCGAGGCACGGCTGGCCGAGATCCGCGCCGAGATGGAAGGCTGGCTGCGCGGGCAGGGCGTGACTGTCTGACGTGACCAGACGACGCGCCGTCATCGGCACGATCGCCGTCACGGCGCTCGTGCTGCTGCTCGGTCGGTGGGCCAGCCAGCAGTACACGGACGCGCTCTGGTACGAATCGCTCGGCGCGGGCGACGTCTGGTACGCGCGCTTCGTGAACGGGATGGCGTTGCGCATCGGCTCCTTCCTCGCCGCCAGCGCGTTCGCCTTCGTCAACCTGTATGCGGTGCGTCAGTCCGTCGTCTCGCTCGTGCTGCCGCGACGGATCGCCAACATCGAGATCGGTGAGGAGGTACCGAGTCGCTACCTCCTGATCGCCACCGCACTGCTGTCGGCGCTGATCGGCTCCGCACTCACGCTGTCGGGCGATCTGTGGTGGGTGTTGCTGCGCGCGCGCGTCGGCCAGCCGTTCGGCGAGTCTGACCCGTACTTCGGCGCGGATCTCGGCTTCTTCGTCTACTGGCTGCCGCTCGAGACGGAGATCTATTACTGGGCGATGTTGATGCTGCTCGTCGTGATCGGCGTCGTCATCGTGCTGTACGCGCTGACGCCGAGCCTGCGCTGGAGCCGCGGCGCGTTGTACGTCTCCGCCTACGTGCGACGGCACTTCACGATGCTCGGCGGCATCCTGCTGCTCGCGCTGGCCTGGAGCTATCGGCTCGGGATGTTTCGCGTGCTGGCCGAAGGAAGTGGGCCGGGAGGCGCCTTCAGCTCGATCGATCATCGCGTCACCGTGCCGGCCACGCTCGTGCTCGCGCTGGTGACGCTGTGCGCGGCGGTGATCGTGCTCTGGGCCGGCTGGACCGGCCAGATGCGCCTCGCCTTCTTCGCCGTGAGCGCGGTGCTCCTCCTCTCGCTGGTAGCGCGCACCGTCGCTCCACTCGTCGCGCGACGTTCCGTCGATCCCGGCGCGCCGGACCCCCAGGAGCTCCGCTACCAGGCGACCCGCCTCGCCTATACGCGACGTGCGTACGGTGTGGAGCGCATCCGGGCCGACTCGCTCGGCACGGGATTCAGTACCACGTCTCAGCTGGCTCCGAACGTCGCCGTGTGGGACGCGGCAACGCTCGCGCGATTCACGGAGCGCGAGCGTCACGTGGACGTCGTCGGCACCGGCGCGGGATGGACCGCAGGCCCGAGCGGCCTCTCCGCATACCTCGTCGAGCGGGGTGAGGAAGGGGCGAGCGACGGCCGCGAGTTCTGGGGGATCGCACGCTACGACGCCGCCGCTGCGGATGAGCGCGGCCAACCCGTCCGCGCCGTCCCCACCGGCGCGTTCGGCGACGAGTCGACACTCGACGAGCCCGTCGTGTTCGATTCCGCGCCCGGCTATTCCGTCCTCTCGGATTCACTGCAGCGCATCGCCGGCGTCGAGATGGTCAGCACGCGCTCGCGGCTCGCGCATGCGTGGGCGCTGCAGAACTTCCGTTTGCTGTTCGGCGACCTGCCCGCGACGCGGCCGACGATCGTGCGCCACCGGGGCGTTCGGGAGCGCGTCGAGGCACTCGCGCCCTACTTCGTGCAGGGGAGCGAGATCAATCCCGTCGTCGTCGGCGACTCGCTCTACTGGGCGCTCGAGCTCTACGTCGCCTCCGACGACTATCCGCTCGCCGAGCGGTTCCACATCCTCGACGCGCAGCGCGGCTACTTCCAGCACGCCGCCACGGCGCTCGTCCACACGGCGAGCGGACGCGTGCGTTTCGTGCTCGCTCCAGCTCCCGAGGTCGTCACGGCGAGCTGGGTGAACCGTTTCCCCTCGCTCTTCGTCCGGTCCACGGCGCTCTCGCGCCAGCTGCAGGCGGCGTTGCCGCCCGTCCTCGACGGCGCGTGGGCCCAGGCGCTGGCCTTCGCTTCGGCGGGCTTTCGCGGTGAGAGCCTCGAGGTACGCCACTTTGCGTCGCTCGATGCCGCGGATTCCGTCGCGTCGCGCGAGCCGATCCACGCCGCGCTACCAAACTTCGGCGTGACGACGTCGTGGACCCTGCTCGACACGCAGGATCGCGTGCGCGGCATCGTGGCGTCCGCGGGCGCGACCAGGGAGACGAGCTGGATCCCGCTCGCCCCGGACGGCCAGCGCTGGGGGGGAACGGTCGACCGGCTGCGCGCCGCCGACACGGCGTCGCACGACGGCCCCATGGTCCACGCCCCGGCGCGCGTCGTGCCCCTGGCTGGTCGGCCGATGTACTTCCAGGCGGCCTTTCGCGTGCGAGCCGGCGCCAGCCCGACACTCGGACGCGTCGCGACCATCACCGGCGACAGTCTGCGCACCGGGCCCACGCTCGCCGCCGCGCTCGGTCTCGCCTCGCCGACGGCGACCGCCGGTCCCGCCCGACAGGTCGATCTGCGCACGCGCGCGGAGTCGCTCTACCGGGACATGCGCGACGCACTCCGGCGCGGCGATTGGCCCGCCTTCGGCCGCGCATTCGAGGCGCTCGGCGGCGCGCTGCGCGTCGCGCCACGGTGAGCTTGAATGTGCCGATGGGGGGGTCTAGCTTGCGTCGGCTGAGCCGATGACGCCGCCGCCCGATGCACCGACCGCCGTGATCGCGCTGGGGGGAAATGCCCTCGCGCCGGCCGGCGAGAAGAGCACGATCTACGACCAGTTCCGCCACACGCGCGAGAGTCTGGGGCCGATCGTCGACCTCGCGCTGCACGGATGGAACGTGTGTGTCGTCCACGGCAACGGACCGCAGGTCGGGGACGAGCTGGTTCGCAACGAGATCGCGCGCGAGGAGGCGAGCCCGCTTCCGCTCGGCGTTCTCGTCGCCGAAACGGCAGGGTGGATCGGCTACATGATCCAGCAGTCGATCGAGAATGCGCTGCGCCGTGCAGGCTCGGCGCGCGAGGTCGTCACGCTGATCACGCAGGTGCAGGTCCGCGCCGACGACCCGGCGTTGCAGAATCCGTCGAAGTTCATCGGTCAGGCGCTCTCACCGGAGCGCGCGGACGAGCTGCGGCGGGACGGGCACGTGGTGAAGGTCGACGGCAGGGGCAACCTACGCCGGGTAGTGGGAAGTCCGGTGCCGCAGGCGATCCACGAGTTGAACGTGATCAAGCGGCTCGTCGAACGAGGCACCATCGTCATCGCCTGCGGCGGTGGCGGCGCGCCGATCTACGACGATGTACAGAAGGGCTGGGAAGGGATCGACGCGGTGATCGACAAGGATCTGGCAGCGGCCGTGCTGGCACGTGACCTCGGCGCGGCGCTGCTGCTGATCCTGACGGACGTGGACGCGGTGTACGCCGACTGGGGTACGCCGCAACAGCGACCACTTCGTCAGCTGACGATCGCCGAGGCAGAGGCAATGGATCGCGCGGGGCAGTTCGGCGAGGGGAGCATGGCGCCGAAGGTCCGTGCGGCGATCGACTTCGTGCGCCGGACAGGAGGGCGCGCCGTCATTACGGTCCTCGATCGCGGCCAGGCTGCGGTACGGGGTGAGGCAGGGACGACCATCACAGCGGAGACTTCGTGAACATCCACGAGTATCAGGCGAAAGAGCTTCTGCGCGCCGAGGGCGTGCCCATCCCGCCCGGCGAGATCGCCACGACGCCCGAACAGGTCGAGGCGATCGCGAAGAAGATCGGCGGCATGGTAGTGGTGAAGGCGCAGGTCCACACCGGCGGTCGCGGCAAGGCGGGGGGCGTCAAGCTGGCGAAGACACCGGCCGAGGCCAAGGAGATCGCGAGCAAGATCCTTGGCATGAAGATCAACGGCCTCACCGTCTACACCGTCCTCGTCACCGCCGCAGCCGACATCGCGTCGGAAGCCTACGTCGGGATCATTCTCGACCGTGCGACGAAGAAGCCGGTGTTCATGGTGAGCCCGGCCGGCGGCATCGACATCGAAGAGGTCGCCGCCAAGACCCCAGAGAAGATTCTCAAGCTCCCCATCGATACGCGCTACGGGCTGCAGCCCTATCAGGCGTCGGAGCTCGGCTTCTTCCTGTTCGACGACGTGAAGAAGGTGCGTGCCGCCGCGAAGATCATGACGCAGCTCTATCAGGCGTTCATGAAGAACGATGCGTCGCTGGCCGAGATCAATCCGCTCGTCGTGACGCCCGCGGGCGAGGTGCTCGCGCTCGACGCGAAGATCTCCGTCGACGACAACGCGCTCGACCGGCACGCCGATCTCGCCGCGCTGCGCGACGAGACGGCGGAAGCGCCGAGCGAGGTGGAAGCGCGCAACGCGAACCTCACCTTCATCAAGCTCGACGGCAACGTCGGCTGCGTGGTCAACGGCGCCGGCCTCGCGATGGCGACGATGGACCTCGTGAAGTACTACGGCGGCGAGCCGGCCAACTTCCTCGACATCGGCGGCTCGTCGAATCCCGAGAAGGTGGTGAACGCGCTCCGCATCATCACCGAAGATCCGAGCGTGAAGGTCATCCTGTTCAACATCTTCGGCGGCATCACGCGCACCGACGACGTCGCGAACGGCATCGTGACGGCGACGAAGGCCAACCCGCTCAAGATTCCCATCGTCATCCGGCTCACCGGCACGAACGAAGAGATTGCCATGAAGATCCTGCAGGACAACGGATTCAGCGCGTCGTCCGACATGGACGAGGCGGTCGAGAAGGCGGTCTCGCTCGCGAAGGGAGGGAAGGCCGCATGAGCATCTTCATCGATCGCCACACCACGCTGGTCGTTCAGGGGATCACGGGGCGCGACGGCAGCTTCCACACGAAGCAGATGATGGAGTACGGCACCCGCGTCGTCGGCGGCGTCACGCCGGGCAAGGGCGGCCAGAAGTTCGAGAACGCGGTGCCCGTGTTCAACACGGTGTACCAGGCCGTCGAGCAGACGGGCGCGAACACGTCGGTCATCTACGTGCCGCCCATGTACGCCGCGGACGCGATCATGGAAGCGGCCGACGCGGGGATCAAGTTCATCGTCGCGATCACCGAGGGCGTGCCCGTGCTCGACATGACGCGCGTCTATCCCTTCGTGAAGGAGAAGGGCGCGCGCCTGCTCGGCCCCAACTGCCCGGGTCTGATCACGCCGGGTGAGAGCAAGGTGGGGATCATCCCCGGCCGCATCTGCACGCCGGGCAACATCGGCGTCGTCAGCCGCTCCGGCACGCTCACGTACGAGGTCGTCTATCAGCTCACGCGGGCGGGCATGGGGCAGAGCACCTGCGTCGGCATCGGCGGCGACCCGATCAACGGCACGAACTTCATCGACTGCCTCGCGGCCTTCGAGGCCGATCCGCAGACGAAGGCGGTCGCGATGATGGGAGAGATCGGCGGCACGGACGAGCAGGACGCGGCCACCTTCATCAAGGAGCACATGACGAAGCCGGTCGTCGGCTTCATCGCCGGCCAGACGGCTCCGCCGGGACGGCGCATGGGCCACGCGGGGGCGATCATCTCGGGTTCGTCCGGCACCGCGGCGGAGAAGATCGAGGCGTTCAAGGCGGCGGGCATGGGCGTCGCCAAGCGGCCGATCGACTTCGTGGAGCTGCTCAAAGCTCGGATGTGACGCCGGCGCACCACGCACCATGAAGCTGCGAGACTTTCTTGCGCCCGAGCGGGTCGTCATCCCGCTCGAGGCGCGCACCCTCGAGGAGGCATCGGCGGCACTCCTCGAGCGTGTCGTGGCGGCGCGCGAGGTGCTCGACAGCTACAAGCTCCGCAAGCGCGCCAGTCTGGCGCGCGACGAGGATACGGTGGCGATGGGCGATCGCGCCTTCCTCGTGCACTATCGCACCGACGCCGTCGGCCAGCTTCTGGTGTCGGTCGGCGTCGCTCGCGCTCCGCTCTGCCGCACGACGCGGGACGAGGGGGAGCAGTGCGCTCGCATCGTGCTCCTCCTCGCTGCGCCGCCACGACTCGCGGCGCGGTATCTCCAGGTCGTCGGTGGTTTCGCTCGCCTGCTTCGCCAGCGTGAGGTACTCGACGCGATCCTCGCCGCACCCGATCCGGCGGCGTTCGTCGCGCTCGAGGCATTCGACCGCTACCAGCTGCCGGAGCAGCTCACGGTGCGCGACGTCATGAGCGATCAGCCGCGCACCGTCCCCGCCGACATGTCCGTCAAGGAAGCGGCGCTGATGCTCGTTCGGACGGGAATCGGCGCGCTGCCGGTGGTGGACGAGGAGCGCCACGTGCTCGGCATGGTGAGCGAGCGCGAGGTGATCCGGCATCTGCTCTCCACGCGCGTCTTCTCCGGCGTCGACGCGCGTAACGCGATCGCGCCGGGCACGTCCGCGCGAAGCGTGCGTGACGTCATGTCGCGGCAGGTGATGTGCGTTGCCCCCGAGCAGCCGATCGCCGAAGTCGCCTCACTGATGAGCAACAAGGACGTCGACCGTGTCCCCGTGGTCCGCGAGGGCCGGCTGGTCGGCTTCCTCACCCGCGGGGACATCGTTCGCAAACTGATCGGCAACTGACGGGGCTCGCCCCGCGCACACTCAACGAGGAATTCCATGGCCGGTAACACCACGCTCACCATCATCAAGCCCGACGCGTTCGGCGCAGGCAAGGCGGGAAAGATCATCGCCCTGCTCGAGGAGAAGGGGTTCAAGCTCCGCGCTGCGCGCATCATGCACCTGACCCAGGCGCAGGCGGGCGAGTTCTACGCCGTGCACAGCGGGCGTCCGTTCTACGGCGAGCTGGTGCAGTTCATGACGTCGGGGCCGTGCATGCCGATGGTGCTCGAGAAGGCGGGCGCCGTCGGGGCGCTGCGCGACGCGATCGGCGCGACCGACCCGGCCGAAGCCGCAGCCGGCACGGTCCGGAAGCTCTACGCCGAATCGAAGGGGCGGAACGCGATCCACGCCTCGGATTCCGACGAGAACGCGCAGCGCGAATCCCGCTTCTTCTTCGCCGAGACCGAGCTCCTCTGGGGCTGAGCGGCGGGGCGCATCGCCTCGGTCGCCCGGAGTGCGCCGAGCACCCTCGGCGACTTGATAAGTGTAAGTGAGATAAGTAGTTTTAGCGGCTATGCTGTCCTTTGACATCCGGTCTCTCTCCAATCATGCCGTCAACGTCGACGACACTCTGTCGGCGGACGATCCGGTGTGGGAGGAGGGGGACCCGAAGCCGTCGACGCCGCTCCATGTAAAGGGGCGTCTGTCGGCGGCCGGACCGGGCCAGTACTACTGGCACGGTACGATCGAGGGAGACGTGTCGATGGAGTGCCGCCGCTGTCTGGGCGATGCTGCAGCGCATGTGTCCGAAGACGCGCACATCATCTTCGCCGAGGCGGGGACCGAGAGCGTCGAGGACGATCCCGATGTCTACCTGCTCGACGCGCGCGCGACGGAGCTCGATCTCCGCCCTGCGCTCCGGGAGCAGTGGCTGTTGAACGTCCCAGGCTACGCGTTGTGCCGGGAAGACTGTAAGGGTCTGTGTCCGACGTGTGGGGCCGAGCTCAACCTCGGCCCATGCAACTGCGCCTCTGCTTCGGCGGATCCCCGCTGGGAAGGGCTGCGGAAGCTGCGCGAGGAGCAGCGCTGAGTCGCCCGGTTTTACTCTTCCTTTCCGTACCGACCCATGGCCGTCCCGAAGCGCAGAACATCCAAGAGAAAGAAGCGCGCCCGCAACACGCACAAGGCAGCGCCCGCGATTGCGATCCAGAAGTGTCCGCGCTGTCAGGCGATGAAGCGGCCCCACCACGTCTGCGCGGAGTGCGGGTACTACGCGGGTGAGCAGCGAGTAGCAGCCAGGGAAGCCTGACCTTGGCGCGGATCGCGTTGGACGCCATGGGGGGTGACTTCGCTCCCCAGGCGACCGTAGCCGGCGCGCTCTTGGCGCTCGCCGAGCTCGATCCCGCCCACAGCATCCAGCTCGTCGGGAGCACCCCCGTCGTCGAGGCACAGCTGCGCTCGCTCCTCGAGGGCGAGCTGGCGTCGCACGCCGTCCATCGCGACCGCATCTCGATCATCGAGGCGCCCGAGGTCGTCGAGATGACGGACAAGCCGACGGCCGCCGTGCGCGGTAAGCCCAACAGCTCCATGGCCGTTGGGCTTCGCCTGCAGACCGAGGGGCAGTCCGACGCCTTCGTCTCCGCGGGGAGCACGGGCGCCCAGATGGTGGCGTCCACGGTGCTCCTTCGCCTGCACGCCGGTGTGGCGCGGCCGGCCATCGTCACACTCTTCCCCTCGGCCAGAAAGCCCGTCGCGGTCCTCGACTCGGGGGCCAACGTCGACTGCTCGGCCGAGGAGCTCGTGACCTTCGCGCGCCTCGGCGCCACCTACGTCGAATGCGTCCTGGGCCGGCCCAATCCGGCCGTCGGGCTGCTCAGCATCGGTGAGGAGCCGGAGAAGGGGAACGCGGTGACGAAGGAGGCACACCAGCTCCTCGAGGCCTCGGGGCTCAACTTCATCGGCAACGTCGAGGGCCGCGATCTCCCACTCGGCGGCACCGAGCATCGGGCGGTGGACGTCGTCGTCTGCGACGGCTTCGTCGGCAACGTCGTGCTCAAGTTCTACGAGGCGGTCGCCCCGCTGATGATCGGCACGCTCCGCGAGGTCGGCATCACGAAGGAGCAGCTCGAGGAAGGCCTCAAGCACCTGGACTACTCCGAGGTTGGCGGCGCTCCGCTCCTCGGCGTGAAAGGGGTGAGCATCATCTCGCACGGCAAGTCGAACGCGCGCGCCATCAAGAACGCGGTGAAGGTCGCCGCGCAGGCCGTCGTGAGCGGGATGAACGACCAGATCGGCGCGCGGCTCGCCGCGGCCTCGGAGACGGCGGCATGAAACGGCCAATCGCGTACGTCGCCGGCACGGGGCGCGGGATCCCCGCGAAGGTCATGACGAACCACGATTTCGCGGCGCTCGGACTGGAGACGTCGCACGAGTGGATCGTCGAGCGCACCGGCATCGTCGAGCGGCGGATCGCCACCGCGGACGAGACGACGTGCAGCATGGCGGTGACGGCAGCGTGCCAGGCGATGAAGAGGGCCGGCGTGCACGCGGGAGAGCTCGACGCGATCGTCCTCAGCACCGCCACACCGGACCGGCTCCTGCCGTCGACCGCGGTCGACCTGCAGGCGCAGCTCGGCGCGACGCGCGCCGCGGCCTTCGACCTCTCGGCCGCGTGCACGGGTTGGATCTACGGCATGACCGTCGCCGAGGGGATGATCCAGTCTGGGGTGATCGAGACGGCCCTCGTCGTCGGCGCCGAGAAGATGAGCTCGATCGTCGACTGGAAGGATCGCTCCACCTGCGTCCTGTTCGGCGATGGTGCGGGGGCGGTCGTCCTCAAGCGCGCCCAGAGCGGCACGAACAAGGGCATCCTCAGCGCGTTCATGCGCAGCGACGGGAAGCTCGCCGAGCTGCTGTGGCGGCCCGCGGGCGGTGCCGCCGTCCCATTCAGCGAGACGGTGCTCGAGGAGCGCTCCTCGTACGTGAAGATGGCGGGACGCGAAGTGTTCAAGCACGCCGTGCGGCAGATGAGCGAGGCCTGTGACCGCGCCCTCGACGGCGCGAAGCTCACGGGCAAGGACATCGACGTCCTCATCCCGCATCAGGCGAACAACCGCATCATCGAGGCGACGGCGAAGCACGCCAGCATCCCGATGGAGAAGGTGTACGTGAACGTCGATCGTTTCGGCAACACCTCCTCGGCGTCGATCCCGATCGCGATCGACGAGGCAATCGAGCGTGGGCGCCTCAGGCCGGGGATGACCGCGCTGCTCTGCGCATTCGGCGCGGGGTTCACTTGGGGCTCGATGGTCATTCGCTTCTGAGCGACATGCCGAACGTCGTACTGCTCTTTCCCGGTCAGGGCTCACAAGCACCGGGGATGGGAAAGGATCTTGCCGACCGCTTTCCCGCGGCGCGCGAGGTGTTCGAGGCGGCAGACGTCGCCCTCGGCGTCCCCCTGTCCACCCTCTGCTTCGAGGGGCCGGCCGATGAGCTGACCCTCACGCACAACGCGCAGCCTGCGCTGCTCACGCATGGCGCCGCCGCGTGGGCCGCCGTGCGCGACATCGTCGGTCCGATGGTCGTCGCCGCTGCCGGCCATTCGCTCGGCGAGTTCACGGCGTACCACGCATCCGACGCGTTGCCTTTCGCCGAAGCGGTTCGCCTCGTGCGGCGGCGCGGCGAGTTGATGCTCGACGCGGGCAAGCAGCGCCCCGGCGCGATGGCAGCGGTCCTCGGCACGCTCTCCAGGCCCATCGAGGAGCTCTGCCAGGAGGCGTCTGACGACGCCGGCGTCGTCGTGCCGGCGAACTACAACTGCCCGGGCCAGATCGTGATCAGCGGCGAGTCCGCCGCGGTGGATCGCGCCATGGAGCTCGTGAAGCTCGCCGGCGGAAAGGCGAAGAAGCTCAACGTCAGCGGCGCGTTCCACTCGCCGCTCATGGAGTTCGCCGTCGACGGACTTTCCACGGCGCTCGACCTGGCGCACTTCGCCGACGCGCGCTTCCCGATCTACGCGAACGTGAACGCGCAACCCGTGAACGATGCGGCACTTGCGCGCCGTCTCCTCCTGGAACAGCTCACGGCGCCCGTGCAATGGACGCGATCGATCGAGTCGATCGCGATGCTCCACCCAGATGCGCTCTACCTCGAGATGGGACCGGGCTCCGTGCTCAAGGGACTCGTCAAGAAGATCGCCCCCGACGTGAAGGTGCTGAGCTGTGGCACCGGTGCCGACGTCGATGCACTCCAAGTCCTCGTGAACGCGTGAAGATCGATCTGTCGGGCAAGACCGCCCTCGTCACCGGCAGCACGCGCGGCATCGGTCGCGCGATCGCCGAGACCCTCGCCGGCGCCGGTGCGCGCGTCGCCGTCGTCGGGCGGGATGTCGTGCGCGCCGAGGAAGTCGCGAAGACGCTCGGGAATGGCGCGGCCGGCTTCTCCTGCGACGTCGCGGACATCGCGTCCGTCAACGCGCTCGTCGAGAACGTCGAGAAAGCCTTCGGAACGATCGACATCCTCGTGAACAACGCTGGACTCACGCGCGACAACATCCTCTTCCGTCTCAAGGACGACGATTGGGATGCCGTGCTGGACGCCAACCTGCGGGGTGCGTTCGTCGCGATCCGCGCGGCGTCGCGCGGCATGATGAAGCGCCGCTGGGGAAGGATCATCAACATCGCGAGCGTCGTCGGCATCACCGGCAACAAGGGCCAGTCGAACTACGCCGCGAGCAAGGCCGGCCTGATTGGCCTCACCAAGTCGGTCGCCAAGGAGCTCGCCTCCCGCAACATCCTGATCAACGCCGTCGCACCGGGCTTCATCGAGACCGACATGACGGCGGCGATGACGAGCGAGGCACGCGCCGCGATGTCGGCGCAGATTCCGCTCGAGCGTCTCGGTACACCGGCGGACATTGCCGCCATGGTCGCGTTCCTCGCGTCGGACTACGCGTCGTACATCACGGGGCAGGTGCTCGTGGTGGACGGCGGCATTGTGATGTGATGTCGTAACTGATCGCGCCCAAGTGCCATTCGGCGCGAACCTTTGCTAACTTTCCCGAGTTAAAAACCAACAGGAGCCCACCCCATGGCCGACAACGCCCAGAAGGTCCGTGACATCATCGAGAAGGAGCTCGGCGTCGAGCGGGACAAGATGACCGACGAGGCCAGCTTCATCGAGGACCTCGGTGCGGACAGCCTCGACATCGTCGAGCTGGTGATGGAGTTCGAGAAGGAGTTCAACATCGACATCCCGGACGAGGACGCGGAGAAGCTGCGCACGGTCGGTGATGCGGTGGCCTATCTGAACACCAAGGTCGGCGCGTAATGCGACGTCGGGTCGTCGTCACCGGTCTCGGTGCCATCACGCCGCTCGGGAACGATGTGGCGACGACTTGGCGCGCCATGCAGGAAGGCGTCTCAGGTGCCGGCGTCATCACGAAGTTCGACGCCTCCACGTTCCCCGTCCGCTTCGCCTGTGAGGTGAAGGGCTTCGATCCGCTCAAGACCATGGAGCGGAAGGAAGCGAAGCGGGCGGATCTGTACGCGCAGTACGCCGTGGCCGCCTCCGTCGAGGCGATGGCCGACGCGGGACTCACGACGGGCAACTACGACGTCGACCGCACGGGCGTCATCGTCGGCAGCGGCATCGGTGGGCTGAAGAGCTTCGAGGAGCAGCACGACGTCTACCGCGAGCGCGGGCAGAGCAAGATCAGCCCCTTCTTCGTCCCGATGTTCATCGCGGACATCGCCGCGGGTGTGGTGTCGATGCGCTTCAACGCGCGTGGTCCCAACTACGCCACCGTGTCGGCGTGCGCCACGAGCGCCCACGCGATCGGCGACGCGTTCCGCACGATCCAGTACGGCGATGCCGACATCATCATCAGCGGCGGCGCCGAAGCGACCGTCACGCCGATGGCGATTGGCGGCTTCGCGAACATGACCGCGCTCTCCGAGCGGAACGACGATCCCGCGACGGCTTCGCGGCCGTTCGATCTGCATCGCGACGGCTTCGTCATGGGTGAAGGCTCGGGGATCGTGATCCTCGAGGAGCTCGAGCACGCGCGCGCGCGCGGCGCGCACATCTACGGCGAGGTCGTGGGCTATCGCGCCTCGGGCGACGCGTACCATCTCACGGGGCAGCTCCCCGAGCACGAGGGCCTGCAGCGCGCCATGCGCGGCGCCCTCGCCGACGCGGGGATGACGCCGGACCAGGTGGACTACGTCAACGCCCACGGCACCTCCACGCCGCTCAACGACTCCAACGAGGCCGTGGCGATCGCCAAGGTCTTCGGCGACGCGACGTCGAAGCTGAGCGTCTCCTCCACCAAGTCGATGACCGGCCACATGCTCGGCGCCGCCGGCTCGGTGGAGTTCATCGCCTCGTTGCTGTCGATCCGCGATCAGATCGTGCCGCCCACGATCAACCACTGCACGCCGGATCCGGCGTGCGGCGACCTCGATGTCACGCCGAACAAAGCCAGGCCCCGCGAAGTACGCGCGGCGCTGAGCAACAGCGCCGGCTTCGGTGGCCACAACGTCTCACTCGTCGTCAAGCGATACGAGGAATAGCCGTGCCAAACGCCGTCGAGTTCGACCGCTCGCGAATCACCGATCCGGCGCTGCAGCTCATCGCCGAGAAGGTCACAGCGGGTGAGCGACTCACGGCCGCGGATGGCGTGGCCCTCTTCCGCACCCCGGACCTGATCGGCCTCGGCACGCTGGCCGATGCGGCCAACCGCGCGAAGCACGGCGACCGCGTCACCTTCGCGTCCAACCAGCACATCAATCCGACCAACGTCTGCATCCTGCGGCAGACGTGCGTCTTCTGCTCGTACGCCCGCCTCCCCAAGGAGGACGGCGCGTACCGCTACACGATGGATCAGGTGTGGGCGGAAGCGGCGTCGGCGGAGGGCGCGCTCACGCGCGAGTTCCACATCGTCGGTGGCCTCGACATGAAGGCGGGGTTGGCCTACTACAGCGAGATGTTCCGCGGACTCAAGGCGCGGCATCCGCAGGTGCACATCAAGGCGCTCACGGCGGTCGAGATCGCGCACATCGCGCGGATCGAGAAGATGTCCGTCCGCGACGTGCTCATCGCGCTGCGCCAGGCGGGCCTCGACACGATGCCCGGCGGCGGCGCGGAAGTGTTCAGCCCGGGCGTGCGCGCGACGATCGCCGAGAAGAAGCTCGCCGGCAGCGAGTGGATCGACGTCCACCGCGTCGCGCACCAGCTGGGCATCCGCACGAACAGCACGATGCTGTACGGCCACGTCGAGACATACGAGGACCGGATCAACCATCTCGGGATGCTGCGCGACCTGCAGGACGAGACGGGCGGATTCCTCGCCTACATCCCCCTCGCCTATCACCCCGACAACAATGAGCTCGGTGTGGAGCTCGGACGCACGGGGACGGCGACGAGCGGCATGGACGACCTGAAGAACCTCGCCGTCGGCCGGCTCTTCCTCGACAACTTCGAGCACATCAAGTCGCACTGGATCATGGTGACCACGCCGCTCTCGCAGCTCTCGCTGCACTTCGGCGTGAACGACCTCGAGGGCACCGTCGTGCGCGAGAAGATCTACCACGAGGCGGGCGCGCACACGGCGCAGGCGATGAGTCTCCCCGAGCTGCTGCGCCTCATCCGCGGTGCGGGGAAGGAACCCGCCGAGCGCGATTCGTTCTACAACGTCATCCGCACCTTCGACGACGACCCGACGCGAGCCGCGGCATGACGATGCGCGTCGGTCGAATTCCGTACATCAACTGCTACCCGGTGTACGGCGGCATCGATCGCGGCGTCGTCGCCCTCGACGCCGAGCTGGTGGACGGCATCCCGTCCCAGCTCAACCGGCTCATGGCGCGTGGGGCGCTCGACATCAGCGTCATCTCCGCCGTCGAATACGCGCGCGACGCTGACCGGTATCTCCTGCTGCCCGACCTCGCGATCTCGTGCGACGGTCCGGTGCGGAGCGTGATGCTCTTCTCGCGCGTGCCCGCCGCGAGCCTCACGGGCCGGCGCGTGCTCGTGACGCGAAGCTCGATGACGAGCGTCGCGCTGCTCGAGCTGCTCTTCGAGCACGTCTGGGACGCGCAGCCGACCTTCGTGCCCGCGGACGCGGAGATCGCCGACCTGGCACGCGCCGAGCAGCCGGAGCACGACGCACGACTGATCATCGGCGACGCCGCGCTGCTCCTGAGCTCCGGGGCGAGCGACCTCGCGCGCCAGTACCCGTACGCCTACGACCTCGGCGCCGTGTGGAAGCAGTGGACGGGGCTGCCCTTCGTTTTCGCCGTCTGGGTGGCGCTGCGGACCACCCCCGTCGAGCACTCGCTCGCCCTCCACGCGCAGCTCATCCGATCGCGCGACTGGGGGCTCGCTCACCTCGAGGAGCTGGCCAGTCAGGCCTCCGCGGCGACCGGCGTCTCCCGGACGTCCGCGCTGGAGTATCTTTCCGGCCTCGACTACGGGCTGCGGTACGAGCACCTGGCGGGACTCACAACGTTCTTCGGCAAGCTCGCCGCGAGTGGACGCGTCCCGAATGGGTCGCTCGTCTTCCTCCCCGCGGCATGATGACGTACTTCGCGGACCACGGTGCCAGCCATGCGTGATCTCCTCGACTTCTACCAGCGCGCGCCGCTCCTCGAGCTCGGCGCCGAGGCCGACCGGGTGCGCGAGCGTCTGCATCCCGGCGACATCGTCACATACATCGTCGACCGCAACATCAACTACACGAACGTCTGTGTGGCGGACTGCGGCTTCTGCGCCTTCTACCGTCGTCCGAAGGACACGGAGGGATGGACGCTGTCGTACGAGCAGATCGGCGCGAAGATCGACGAGACCAAGGCGCTCGGCGGCGTGCAGATCCTCATGCAGGGCGGGCACAATCCGTACATCCCGTTCGAGTGGTATCTGGATCTGCTGCGCTACATCAAGCGCAATCACCCGATCCACGTCCACGGCTTCAGCCCGAGCGAAGTGGATTTCTGGTCGAAGCTCTACCGCATGGAGGCGCGCGAGGTCATCCGCGAGCTGCAGAAGGCGGGGCTCGACTCCATCCCCGGCGGTGGCGGCGAGATCCTCGTGCAGCGCGTGCGTGACGACGTCGCGAAGAAGAAGGCGGGCGCCGATCGTTGGCTCGAGATCATGGAGATCGCGCACCAGGAGGGGATGAAGACCTCCGTCACCATGATGTACGGCATCGGCGAGACGCTGGCCGAGCGCCTCGAGCACCTCCAGCGCGTGAAGGAAGTGCAGCAGCGCACCCACGGCTTCACGGCGTTCATCTGCTGGCCGCTGCAGCCCGAGAACACGCCGCGCATGTCGCACATGCAGAAGACCGACGCGGTGGACTATCTGCGCACCGTCGCGTTCGCGCGCACGGTGCTCGACAACGTCCCCAACGTCCAGGCGAGCTGGGTCACGATGGGGATGAAGATCGGGCAGACGGCGCTGCGCTTCGGCTGCAACGACTTCGGCTCGCTGATGATCGAGGAGAACGTCGTGTCGGCTGCGAACACCACGCACCGTACGTCCATCGAGGAGATGGAGCGGCTGATCCGCGACGCCGGATTCACCCCCGCGCGCCGGCGACAGGACTACTCGATCATCGCGCCGCCGGCGGTGGCCGCGGCGTGACCGCCGACGGCATCGCGCTGCTCCATGGCTGAGCGCCTCGCGCTCCGCACCGGGATCGGTTACGACTCGCACCGCTTCGAGCCGGGCGGTCCGCTCGTGCTCGGCGGCGTCGAGATCCCGTCCGACGTCCATCTCCACGGACACTCGGACGGCGACGCGATCGCGCACGCCGTGACCGACGCCGTGCTCGGCGCCGCGGCGCTCGGCGACATCGGCGGCATGTTCCCGGACAACGATCCGGTGAACCGCGGGCGCGACTCGATCGAGATGCTGATCCTCGCCGTCGGGACGGTGGAGCGAGAAGGCTGGCGCGTCGGCCAGCTCGACATCGTCGTCATCACGGAGACGCCGAAGATCGCGCCGTACCGGCAGGCGATGCGCGAGCGGATCGCCGCCGCCGTCGGGTGCGAGGCGCGAGACGTCAGCCTCAAGGGCAAGACGAACGAGGGAATGGGCTTCATCGGTCGGGGGGAAGGACTCGCCTGTCTCGCCACGGCGACGCTCTACCGGGCATAGTCCCATGACGTCGGGTTTCATCGCCTGGCTGTCGCACGCTCCGCTCACGCTGCTGTATTTCATCATGGCGGTGTTCGCCGCCGTGGAGAACATCTTCCCGCCCATCCCGGCGGACACCGTCGTTGCGCTCGGGAGCTGGCTCGCCGCGCGCGGGCAGGGCAGTCCGGTGTGGGCATTTCTGTCAGTCTGGGTCGGCAACGTTGCCGGTGCGGCCGCGATGTATTTCATCGGTCGACGCCATGGGACCGCCTGGATCGAGCGTCGCTTTCCGAAGATCGCCGACGAGAAGAGCGAGAACCGGTTCCGGGAGCTGCACCGCAAGTACGGCGCGGCCTCGTTGTTCCTCAGTCGGTTCATTCCGGGCATTCGCGCACTGGTGCCGCCTTTTGCCGGAGCGCTGCGCCTGCCGCCGGTGCGGAGCCTCGGGGCGATTGCGATCGCCTCGGGCATCTGGTACGGCCTCGTGAGCTATCTCGCCTTCCGCGCCGGCGCCGCCGATTGGGATGCGTTGACTGGCCGCATCTCGTATGTCGGTCGCTGGATTGCCGTCGGCGCGGGCATGGTGCTCGCCCTCGGTGCGCTGGCGTGGTGGCTACACCAGCGCAGTAGAAAAGAGTCGTGAGCGACGCCGAGGCACGGAATCGGCGCTTCCTCATTCCGCGCTTCCTCGATTTCATCGCGCTCGAGGAAGGGCTCTCGCGGCTGACCCAGAACGCTTACGAGAAGGATCTCACGCGCTTCGCCGAATACGCGGACGCGAAGGGCGCCGCGGCGCCGCTCGACGTCACGGCGCGCATGCTGCGCGAGTTCGTCTATCACCTCAAGGATCTCGGGCTCTCTCCCGCATCGATTCGCCGGAACGTCTCGGCGATCCGCACCTACTTCCGCTTCCTCATCGGCGACGGGATCGTCGTGCGCGACCCGAGCGAGCGACTCGAGACGCCGAAGCGGTGGCGCGAGCTGCCGGACGTCCTGAGCGTCGAGGAGATCAAGCGCCTCATCGCCGCGCCGACGCTGGACGACACGATGGTCTTCCGCGATCGCGCGCTCCTCGAGCTCGCGTACGGCGCCGGCCTGCGCGTCTCGGAATGGATCTCTCTGACGGTGCGCGACCTGCTGCTCGAAGAAGGGCTCGTCCGCGTCTTCGGCAAAGGCAGCAAGGAGCGCCTCGTTCCCATTGGACGGTCGGCGATCGGCGCCGCGGCGGTCTACCTCCGCGAGCTCCGGCCGAAGCTGGAGAAGGGCGAAGGGAAGGGGATCCTCTTCCTGAATGCGCGAGGCCGGCCCCTCACACGGATGGGCGCCTGGAAGATCCTGCGCGGGTACGTCGAGCGGGCGGAGATCACCAAGCACGTCACGCCGCACACGCTCCGCCACTCCTTCGCGACGCATCTCCTCGAGGGAGGTGCGGATCTCCGCGCGGTCCAGGAGATGCTAGGGCATGTGGACATCTCGACGACGCAGATATATACCCATGTCGATCGGGAGTACCTCCGGCAGGTCCATCGGAGTTATCATCCGAGAGGCTGATCGACCGTCGTCTTCGTCCGCGCGCCTGTTTCCAGATGCTCCTCGTCATCGACAACTACGACTCGTTCACGTACAACCTCGTCCAGTATCTGGGCGAGTTGGGCGCGGACCTGACCGTCCGGCGCAACGACGCCGTGACGGTGGAGGAGGTCGGCCAGCTCGCGCCAGCGGGGATCGTCCTCTCGCCGGGCCCCTGCGCGCCGGCGCAAGCCGGGGTCACGGTCGACGTCATCCGCGCCTGGGGCGCGACGACGCCGATCCTCGGCGTCTGCCTTGGCCATCAGGCAATTGGTGAGGCGTACGGTGGGAGAGTAGTGCGGGCAACGCGCGCCGTGCACGGCAAGACGTCGCGCATCACGCACGACAGCTCCGAGCTCTTTGCCGGTGTGCCGTCGCCGATGGAAGTCGGACGCTATCACTCGCTGACTGTCGAACGGGCCAGCCTCCCTGACTCACTGCGCGTGACGGCCACCGCGGAGAACGACCCCACGGAGATTCACGCGCTGCGTCACGCCGAGCATCCGGTGTG
>DASVNI010000320.1:0-2178 GCA_036383935.1 Gemmatimonadaceae bacterium | reverse complement strand
TGCCACGCACAGCATCGCCTACCCCGCGGTGCGCCCGCCGGCACCGGCGCCGCCGCCGCCCGCGCCGGTGAAGCCGGAGGCGCGCGCTACCACGCGCACCGATTCGCTCGCCGCGCTGGCGACGCAACTCGAGACGCGCATGGACTCGCTGCAGGCCACGCTGATGCGCGACGAGCCGATCGGGTGGGTGCGACTTGGCGTCGTCAGTGCAGCGGCGGATACCGATCGCACGATCATCGGGCGCCCGGTCCCCGGCGGCACGTACAAGTGGTTCTTCATGCCGGGGACCGTCGTGCCGCTCGTATCGCGCGAGGAAGGGTTCGCGCGCGTGCGCCTCGACCGGAATCTCGACGTGTACGTCGACTCGGTCGACGCGGGCTACGTCTCGTCCACGCTCGCTCCCGAGCGGCGCACCACGACCATGCGGCTCGTGCCCAACGCCGAAGGCACCGACCTCGTGATCCCGGTGGGGGAGCGCCCGCCGTACTTCGTCGAGGAGACCGAGCACTCGATCGTGCTCACCCTCTACGGCGTGCGGGCGAACACGGATCTGATCAACTACGCCTCGGCCGACTCGATCGTGCGGACGGTGGAGTGGGAGCAGCTCTCGGCGGAGCGCGCGCGCGTCACGGTCAACCTGCGCAACGCGCCGTACGGATATCTCGTGCTGTGGGAGCGCAGCTCGCTCGTGCTCAAGCTGCGCGCGCGCCCGCGCGTCGATCCCGCCCATCCGCTGCGCGGTCTCACGATCGCCGTGGACCCGGGCCATCCGCCGATCGGCGCGACGGGGCCGACCGGATTGTGGGAGCCGACGGTCACCCTTCCCATCGGCATGCGGCTGAAGACGATCCTCGAGGAGCGCGGCGCGCGCGTGGTGATGACGCGCACCACGGCGGCGCCCGTGGCGCTTGCCGACCGGCCGATCATCGCGCGACGCGCGAATGCCAACGCGTTCGTCTCGATCCATCTCAACGCGTATCCCGACGGTGTGAATCCGTTCATCGCACCGGGTACGGGGACGTACTTCTTCCGCTCGCAGAGCGAGCCGCTCGCGCGTGCCGTCCAGCGCGGCATGGTCGCGCAGATGGGACTGCAGGATCTTGGCGTGAACTACAGCAACCTCGCCGTCGTGCGCTCCACCTGGTATCCCGCCGTGCTGTGCGAGGGCGCGTTCCTCATGATACCGGAGCAGGAGTACGCGCTGCGCACGCCGGAATTCCAGGAGCGCTACGCGCGCGGCATCGCCGACGGATTGGAGAATTACTTCCGCTCGCTCGGCGGTCGGTGATCCTCCCTGTCATCCCGAGCGAGCGTAGCGAGTCGAGGGATCTGCACCTCTACTTGCGTCGGCTGCTCGGGGTTGTAACCACGCTCGTCGCCCTCGTGGCGTCGGCGGCGACCGCCGGCGCGCAGCCCGCAGCGTACCGGCATTACCGCACGCTGGACACGCCGCACTTTCGCGTCATCGTCGCGCGCGGTCTCGAGCAGGAGGGGCGCGTCGCCGCGGCTGCTGCGGAGAGTGCCTACGCGAAGCTCAGCACCTCGCTCGCGGCGCCGCGCGGGCGCATCGACCTGCTCGTCTCCGACGACGTCGACTACTCCAACGGCTACGCCGTCGTCTCGCCGACGAACCGGATCGTCGTCTACGCCGTGCCGCCGATCGAGCACGCGGGACTCCGGCTCAACCAGGATTGGCTGCAGCTCGTCATCACGCACGAGCTGACGCACATCTTCCATCTCGACCGGACGCGCGGCATCTGGCGCGGCGTGCAGGGCGTGTTTGGCCGCGGGCCCTATTTCTTTCCCAACTCGTACAGCCCGTCGTGGCTCACCGAGGGGCTCGCCGTCCACGAGGAGTCGCGCCTCACGAGCGGTGGCCGTCTCAACGACGCGCTGCACCGCATGTACGCCCGCGCCGGCGCTTCAGGCGGCCACCTGTTCCGATTAGATGAGCTGAGTCTCGGCACCTCCCGCTTCCCCGAGGGGGAGGCGGCGTACGGCTACGGCTCGCTGTTCGTGGACTGGCTGGCGCGCAATCATGGTGAGCCGAGCGTCAAGCGGTTCATCGATGCGCAGGCGGCGCAGCTCGTGCCGTACTGGCTCGACCCCGCGGCGCGCAGCGCGTTCGGGATGACGTTCGGCCGCGCGTACACGCTGTGGAGCGATTCGGTGCGTCGC
>DASVNI010000319.1:0-2103 GCA_036383935.1 Gemmatimonadaceae bacterium | reverse complement strand
GACGCAGCACACCGCCGCGTCCTCGCTGCTGCTCGACTCCTTGTTCGCCATCTCGCGCGCGATCATCGCCGCCGAGGACTCCCGCGCGACCCAGATGCTCGGAAGGGCCGATCGCCTCGTGACGCGACAGCAGGTGCTCGTGCAGTCTCTGCTCGTCGTCGGCCTGCTCGCCGCTCTCATCGTCGGATTCGCGACGCTGCGCGCCGTGACGAAGCCGCTGGACATGCTCGCGGAGGGCGCGCGGCGCGTCGGCGAGGGAAATCTCAAGACGACGATCGACCCGACGGGTCTCGACGAGGAATACCGTGTGGTCGCACAGGCGTTGGCTGATACGACGCTCCGCCTGTCGCAGCTCGTGCGCGAGATTCAGAACGAGGCGCGCGACGTTGCCAGCGCGGCCGGCGCCCTCACCGTCGCCTCGGGCGCGGCCGCTGAATCCACCAACCGCGTGAGCGAGAGCATGCTCCACATCGCCAGCGCTGCCCAGGAGCAGCGTGGAGCGGTGGAGACCACCCACGCGGTGCTGTCGAGCGTCCGTGCAGCGTCCAACGTGCTCGAGTCCACGGCAAGCGATGCGGGGGCACTCGAGGGCGAAGTTCGTCAGCTCACCGATGGGGCGCGACTCGGCATCGGTGAGGCGCTGAGCGCGCTTGGGCGCGCCAGGGACGTGATCGGCGCGTCGCTCGTGAATGTGGAACGGGTCGAGAAGGCGTCGGGCATCGTGCAGCAGTTCCTCCAGACCATCCAGCAGCTCTCGGAGCAGACCGATCTGCTCGCACTCAATGCGGCAATCGAGGCCGCACGCGCGGGTGAGAGCGGCCGCGGCTTCGCCGTCGTGGCCGAGGAGGTGCGCAAGCTCGCCGACCACAGCAACCGCACCGCCGACGACGTGCGCGAGGTGGTGACCTCGATGCGCCACGAGGTGGCGACGGCGTCCGCCGCATTCCGCGACGGCGTGTCCTCGCTTGGCAATGTGGATGCGACGTCGCGCAGCGTGACCGACGCGCTGAATACCATCCATCTCGCCATTGCGCGGATGGACGAGCTCACGCGCGCGGTGCGGCAGACCGCACAGTCGAACCGCGAGTCGGTCGACGCCCTGGATCAGCAGGTCACGGCGACCACGAATCACGCGGAGGCGCAGGCCGCCTCGAGCGAGATGGCGCGCGCCGCCGCCGAGGAGACTGCAGCGGCTTCGGAGGAGGTGGCGGCCACCGCGAGCCAGCTCGAGAACAGCGCGCAGCGGTTGAGCACTCTGGTCACGGCCTTCTCGGTCTGACCGTCCTGAACGAAAGAGCGCCCGCCCCGGCTGAACCGGAGCGGGCGCTCTTTCGTTGCGGCAGACGTCGAGTGAGTTACTCCTCGGCGCTCAGATCGACCGGGATGTTGATCGTGTCGCCATCGTCGGTGTGGATCTTCGACGGCGTCTCCGGGCGAGGCGGCTGCTCCTCGGGGATGTTGACGACGCTCAGCACGATGCGACGGTGGATCGGGTCGACCTCCAGCACGCGTGTGTCGAGGTTCATCCCCTCGTACACGACGTCGGCCGGGCTGTTGACCGCGGCGCCCTGACCGAGCTGCGAGATCGGCACGAAGCCCTCGATGTCGTTGCCGATGTCGACGACGACGCCCTTGTCCATCAGGCGGACGACGTGCGAACGCATCTCGGTGCCGACCGGATAGGTCTCGCCGATGCGCAGCCACGGATCCTCCTCCGCCTGCTTGAGGCCGAGGCTGATGCGCTTGTTCTCGCTGTCGATGTTCAGGATCACGACGTCGACCGCATCACCCTTCTTCACGACTTCCGACGGGTGCTGAACGCGCTTCGTCCAGCTCATGTCGGAGATGTGGATGAGGCCATCGATGCCCGGCTCGATCTCGACGAACGCACCGAAGCTCGTGAGGTTCCGAACCTTCCCGTTGATGCGCGTGCCGACCGGGTACTTGAGCGGCAGCACCACCCACGGATCCTGCTCCGTCTGCTTCATGCCGAGCGAGATCTTCTCCTCGTTCGGATCGACCTTGAGCACCACCGCCTCGATCGTCTCGCCGATGCTGACGAGCTTCGAAGGATGGCGGACGTTGCGCGTCCAGCTCATCTCG
>DASVNI010000318.1:0-13127 GCA_036383935.1 Gemmatimonadaceae bacterium | reverse complement strand
TTTCATCACAACGGGATCACCGTCTTTGCTCGTGACGTCGTGCGCAGTGAGACGGGAAGGATTCAGCGAATTCGCGATCCTTATGTTCTGAATGGCTGCCAGACCGTCCGAAGCGCCTATGATTTCCGATATGACGCCAGGCACAGCAAGTCCATCGACGAAGACCGGTGGCAACGCGTCTGCGTCCCCGTACGGATCATCACGAGTCAGCAGGAGGAGCTGATTCGCCAGATAACGATCAGCAACAATCGCCAGAATCAGATCCCTCCTTCGGCGCTTCGTGCCAACGATGAGATCCAGCTCGACTTGGAGCAGCGATTGCAAAGAGCAGGGATCTTCTATGAGCGCCAGAAAGGTGCCTTGGACGAACTCGAAAGAAGCAATTCGTCGAGGTTCCAATTGTACTCGCACACTAACGGCCGGGCGGTGGCGATCGATGATCTCGCGCGCTGTCTTGCCGCCACCGCGGGAGAGTTCGATCTGGCGCACAGTCCGAGTCACATCTTCGAGTATGATGTGGCCTACGCGAAGACATTCGCTCCTGAACGGGTCTCGTCAGTTCATCTGATCGTGCTGCTTCAGAACCTGCATGACGTATTGCCTGTGGTCCTGAAGAATGATCTGGGACTCGTTCAGTCTCACCCCAAAGCGCCTCGAAGGAGCCGACTGGTCTACTATACCCTTTGTCTCCTCCTGCGATATCTCGCGAAGAATCGTATGGAGGGGTGGGTTGGGCTCTATGGCAGCGAACTGCTGGGCAAGGAGAAGGGATTCCGTGACGCAGTGGCGTCGGAGCTCAGCAACTACAAGTCGCATATCAAGAAGGCGTTGAACGAGCACTTTCTTACGCTCGAGGAAACGCGCGCGGACACTTTGCGTGAAGCCTTCAGAAAAGCCGCGTGGAGTCTGTCACTCCGCGATACCATCGACGTGTTCGCCGCATTCAGCGGCATCGATCAACGAATCGCGGCGCAGGATTGACAGCGTCGGTGATCGGCTTGTGATGCGATCACCAAGTCGAGCGCTCTCTCCTCTTTCGCTCTAGGGTGGTAAATGTTTGTTTAGAAGCTGTCAGGGCTCCGATATACCCTCCTCGAGCCCCGACTCCATCACCATTCCCTTCCATCGGCGACGAATGCCGCCCTCCCGCTCGCTCCCAACCCGCGAGCTGTACCTGCACTCGGACCCGGACGCTGTCAGCGCCTGGTCCCGCGCCCACGCCACTCCGGGCGCCGTCTACGTCGCCCCCAGCGCCGCCGCCCGCCGCCTCGCCCTCCAACACGTCGCCGACACCCGCGCCACCACGCTCGGCATCACCATCGTCTCGCGCTCGCGCCTCCTTCCGCTCCTCGAATCGCGCGCCGGACTCGCCGCCACGCGCACGCTCTCGGGCGCACTCGAACACATCCTCGTCACCGAGTCCGCTCGCTGCGCGCACGTCCCGCTCTTCGACGATGCCAATCATGATGCCCCCGCCGGCGCCGTCGCCGCGGTCGCACGACTGATCCACACTCTCCGGCTCAACCGCATCACCCCCGAGCAACTCGAGGCAGCAGGCGGTGACACGCGCGCTGCCGACGCCTACCGCCGCTTCGAAGCGCGTCGCCGCGATCTCGGTTTCCACGACGAGACTGACCGCATCGATGCCCTGCTCGCCGCCGGCGTCCCGTCGCTCCCGCTCGTGGTCGAGGAGCCAGCCTTCTCGAACCTCGTGAGCTGGGAGCTGCATCGCGCCGCGATCGAGGCGTCGTCGAGCTGCCACGTCGGCGCATCCGTCCTCACCGACGACGGCGCGGCTCCCGCGTGGGCGTCTCGCTTCGATGCGCTCGGCTTCACGCGCACTTCCGAGCAGCAAGCACCGTACATCCCAAAGACACGCGCCGTCGGCGGGGTCGGCATGTACGACGAGGTCGACCTGGTCGCGCGCGAGATGCTCGCCCTTCTGCGCTCCGACAGCACCCTACACCCCACAGCAATCCTCGGCGTCGCGCCCAACGCGACGTACCTCGCGATCCTCGCCGACGCGTGCGCGCGCGTGGGCATCCCAATCGCCAGCCCGCGCAATGTGTACGCCGCCGACGTCCCGCTCGTCCGCGCGCTGCTCGACACCTTCCGCCTCCTCGCCGATCCCGAAGAGGACACGCCCGAGCGGGGCCTCGCCCTCCTCGCCATGCCCTACGTCGGGCTCGGCCTCGACGGACACGATCGCCTCGCGAAGACGCTCGTCCTTCGCGGGCTCGGTGCGCTCCGTACCTGGCATCGCTTCGCCGAGAGCACACGCAACCCGCGCTTCGTCAAGCTCGCCGCTTCGGTCGTGCGGCTCGCCGAGCGTCTACAGGGAGAGCGCACGCCAAAGGAGCTGTCTGCGGCGCTGACGTCGCTCGGGCTCGACTTCGGCTTCCTCTCCGCCGGACGTCGCATCAACCTCGCTGCTGGGCGGGACGAGGCGTTGCGCGTGGATCAGAAGGGATGGGAGTGCCTGGCCGCCGCCGCGGACGAGCTGAACGAGGCGCTGCGCATCACGGGGACCACGCGCATCTCCGCTCGGCGCTGGCTGGCGCATCTCTCCGACGCGATCGCCGACTCGAAGGTGCGCGTGGACGCGAAGGCGTACGACGGGGTACACCTCACGATCGCCGGTGCGGGACTGCCGAGTGCGACGCACGTCTTTGCCGTCGGCTGGCGTGAGGGTGTGTTTCCACGCCGCATGCGCGAGGACCCGCTGCTTCCAGAGCGCGTGGTGCATGCGCTGAACGAGCTCGGGGCGATGATCCCGAGCGCGTCGGACCGCACGATCCGCGAGCACGAGCGGCGCGAGCGCATCCGTCGCGCGGCGCGCGAGTCACTCGTGATCTCGTGGCCGGCGACGGGGGAGGACGCGGCGCCACTGCTCCCTTCCTTCTACCTGGACGACCTCGCCGTCGCGAAAACCGATCGTGTCGCACGCTCGGTGGGCGACACCACCTGGCCACTTCCGCTCGCCGCGTCGCGCCGGGAGCGGCTCACACGCGCAACGGTGGTGGCGCGCCATCGCGCCGCCGACCTGGCCGGCGCGGAGCTGGGCGCGGTGCGTGATGCGCTGGCGTCGCTCTCTACCGGCGAGCGGCGCGCGTACGAGGGGCTGATGCACGCGGGGCAGATGATCCAGCTCCCGACGGAGATTCTCGCCGAGGCGGGCGCGCTCGCGGGGCAGATGTCGGCGAGCCAGGCGAAGATGCTCGTGCATTGCCTCTACGAGCACTTCGGCAAACGTCGCCTCCAGCTCGGCATGCTCGGCCCGCCGCAGATCGATCTGCCTTCGATTGGATCGATCGCGCACGGCGTGCTGGCGGACATGGGACGCGCGGGGTTCGATCCCGCACGTCTCGACGAGATCTTCACGCGCTGGTGGACGGCGAAGGTGGGGGAGGAACTGCTCGGCGACACGCGCGTGGGCTTCGAGCGCGGCATCCTGTACGCGAGCCTCGTCGAGCTGGTGGCGCGCGAGCGAGAGCACCTCGATGCGAGCGGGAGCCGTGCGGCGTACTTCGAGCTCTCCTTCGGCACGAACGACGAGGGGCGCGATGCGGCGTCGCTCACAGAGGGACTGCCGATCGCGCTGCCCGCGGGAACGCCGATCTCGCACAGCACATTGCGCGGATCGATCGATCGGGTGGACGTGATTGAGCGCGGCGGCGCGCGCTACGGCGTCGCGATCGACTACAAGAGTGGGAAGGGAGAACGTTACGGGGTGGAGATGGAGGAGATGGCCGACTTCCAGCTCCCGATCTACTGCGAGGTCCTCCCACTCTTCGGTATCGAGCCGGTGGGTGCCTTCTACCTCGGCATCGGGAGCGGGGAGCGCTACGGGGTGGTGCGGAGCGACTTCGCGGCGGAGTTCATCCCGGCGGATGGTGGGAAGGGAGTGCGGGTGCTCGCGCCGGGCGACTTCCGAGAGTTCATGCTGGAGCGCCAGCTGGCCCTTCGCAACGAGATTGCGCGCCTCGCACGCGGCCAGCTCCGGACGAAGCCGCGCAACGATGATTGCGGCTACTGCGACCTGCGGCCCGTGTGCCGCATCGGGACCTTCGGCGTCGGAGGCGTTCCCGATGAAGGGTGAGCTGCCGAATTATCGCGAGATCGCTGCACGCGATCTCGGGCGCGAGATCGCCTCCGGCGATCTGGAGCGCGAGCTCGCCGTGATGGCGGGCGCTGGCGCGGGGAAGACGACGGTGCTGGTCGACCGCTTTGTGAAGATCGCGCGTGATCCGCGCTTCGGGCCGGATCGCGTCCTCGCCATCACCTTCACGAAGAAGGCGGCGATGGAGATCAAGGAGCGCGCGATCCGCCGGTTCGAGGAGGCGGGGGAAACGGCGCTGCGCCGCGCGACGGAAGCGGCGTACATCTCGACGATCCATGGCTTTGCCGAGCGGATCCTGCGCGAGCGGCCGTTCGACGCGCGCATCGATCCGGCGTTCACGGTGATCACGCAGTACGAGCAGGAGCTCTGGATCGAGGAAGCGCTCCAGGCGATGTACGCGCGCGAGGACCTGGGCAGCTTCGCCACGCGGCTCAAGAAGGAGTTCCGCGATGGCGGATGGCGCATCTTCAGCATCGTGCGCGAGGTCGCTCGGCTCATGCGCGAGGGACCGGCGCGTGCACGCGACGAGGCGAACGTCGTCGCTGAGGCGGACCGCTGTGTCGAGCTGGCGCTCGGCCGTGCGCGCGCAGGGGCGAAGCGCGCCGAAGAGGAGATGCTCGCGTGCATGCGGGAGCTGGAGCCGCTCCTCGAGGGCGCGACGTTCACGTCGCGATCCGCCATGTACGAGAGGTCGCGCGAGTATCTCGCAGCGATTCAGTCATGCATACAGGCGAAGGGCATTCACGCCGCGGCGCCCGACGCCTGGAGCAACACGAGCTTCACCGGCCAGATCGCCAGGGAGGAGCGCGAGCCGATCAAGGCGAGGCTCAAGTACCTGAAGGACCGTTCCTCGAGTGCCACCCCCGACTGGGATGCCGAGCGGGCACTGGAGCGCGAGCTCGTGCCGCTCAAGCAGGCGATTTATGAGGCTGCGCAGTCCATCGACCAGTCATACGCGAAGCACAAGCGCTCGATCGGCGCGCTGGACTTCCACGACCTCCAGCTCCGCGCCGCCGCGCTGCTCGCCGACAATCCATCGGTGCGCGCCGAGTACGCCGAGCGATTCCGCCACATCCTGCTCGACGAGTCGCAGGACACGGACGAGCTGCAGTACTCGATCATCGAGTCGCTGCGGACGCCGGACAACGTGCTCTTCATGGTCGGCGATCCGAAGCAGGCCATCTATGAATTCCGCGGCGCGAACCCGGACGTGTTCGACGCCGCGATGGACAAGTTGCCCCCCGACGCGCGTCTCGACCTCCGCGAGAACTTCCGCAGCCGCCGCGAGATCATCGCGCTGATCAATGGCTTCGGTCCCCCGCTCCTGAGTGACCGGTTCGGCGCGCTCGACGCGAAGGCCGACTACGGCGCCGATGAGATCGCGTCGCCGGCGGTTATGGTGGTGCTCGCCGAGCAGCAAGCGGACGTCGACGGGAAGAAGCACGAGCCGGTGAGCGAGGCGCGTCCGCGCGAGGCGGCGTCCGTCGCGGAAGAGATCGTCCGCCTGCTGAAGGAGGCACCGCTCGTGCGCGACCCGGACAAGCGCACGGTGTCGTGGGTGCCGCTCCGGCCGAAGCACGTCGCGATCCTCTTCCGGACCCGGATCGCGATCCCGTACTTCGAGCGTGCGCTCGCCGAACGTGGCGTGCCGTACGTGACCGCGTCGGGGCAGGGGTTCTACGAGCGCGCGGAAGTGCTCGACTGCATCATGATGCTGCGCGCGATCGCGCAGCCGCTGGACGACCTCGCGATGGCCGCCGTGCTGCGCTCGCCCTTCGTCGGTGCGTCGGATGCGGATCTCTGGCGGCTGCGCACGCCCGGCGCGGAGAGCGTACGTTCGATATGGCAGGCGCTGCGAGCGTACACGCCGCTCGAAGACTTTCGCACCACCTTCCGCGCGCTGCGCTCGCGCGTGCGCGGGCTCCCGGCGTCCGTCGCGCTCGAGGACGCGATCCGCACCTTCGGCTACGAGGAGGCTCTGGCCGCGCACGAGGACGGGCCCGCGATGCTGGCCAACCTGGCGAAGGTGCGCCGGCAGGTGCGCGACATGGGCAGCAAGTCGGCGCTCGAGGCGTACGACGAGCTGCAACGCACGCGCGAGCTCCTGACGAGAGAATCACAGGCGCCGCTCGTCGGCGAGGGCGACGACGTGGTGGTGCTGACGACGATCCACCAGGCGAAGGGGCTGGAGTGGCCCGTCGTCTGTCTCCCGAACCTGCAGTCGCCGGTGAACGAGCCTCCGCCCGGCTTCAGCGCGCGGCACGGCGCGCTGCTCTGCAAGGCGATCCGCGCGGACGGAGTGGAGGTTTGGCCCTTCTCCCTCCGCTCGGTGATCGAGGAGATGCGGGAGCGCAGCGAAGCGGAGGAGCGGCGACTGCTGTACGTCGCCCTCACGCGCGCGCGCGAGCGGCTGATCCTGTCGGCCTGCGTGAAGGCGAAGTCGGAGGCGCCGAGGGAGCGGACGTATGGCCCGAAGCGGTTCAACGCGCTCACCTTCCTCCAGGAGCACGACGACGGAACGCTCACCATCGAGGGCGAGCACGTCTGCCGCGGCTATCGGACGAACGTGCGCTACGTGCGCGGGCCGGTCGCGGAGCGGACGATCTATCAGGGAGGCAAGCCATTGGCGGCGACGTGGACTCCCCCGCGGGGCGGCGCGCCGGAGCCGGTGGCCTTGCCGATCACCGCGCTGCCGCTCTCGCTCAAGGTGACGGAGCTGCTCGCCTACCGGCGCTGCCCGCAGGTGTACCGCTTCTCGCACGAGCTGGAGATCGAGGAGAACGTCCACCGCCGCGCGCGCGTGCGCGCCGGTGGACGCGCGAGGAAGGTGAGCCCGGTCGAGCTGGGGACGATCGTGCACGCGCTCCTCGAGCGCGTGCGCTTCGACGCGCCCGACCGGTCGGCCGAGATCGCGCGGCTCGTCGCCGAGCAGCCGGAGGCGATCCGCCCCGCGCTCGCGCGCATGCTCGGCGGGGTGCTCGACGGCGAGATCGGCCGCGCGATCGCGACGGCGGCGCGCGTCGAGCGTGAGTGGCCCTTCGCGATGCGCATCGGGGGCGTGCTCGTCGAAGGTGTGATCGACCTGGCGATCCAGTCCGCGGACGGGCGGTGGACGGTCGTCGACTACAAGTCCAACGACTTCAGCCGGTCGGGGCGACTCGAGTATCTGATCGACTACTACGCGCCGCAGCTCGAGTTGTACGCGACGGCGCTCGCGCGCGCTGGACTGGGGGAAGTCGCCGAGTGTGCGTTGGTGTTCCTCAACGGACCGCGTGTGCACCGCTGGAGCTTCGATGGAACGTCGCACGCCGCGTGGTCGGCGGAGACGGTGGCACGCATCGCCGCGCGCGACTATGCGACGACTGCCGGCCCGAAGTGCGACCTCTGTGGCTATCGCAAGCGCAAAGTGTGCGACGTCGGCCGCTCCTGGACCCCCGACAGCGGCAGCGTGACACCCAAATCCCTCCCGATCGTGCCGACCTGAGATGAGCACCAAGGTCCAGCGCTGGATCGATCTCCTCGCCGCGCTCCTCGGCCACCGGATGCCGGTGACCTTCGCCGAGCTGGCGAAGGACGTCCCCGCCTACCTCGAGGACGGCTCCGTCGCCGCGGGCAATCCGTCACCGACCCTGAAGCGCATGTTCGAGCGCGACAAGCTCGAGCTCCGCGAGATGGGCGTGCCGATCGAGTCGGTCGGCGAGGAAGGGAGCGACGAATCCGCATATCGCATCCGCACGAAGGAGTTCTATCTGCCGTACCTCGGCGTCGTCTCGGCCCGGGGCATCGTGAATCCTCCGACGGTCGATCGTTACGGCTATCGCTCGCTGCAGACGCTGGCGTTCTCGTCGGACGAGCTCGAGGCGATTTGTGAAGGTGTGCGGAGGGTGATCCAGGTCGGGGATCTCGTGCTCGCCGACGAAGCGAGGAGTGCGGTCCGCAAGCTCGCCTTCGACCTGCCGCTCGGTGCGACCGACGGCGCCGGCGACACACTCCTTGCGCCACCGCGCCAGGTCGCCGATCCGCGGGTGCTCGCATCGCTCGGCGACGCGTTGTTCCGGCGCAAGCGCGCCACGTTCACGTACCATACGATGCACTCCGGGAGCACCGCGGAGCGAACGGCGGAGCCATACGGTCTGTTCTTCGTGGGCGGCCACTGGTACCTCGCGGCGCGCGACGTGGAGAAGGACGCTCTGCGGAACTTCCGCGTGAGTCGCATCGCGGGGCTGCGCGTCAACGCGAGCCGAGCGCTGTCGGCAGACTACGAGATCCCGGCGACGTTCTCGCTGCGGGAGCACGCCGCGTCGCGGCAGGCGTGGGAGATCGGCGACGGCGACGCCTTCGAGGCAGTCGTGGAGTTCACCGGCGACACGGGCGCCGTGCGCGCTGCCGCAGCGCTCGGCGAGGCCGACGCGTCGGCGCCCTCGCTCCGACGGTTCACCGTCCGCCGATCGGACAGCTTCGCGCGGTGGATCCTCTCTCTCGCGGGGGACGCGCGGCCGCTCGCGCCGGCGTCACTCGTCGAGGAATACGAGTCGCTCGTCGCACGCACGCGGGCGGTATACGCATGAGCCACAGCGCTGCGGCGCAGCTCCGGCGCGTGCTGCTCCTCATCCCGCGGCTCGCCGACGGAGAGGAACACGCGCTGGCCGACGTCGCGAGCGAGGCCGGGGTGGACGCGGAGCAGGTGCTCCGCGACATCGCATCGATCTCCGAGCGGTTCGACACACCGGGCGGATTCGTCGAAGGCGTGTCGATCTGGATCGAAGAGGACACGGTGTGCGTGAATGCGAAGGAGTTCCACCGCCCGATGCGGCTGACGATGCCCGAGCTCTGCGCGCTCGAGCTCGGACTCGTGATGCTGCGCCGCGAGCGCACGCCGGCGGAGCAGCGGCCGATCGACGGCGCGCTGGTCCGTCTGCGAGACGCGATCAGTCTCGTGCCGTCGAACGAGAGGCACGAGGGCGCGCGCTGGGCCGATCTCGGCGACGCCGGAGCGGCGGAGCACCTGGCGACGATCCGCGACGCGATCGCGGCGCGACGGACCCTCGAGCTCCGCTACCGCGCCGGTGCGGCGACGGAGAGCAGCCTGCGCGAGGTGGCGCCGCACTCGCTCGTCTTCGCCGAGCAGATGTGGTATCTGGTCGCGTCGGCCGAGGGAGGGGCGGTGCGATTCTTCCGCGTGGACCGGGTGGAGTCGGTGCGCCCGCTCGACCGGTCGTTCGAGCGGGATCCCGCGGTTGGCGAGCGCGTGCAGGAGGCGGGACGTGCGTTTGCCTCCGACACGACGCGCAGCATGACCGTGCGGTATTCCCCGCGCATCGCGCGCTGGGTCGCGGACCGCGAGGGAGCGACGCTCGCCGCCGATGGGAGCCTGACGCTGGACCATCCGGTGGCGGACGATTCGTGGGCCGCGCGGCACGTCCTGCAGTACGGACCGGACGCGGAGATATTGGGGCCGCCGGAGTTGCGCGAGGTCGTGTGCAGGCGCCTGTCGGCCATGAGCCGATGACGAGCCGCCACCTCGTCACCGTCTGGAACCCAGCCTACGCGCGCAACGCGATGGACGAGCACCTCCGCGTCCTGCGCGACTGGGGCCGGAGATACGCGGAAGGCGGGGCGGGCGACGACGACGTCTACGTCTGGTGGGGGAAGGTGAAGTCGTCGAACCGGCAGCGCCCGATGCCGCATCTCGCCGACGCGCTCGCGGTGGGCGATCAACCCGAGGGCGACGGTCGTGAGATACACCTCTACCTCACCGACTATCGCGCGCTCTACGTCGCGGACGTGCTCGACGTCGCCGGCGGTGCGCTCCCCGCCGGCGAGGATGCGCACGTCCCCGGCTACTATCGTGATGATGGATTGACGTGCGACCTCTGGTTCCGGCTCGCCGACATCCGCCGCCTCGTCGCGGACGACACGCTCGGTGTCGTCGAGGAGCTGCGCAAGCTCAGCAACGTGCACTACAACGACCGCCCGGTATCGATCTACGGGGGCATGGTCGACTTGCCGCTCGTCGTCACGCGTCCCGACGGCGCGCGGTTCTTCGATCCGGACGAGCGCGAGGCGCTGGCGGGGAACCGGATCTGGGCGGAGTTCGACGCCGAGCAGGGATCCGGCGTCGCGATCGTCGAGCACGATCTGCGCGACAACCGGTTCGGGGAGGCGCTCTGGTATGCTCTGGAGCCCACGGCCCGCGTGTTTCTCTCCACGGGCGAGCGTCTGTTCCGGGACCACCGCGCCGACGTGTCGTTCGACTTCTCGCCAGTGATCACGAGCCTGGCCAAGGCAGTGGAAGTACAAGGCAATGCGTTGCTCAGCCGCGCGACTGCAAAGCTTCCTCCGGGGGCGCGCCGTGCGAAGGTCGGTGATACCTCGGTCGATCTCGCCTCGCACCGCCCGCTCACGCTCGGCGAGCTGGCGCGAGTGATCGGCGGCGAGCGCGAGTTGAATGAGGGGCTCGCCCGGGTGCTGGACGGCGGACAATGGTTCCGCGCGAGCTTCCCCGCCGTTCTCGACGAGCTGGCGAAGGTGCGCAACCACGCCGCGCACGGTGGAACGATCGACCGTGAGACCGCGGCCTACTGGCGGAATCGGCTCGTCGGGGTCGGTTGCGAGGGCGATCTCGTGGCGCTCGGCCGAACGCACGTGCGTTGAACGACGCGGGTGGGCCGTTCGACTCCTGCGGCCGCACTGTCAGAGGGTGGTCGTATGATGCGGGTATCGCCCCGTCACACCGATCATTGGCTCTGGAGCACGTCATGAACATGTCGCTTCGTACCGATCGCCATCTGGTCCGCGCGCACGCCCGCAGCGAGCGCCACCTTCTCGTCAGCATCATCGCGCCAACATCCGAGCCACGAGCCGGCCGCCAGCCGGTGAGGACCGCGCTGATTCTCGATCGCTCGGGCTCGATGGCCGGGGAGCGGAAGTTCGATCTCGCGCGTGATGCGGTGGAGCAGGCGCTGCGCATGCTGCGCCCGGAGGATCAGTTCACGCTCGTCGTGTACGATCAAGAGGTGGATGTCCTCGTTCCCCTTACCGCGGCCACCGCCGAAGCGAAGTCGCTCGCGCGCTCGCGTCTGCGCGACGTGGAGCCGCGCGGGAGCACGGACCTGTGCGCCGGCTGGATGACGGGCGCCTCGCCGCTCGCCGCGCGGCTCGCGGTCGGCTCGGTCAGTCGGGTACTCATCCTCACCGATGGGCTGGCGAATCACGGCGTGACCGATCATTCGGCACTGGTGGCGACCGCGGCAGAGCTGCGGGGTCAGGGCGTCGCCACCAGCACCTTCGGCGTCGGAGCCGACTTCGACGAGCGGCTCCTCCGCGATATCGCCCACGAGGGCGGGGGAAACTGCTATTTCGTGGAAGCGCCGGCGCAGATTCCCGATCTCCTCACGAGCGAGCTCGGTGAGGCGCTCGAGGTAGTAGTGCGCGGCGCGGAACTGCGTCTCGAGCTCCCTGCAGGCGCCGACGCAGTGGTGCTCAACCGTCTCCGCAACCAGTGTGTTGCAGATAATTCCCTCCGCGTCGAGCTCGGCGATCTCGTCTCCGGACAGGAGCTGAACGTCGTCGTGAAGCTCCGCTTCGCCAGCGGACAGTCGGGGGATAACGCGATCGCCAGCGCCTGTGTCATTGACCAGATTGGCAGGCCGCTCGGGAGCGTGGAGGCCATCGAGTGGCGATACGCCACGGACGACGCGAACGACTCGCAGGCGCGCGACGTCGTGGTCGATCGCGAGGTGGCGTCGCTCTACGCTGCGCGCGCCAGAGCCGAGGCGACCGAGGCAAACCGCCGGGGCGATCTCGCCGGTGCGCGTCGGGTGTTGGAGCGGACCGCCGAGCGGATCCGGCGATACGCGCACGGCGATCCGACTCTCGCGGCGCTCTGGCGCGAGCTTCGTGACGACGTCGAGCGCTACGCTGAGGAGACGATGAGTCCGATGCAGCTCAAGGCGGCATTCTACGTCGCGGAATCGGCGGCGAAGGGTCGAGCGCCGGATGGACGTGCGAGACGGTCGCCACGACGATGAACGAAAGCTGGATCGGCATGCACGCACGGCCCACGATCGCGCCCCTTCGTCCGCACACCTCCACTGAGGAGTTGGACGAGCTCTGTCCTGGTCGTGAGGAAATCTTCGCCTGCGATTTCTACGTCACCGGCGCAGAGTACGGTGAGATCGAGCCGGGCGGGCTCCGGCTCGGCCGGATCCTCAACGTGGACCACCATGCGCCAGTCGCGCACATGGAGGCCGAGATCACCAGCACGATGCTCGCCGCGCAGTATCTCAACGCGGGCGGCGAAGTGGATCCGGCAGCGAGTGTGGTGATTCACCATACCGACTGCGACAGCATGTTGTCGAGCGCGATGATGCTCGGTATCCTGCCGCCGGATCCGGACCTCGTGAATGCGTCGGTGTGCGCCGATCACACCGGCGCCGCACATCCCGTCGCGGACCTGCTCCAGGCCCTCGACGACGGGCGCGGAGGCACGCGCACGATCGAGCAGTACGCTACCTCGCTCCGCAATCTCCGGGCGTTGTTGAATCGGGAACCGCTCGAAGATGAGGCGGTCGCCGCGCTGGCGCGTCGCGCGCGGCGTCGTGCCGCAGCGATGGCACTCGTGGACGCGCGGAGCTTCGACATCGACCCCGAGCGATTGGTCGCGTTCGCCGTGAGCGAAGGCTCCATCGATAGTGCGTTCTTCCCGGCGCAGCTGCGGCACGTTGCAGTGATCATGGTCGCCCACCGGCGCGATGACACGCGCTGGACGGTGAAGCTCCGGCTGGGGGGACGCCAGGTGCCGGGACTGACACTCCACGCCCTCGGCGTGACCGACTGGGATCCGTGGTTCGGCGGTCGTTGGAACGCGGGCTCGAACGGACGCGGCGGAGGTACGTCGCTCCGGCCTCGCGACTATGCCGAGCGTCTGAGGGAGCGTGTGCTCGAGGTGGCGGGGAAGATCAGCGGGAGCTGAGCCAGCTCGGCAAGGTTGGACGTGGCGGGGGCG
>DASVNI010000317.1:0-2947 GCA_036383935.1 Gemmatimonadaceae bacterium | reverse complement strand
CCGCGTCGTCTGACGCGGCCCTTCTCGTTTCGAGTCGGGACTCTAGCCCCGAGCCACGTCCTCGCGGCGCGTCGCTACTCGCCGTAGGGGATCCAGATGTTCTTGACCTGCGTCGCCTCGCGCAGGAACGCTCGCCCCTCGCCCTCGCGCGCGTCGGTCCACACGCGCGGTGCGAACTCGCACCACGTGCGCTTCATGTTCCCCGCCGATGCGAGCTCCACGGCCTTCACTCCCTCGCGCGAGCCGAAGTACCACATTGCGTCCACGTCGTCGTGGTCGGCGAGCGTTTTCGCGAGCGTGTCCTTCGCGCCGGTGACGATGTTGATCACCCCCGCCGGCACATCCGACGTCTCGAGCACCTGATAGAAGTCGGTCGCGGCGAGCGGCGCACGCTCGGACGGGATCGCCACCACGCTGTTGCCGAGGCAGATCGCCGGCGCGACGAGCGACACGAATCCCAGGAGCGGATGCTCGTCGGGGCAGGCGATCCCGATCACGCCGAGCGGTTCGTTCATCGCCAGCGCGACGCCGCGCAGCGGCACCTGATGCACCTGCCCGTCGTACTTGTCGGCCCACGCGCCGTATGTGAACAGCCGGCGCACACTCGCCTCGACTTCCGCCGCGCCGTCGCCCCCGGTGAGCGCACTGATGCGTCGCCCCAGCTCGTCGGCGCGCGCAGCGAGATTCTCGGCGATGTAGTACAGAATCTGCGCGCGATTGTGGCCGGTCGCCTTACTCCAGCTTCCCGCCGCGGCGTGCGCTGCCTCCACCGCGTTGCGCAGGTCCTTCCGATTTCCTTCACCGACTTCGCCGAGCACGCGCCCGTCGGCGCCGGCGATGCGGATGGAGTACCCGGAATCCGGGCGCACCTGCTTGCCGCCGATGAACAACTTCGGCGTCCGATCGATGAGCGGCGTCCCGCGGTCTGGATCGTCGAGCTCCGCGGCGCGTCGAACGGCGCGTGCCTGCGCACTGCGCGCACTCTTCGCCGTCGCACGCGCCGCGCGACCGTTCTCGCGCGCCGGTGCCGCGCGATCGGGCTTGAGGTATTCCCACATTCCCTCGCGCCCACCTTCGCGGCCGAATCCCGATTCACGGTATCCGCCGAAGCCGGCCGCGGCATCGAACAGGTTCGTCGAATTGATCCAGACGACGCCCGCCTTGATCTTCGGCGCGATGTCGAGCGCGAGATTGATCGACTCGCTCCACACCGACGCGGCGAGACCGTATGGCGTGTTGTTCGCCAGCGCCACCGCCTCGCTCGGCGTGCGGAACGTCATGGTGACGAGCACGGGCCCGAAGATCTCGACCTGCGCGATCATCGACGACGGCTGCACGTTGGTGAACAGGGTGGGCGGATAGAAGCAGCCCTCCTGCGGGCACGCCCAGCTCGGCTGCCACATCTCGGCGCCTTCCTGCTTGCCCTCTTCGACGAGGGAGCGAATGCGCTCGAGCTGCACCGGCGCGACGATCGCGCCCATGTCCACCGCCTTGTCGAGCGGCGAGCCGAGTCGAAGCGTCTCCATCCGCGCGCGCAGCTTGGCGATGAGTCGCTCGCTCACGCCTTCCTGTACGAGCAGCCGCGAGCCGGCGCAGCAGACCTGTCCCTGATTGAACCAGATCGCGTCGACGACGCCCTCGACGACGGAATCGAGATCGGCGTCCTCGAAGACGATGAACGGCGACTTCCCGCCCAGCTCGAGCGAGAGCTTCTTCCCGCTCCCCGCCGTTGCCTTGCGGATGATCCGCCCGACCTCGGTACTTCCCGTGAACGCGACTTTATCAACGCCATCGTTTGCAACGATGGCTGCCCCGGTGTCGCCGTCGCCGGTGACGACGTTCAGCACACCAGGCGGCAGGCCCGCCTCATCGGCGAGCTCGGCGAACAGCAGCGCGGTGAGCGGCGTGAACTCGGCGGGCTTGATGACGATCGTGCACCCGGCCGCGAGCGCGGGCGCGACCTTCCACGCCAGCATGAGGAGCGGGAAGTTCCACGGGATGATCTGGCCGACGACCCCTGCCGCATGGTATCCGGCGAACTCGCTGTCGAGCAGCTGCGCCCAGCCGGCGTGATGATAGAAGTGGCGCGCCACGAGCGGTACGTCGATGTCGCGCGTCTCGCGGATGCTCTTTCCGTTGTCCATGCTCTCGAGCACGGCGAGCAGGCGTGAGTTGCGCTGCACCGTGCGCGCGAGCGCGTACAGGTAGCGCGCGCGTCCATGGCCGCCGAGCGCTTCCCACGCGGGGAGCGCCTTGCGGGCTGCTTTGACGGCGGCGTCGATGTCTTTCTTCGTCCCCTGCGACACCTGCGCGATGCGCGCGCCCGTCGCGGGGTTGCTCACGTCGAAGAGTCCCGCCGGTTTCGTCCATCCACCGGCGATGAAGTGGCCGAAGCGCGCGCCATGCCTGGCGAGCCAGTCGCGGGCCGCCGCATCGCCTTCCGGCGCCGGTCCGTACTCCATGGTGTCGAAGATCTCGCGGACGGATGTCATGCTCACACCATGGGGTGACGGTGCGCCGCCGAATAGCGCCCGGTGACGAAGTGCTCGAGCTGCCGCTCGATGTCGGTGAGCAGCGCGCTCGCACCGAAGCGGAACAGATCCGGCTTGAGCCAGCGGTTCCCGAGCTCCTCCTTCATGAGGTACAGGTACTCCAGCGCATTCTTGGCGCTGCGAATCCCCCCCGCCGGCTTGTACCCAACGGCATAGCCGGTGGCCTCGTGGTACTCACGGATCATCCGCACCATCACGAGGCTGAAGGGGAGCGTCGCGTTGATCCCTTCCTTCCCGGTGCTGGTCTTGATGAAGTCCGCGCCGGCCATCATGGCGACCATGCTCGCGCGCGCGACGTTGCCGAGCGTCGCCAGCTCGCCGGTGGCGAGAATGGCTTTCATGTGCGACTCGCCGCACGCCTCGCGGAACATGCGCACCTCGTCGTACAGCGCTTG
>DASVNI010000316.1:0-19425 GCA_036383935.1 Gemmatimonadaceae bacterium | reverse complement strand
TGCAGGGGCTGCCGGCGAACTTCCAGTGGTTCGGCCTCGCGCCGGGAGCGGCGCAGGCGCTGATCGTGATCGTCGCGCTCGTCGTGCTCGTCGCCTCCGGATGGGCGCTGCGCAATCTGCAGCTGGGCCGGACGCTCTACGCTGTCGGATCGGACGAGGAGGCGGCGCGGCTGGCGGGCATCGAGCCGCGGCGCGTCGTGTTTGGAGTTTTCACCCTCACAGGAGCGCTTGTCGGTCTCGCTGCAACGCTCAACGCCGTGCGCTTCGACGCGGTGCCGAGCAACGCGGGACTCGGTCTCGAGCTACAGGCGGTGGCGGCGGTGGTCGTCGGCGGCACCGCGATCACCGGTGGCCGAGGGACTGTGCTCGGCACGCTGATCGGCGTGCTGCTGCTCGGGACGATCGGCACCGCGATGACGTACGTCGGCATCAGCCCGTTCTGGGCCAAGGCGATCCAGGGGCTCATCATCCTCGCTGCGCTCGTGGCCGATGCCGCGATGGCGCGACTCGAACGACATGGAAGCTTCTTCGGTCGCGGCGCCGCCGTCACCCGCTGAGTCGGGGGCGGGCGCGAGCGCCCGCGGCTCGCTCGCGGAGCGACTCTTCCCGAACAACGAGTGGGTGCTGCTCGTCGTGATCCTCGTCGAGTGCCTCGTGTTCGGGATGACGGGGCACAACTTCGCGACGACGGGCAATGCGTTCGAGATCACGCGTCTGGCCGTGGAGATCGGCCTGCTCGCGCTGGCAATGACGCCGATCATCGTCACCGGAGGGATCGATCTTTCCGTCGGCTCGATGATGGGACTCGCCGCCGTGGTGCTCGGCGCGCTGTGGCACGACGCGGGGCTGCCGATGCCCCTGGCGATCGTGCTGACGCTGCTGCTCGGCGTCGCCGGCGGAATGCTCAACGCGGTGCTGATCACGCGGCTCAAGTTCCCGCCGCTCATCGTCACGCTCGGCACGCTCTCGCTCTTTCGCGGCATCGCCGAGGGGGCGACGGGCGGGATCCAGCACTATTCCGGATTCCCCGAGTCGTTCCTGAGGCTGGGACAGGGGTATGTCGGCGGCGTCGTGCCGACGCAGCTCTTCATCTTCGTTGCGGCCGCCGTCGGCACGGCGTGGTGGTTGCACCGTACGAGTGCCGGCCGCGCGCTGTACGCCATCGGTCACTCGCCCGAGGGCGCGCGCTACGCGGGAATCCCCGTGACCCGCCGACTGGCCGCGGTGTACATCCTGTCGGGATTCGCGGCGAGCCTGGCGGCGGTCATCTACGTCGCGCACCTGGGGCAGGCGAAGTCCGACGCCGGCACCGGCTACGAGCTGATGGCGATCACCGCGGTGGTGCTCGGTGGAGCGTCGATCTTCGGCGGACGCGGAACGATCCTCGGCACGGTGCTCGGCCTGTTCGCCATCGTGCTGCTGCAGAACGGGCTCCGACTCACCGGGCAGCCGGCGGAGCTCTCGGGCATTCTCACCGGCGTGCTGCTCGTCGCCACGATCGTGGTGGACCTGCTCTCGCGGCAGGCGAAGTCGCGACCCACGTTTCCAACCATCGCAACGGAACAGGACGAAGTGCGGAACTCACAGGTAGCGGTCCTCAGCGCGGTCATCATTGCGGGCGCACTGATCGTCGCGGCGAGCAACTGGATGCTGGTCAGGTCGCTGCGCCCCGCCGCGGGCGCGGCAGCGCTGGTGGGTGGCGCGGAGACGACCGGCGCGGCGGCGGCGACGCCGCGCGCCGCGAAGCCGGTCGTCGCCATGATGCCCAAGGCGAAGGGCGATCCGTACTTCATCAGCGCGCGCAAGGGCGCCGACTCCGCGGCGAACGCGCTCGGCGTCGAGCTGCTGTGGGACGGACCGACCGACCTCGATCCGGCGAAGCAGAACGAGGTCGTCGAGGCGTGGATCACGCGCGGCGTCGACGCGATCGCGGTGAGCGTGGAGAACAAGGAGGCCATCTCCACCGTGCTGCGGAAGGCGCGGCAGAAGGGGATCAAGGTCGTGACGTGGGACGCCGATGCAACCCAGGACGCGCGCGACTATTTCGTCAACCAGGCAACGCCGCAAGGGATCGGATACACGCTCACCGACGAAGCCGCGCGCATCATGGGCGGCAAGGGTGAGTTCGCGATCATCACGGCCAGCCTGAGTGCGGCGAATCAGAATGAATGGATCAAGTACATCAAGGAGCGGTTGGCGAAGTATCCGGAGATGAAGCTGATAGCGATCCAGCCGAGCGAAGGAGATCGCGACCGCGCCTTCACCGAGACGCAGACGGTGCTGAAGGTCCACCCGAACGTGAAGCTCATCATGGCGATCGCCGCGCCCGCCGTGCCCGGCGCCGCCGAAGCGGTGAAGCAGTCGGGGCGCACGGACGTGAAGGTGACCGGCCTCTCGCTCCCGAACATGTGCCGGCCGTACATCAAGGCGGGAGTGATCGAGAGCATCGTCCTCTGGAACACGATGGACCTCGGCGCGCTCGCAGTGCGGACGGCCGAGGCGCTGACGACGGGCGAGCTGAAGCCCGGCGCGACGTCGCTCGACGCGGGGAAGCTCGGCAAGTTCGAGGTGGTCGGCGACGAGGTGCGGCTCGGCAAGCCGTTCGTGTTCAACAAGACGAACATCGACAACTTCAACTTCTGATCGATGGCGTCCTCCGTCGCGTTGTTCGTCCCCTGCTACGTCGACCAGTTCTTCCCGCATGTCGCGATCGCGGCGCTGACGGTGCTCGAGCGGCTCGGCATTCAGGTGGACGTGCCGGAGGGCGCGGCGTGCTGTGGGCAGCCGGCGGCGAATGCCGGGTTCGCGCGCGAGGGGCATTCGACGATCGCCCGGTTCGTGGACGTGTACGCGCCGTACGAGCGGATCATCGTGCTGTCCGGTAGCTGCGCCGTGCACGTGAAGCAGCACGCAGGAGAGGTCGCCGCCCATGGAGGCCGCACCGACTCGGCCGGCGCCGGCGTGGCCGAGCGGACGACGGAGTTCTGCAGCTACCTGCACGACGAGCTGGGCGTGGACTGGATCGCCGGGCTGGGCGCGACGTACAACGGATGCGTTGCGGTCCACATCGGGTGCCACGCACTGCGCTCGCTCGGCCTCGCGAGGCCGAGCGAGCTTCAGGTGCGTCCATTCGACAAGGTGCGCGCGCTGCTCGGCGCGGTGCGCGGGCTCGAGATCGCGGAGCTCACGCGACCGGATGAATGCTGCGGCTTCGGCGGCACCTTCGCCGTCGGCGAGCCGGCCGTGTCGACGAAGATGGGGCGCGACAAGCTGCGCGACATCACGACGCACGGCGCGCAGGCGGTGGTCTCCACAGACATGTCGTGCCTGATGCACCTCGACGGTCTGGCGCGACGCGAGCGGATGGGCCTCCCGATGTACCACGTCGCCGAGGTGCTGGCGGGAACGGCGGGCACGCGATGACGCAGCGCAGCTTCGAGCTGCCGGTGGTGGGCGCGGGCCCCCGCGTGGATCACGCAGCGGCGGCGGCGGCGTTCAACGCCGACGTCGCGCGCACCGACTGGCACGACGCGTCGCTCTGGTTCGTGCGCGAGAAGCGCGATCGCGCCGCCGGCGCGGTCCCGGACTGGGAAGCGCTGCGGGACCGCGCCTCGGCGATCAAGGAGCATGCGCTGACGCACCTCGACGAGTATCTCGTCCGGTTCGAGGAGAACGCGACCCAGAACGGGATGCAGGTGCACTGGGCGCGCGACGCAGACGAGCACAACCGGATCGTGCACGGAATTCTGTCCGCCGCCGGCGCGCGAAAGCTCGTGAAGAGCAAGTCGATGCTCACCGAGGAGTGCGGGCTGAACCCGTATCTCGAGGCGCGGGGTATCGAAGTGGTGGATACGGACCTCGGCGAGCGGATCGTTCAGCTCCGCGGCGAGGGGCCGAGCCACATCGTGATGCCGGCGATTCACCTCAAGAAGGAAGAGGTGGGGGAGACTTTTCACGACAAGCTCGGAACGCCGGCGGGACTGGCCGATCCGAACGCGCTCGCCGGTGCGGCGCGGGAGCACCTGCGCCAGCGCTTTCTGGCTGCCGACTGCACGCTCACCGGAATCAACTTCGCCATCGCCGAGACGGGCGGGTTCGTCGTCTGCACGAACGAGGGGAACGCCGATCTGGGGATGGCGCTCGCGCCGATCCACATCGCGTCGGTGGGGATCGAGAAGATCATCCCGCGCGTCGAGGACCTCGGCGTCTTTCTCCGGCTGCTCGCGCGGAGTGCGACGGGGCAGGCGGTTACGGCGTACAGCACGCACGTGCACGGGCCGCGCGAGGGGCAGGCGCTGCACGTCGTGCTGGTGGACAACGGCCGTACGCGCCAGCTCGCGCGCGAGGAGTTCTGGCGCTCGCTCAAGTGCATCCGCTGCGGCGCGTGCATGAACACCTGTCCGATCTACCGGCGTTCGGGTGGCCACAGCTACGGCTCGACGGTACCCGGCCCGATCGGCAGCGTGTTGACCCCGGGGTTGGATCTCGATCGCTATGCGTCGCTTCCGTTCGCGTCCACGCTGTGCGGATCGTGCACGGCGGTCTGCCCGGTGAAGATCGACCTCGACGCGCAGCTGTTCCGCTGGCGGCAGCACGTCGTGGAGAGCGGCAAGGTATCGCTCGTGAAGCGCGTCGCGATCGATGGGTCGACGCGGGTATTCGACCGGCCGCGTCTGTTCCGCGTCTTCGGGGCGCTGGCGCGCGTCGGTTTGCGGCTCCTTCCTGCGCCGCTCGCACGACGGGCGGCGGGCGCGTGGGGACGCACGCGCGAGGCGCCGGTGCCGCCGTCGCAGAGCTTTCGAAGCTGGTATCGGCATCATCGCGGAGGGCAGGGGTGAGCGCTACCGAGCAGAGTGCACGCGACGCGATCCTCGCTGCCGTGCGCGAGGCGCGTCCTCCCGCGGTTGCGCGCGTCGAGGCGCCCGCTCCGACGCCGATGGTCGGGTCGAGCGGGCGCTCGCTCACTGACGTGTTCACTGCCGCGGCGGTCGCCTCGGGCGCTGACGTAACCGTGTGCTCACGCGACGACGTGGCACGCGTGATCGAGGCGGCGCTCGCCGGCGCGCGCTCGGTGCTGTCGTTCTCCGATTTCGCTCCGTCGCGCCAGTGCCCGCCGAGCGACCTGCATGCCCTCGCCGCGCTGGACGCACTGGTCTGCGACACCACGCTCGGCGTCGCCGAGAACGGCGCGGTGTGGATCGCGTCGTCGAGCGACCGGCTGCGCGCGGCGCTCTTTCTGGCGGCGCGCGTCGTGGTGGTGGTCATGGAGAAGGATCTCGTAGATGATCTACACGCCGCGTACGCGCGCATCGACGTCAGGGCGCATCCGTTCGGCGCGTTCGTCGCCGGCCCGTCCAAGACGGCCGACATCGAGCAGTCGCTCGTGATCGGCGCGCACGGACCGAAGGCACTTTCCATCGTCGTGGTGCGGACATGAGACGGCGTGACTTCCTCCGATTCACCGGTGCTGGGCTCGCGCTCGGCCGCATGCCCCTGCCACTTCCCGGCGACGGCAGGACTGAGCTGCGCCGAGAAGGGGAGGCGATCGACCGGAAGGCGCGCGTGGCGCGGCATTCGCCGGTCGTGCGCGTCTTCGACTCGTACAGCGCACTGAGCGTCGGCAACGGTGGGTTCGCGTTCACCGCGGACGCGACCGGGCTGCAGACCTTCCCGGAGCGCTACCGCGAGCTGCCGCTCGCCACACAGGCGGAGTGGGGCTGGCACACGGAGCCCAACATCGGCGGCTACACGATCGAGAACGCGTCGGTGCTCTACGACGCGCATGGTCGCCAGGTGCCGTACGCGAGCGGACAGAACGGACCGGCGGGCGCCTGGCTGCGCGAGAATCCGCGCCGGATCTCGCTCGGGCGCGTCGGCTTCCTGCTGCGTCATGCGGACGGCTCGCCCGCGCAGGCCGCCGATCTCAGTGCGGTGGAGCAGCGACTGGATCTGTGGACGGGGACGATCGACAGCCGCTTCACCTTCGACGGGCGTGTCGTGCGCGTGCGCACGTGGGCGCATCCCGAGCGCGACCAGATCGCGGTGCGCGTGGAGAGTCCGGGACTCGACCCGTCGCGGATCGCCGTGCGCATCATGTTCCCCTTCGTGAGCGCGACGCACACCGGCGACCCGGCCGACTGGGAGCACCCCGCGCGGCATCGCACGCTCGTCCTCGATCGCGCGCGTCGCTCGGTGACCTGGCAGCGCCTCCTCGGCGGGGACGGCTACTGGGCGCGCGCCGCCTGGAGCGACGGCGGCTCGATGACGCAGCTCGGCCCGCACGAGTTCCGGCTCGACCCGGTGGCGGGCTCGTCTCGCTTCGAGTGTGTCGTCGCCTTCTCGCACGAGCGCGACCGATCGGCGCTTCCTGAAGTGGACGCAACCGCGAGCGCGAGCGAGGCACACTGGACGCGCTTCTGGAGCGATGGTGGCGCGCTCGATCTCGCGGGGAGCGCCGACCCGCGCTCCACCGAGCTCGAACGGCGCATCGTGCTCTCCGAATATCTCACTGCCGTGAACAGTGCGGGCACGATGCCGCCGCAGGAGACGGGGGAGACGTTCAACAGCTGGTTCGGCAAGGCGCATCTCGAGATGCACTGGTGGCACGCCGCCCACTTCGCCCTGTGGGATCGGGCAGCGATGCTCGAGCGCAGTCTGCCGTGGTACACGCGCATCCTGCCGGTGGCGCGAGCGAACGCCGCGCGCCAGGGCTATCAGGGCGCGCGCTGGCCGAAGATGGTGGGACCAGAGGGGCGGGATAGCCCATCGAGCGTTGGAGTGTTTCTCATCTGGCAGCAGCCTCACCCGATCTATCTGAGTGAGCTCGCATGGCGAGCACACCCCGATCGTCGCACGCTGGAGCGGTACCGGGAGATCGTGTTCGCGTCGGCCGAGTTCATGGCCAGCTATCCGTTCTGGGATACGGAGACGAGCCGGTTCGTGCTTGGCCCGCCGCTCATCCCGGCGCAGGAGAGCCATCCAGCGGCTACGACGTTCAATCCGACCTTCGAGCTCGCGTACTGGGCCTTTGGTCTGGAGACGGCGCAGAAGTGGCGCGAGCGGTTGGGACTCTCGCGCGAGCCGTCGTGGGACCGCGTGCTGCGTGGGCTTTCCGCGCTACCGATGCGCGACGGGCTGTACGTCAACGCCGAGTCGGCGCCGACCACGTTCACCGACGCTGACCAGCGCCGCGATCATCCGACGCTGCTCGGCGCGTACGGGTTCGTCGGCTCCACGCGCGTCGATCGCGAGGCGATGCGTCGCACGCTGCGTCGTGTGATGGAGAGCTGGCGGTGGTTGGAGACGTGGGGATGGGACTATCCACTCGTCGCGATGACCGCCACTCGATTGGGCGAGCCGGAGATCGCTCTGGACGCGCTCCTGATGGAGACGGTAAAGAACCGCTATCACCCGAATGGCCACAACTACCAGCGTCCCGGGCTCACGATCTACCTCCCGGGCAACGGCGGGCTGCTGAGCGCGACGGCGATGATGGCCGCCGGCTGGGACGGCGCGCCGACGCGCGACGCGCCAGGTTTCCCGCGCGCGAGATGGACCGTGCGATCCGAACGACTGCGTGGACTTCCCTGAACGAGGACCGACGAGATGAGCGACGAGATCGGACGACGCGAGTTCATCAAGCGAGGCACCGTAGCGGGCGTGGTCGCGACGACGGGGCTCTCCGTCGCGAGCGTGGCGCGAGCCGCGACGCTTCCAGATCCCGCGAGCAGTGCCGCCGCACCCGCCGTGACGTCCGCGAGCGCATCTCATCCCGCGCTCGCCACGCGGCATCTCGACAGCAGGGAGTTCTGCCTCTCCGAGTACGACGCGCTGCGGCCCGCGCTCACGTTCTCGGCCAGGAACGCGTCCGATGCCCACAACTGGCAGCGGCGCGCACGGAAGCGTCTCATCGAGCGGCTCGGCGGATTTCCCGCCACGCGCGCGCCGTTGAACGCCGAGGTGCTCGAGTCGAAGGACTTCGGCGGCTACACGCGCGACAAGCTCGTGTTCGACACGCGGGCGAACCTGAGCACGATCGGCTACTTGCTGCTGCCGAAGGCGGGGGCACGCCCGCTTCCCGCGATCGTGTGCGTCTCAGGCCACGGACGCGGTCTTCCCGATATCCTCGGCCTCGACGACGAAGGGAATCCGCGCACCGAGCGGAACGTCGGCTACGCGAAGGAGTACGCGCTGCAGTGCGTCGAGCACGGGTACGCGGTGCTGGCGATCGAGCAGCTCGCCTTCGGGACTCGGCGTGACGAAGCAGCTCGGAAGGCCGGCCCGCAGGTGGAATCGTGCCGCCCCGCCGCCTGCGCGGCGGTGTTGCTCGGCCAGACGATGGGCGGATGGCGCGTGTGGGACACGATGCGGGCGATCGACTATCTCGCCACCAGGCCCGAGGTCGATTCGTCGCGCATCGCGACGCTGGGTGCGTCAGGCGGCGGGACGACGTCGCTCTTCACCGCGGCGGTGGACGAGCGCGTGAAGGCCGCTGTCGTCAGCGCGTACTTCAACACCTTCCGCGACAGCATCATGAGCATCTCGCACTGCCCGGACAACTACGTGCCCGGGTTGCTGCAGGACATGGAGATGTACGACCTGTCGGGTCTCGTCGCGCCGCGCGCACTGTTCGTCGAGTCGGGACGGAACGACCGCATCTTCCCGATCGCCGGCAGTCAGACCGCGGCGGGGAAGGCGCGCGAGATCTACGCTGCCTTCAACGTCCCCGATCGCGTCGGCTACGAGATCCACGAGGGCGGCCACGAAGTCCATCTCGTCGGCGCCTTCGACTTCCTCTCGCGCCATTTGTAAAAGCTGGGGTCAGAGCCCGGGCTCTGACCCCTTTGACTAGTGAGACGCCGGCAAATAGCGCGCGACGTCACGCAGTGCGACGACCTTGTAGCCGTTGTCGTGCAGGAAGCGGAGATATTCCTCGAACAGCGGCACGGGCGTGTTGACCCACGGATGCGCCGTGTCGGGGACGCCATGGATCGTCAACACGACGATGCGCCCGTCGCGCGCCTCGCTGAACGCGCGCAGGATCTCCTCTCGATTCTTCTCACCCGTCGTCCAACTCGGCACCAGCATGGGATCGTCGTGCACCGGATCGTAGGCGCGATTGCCGCCCGTCCGCGCGAAGACGTAGCCCAGCTCGCGCAGCGTACGCGCCGCGTCGGGCGTAGTGGTGTATGCCGGGTACGCGAAGCTGATCGGCCGCGGCGCACCGAGCGAGGCGAGCTTCTGCTCGATGTAGCGCACCTCCTCGACGAGCCGCGCCCGATCGATCCGGTCCACGTGGCTGTGCTTCCAGGTATGGTTCGCCACCTCGAAGCCGCGTCGGCTCAAGTCGCCCATCTGCGGCCAGGTCATGTAGAGCGTGGTGTCCGAGAAGGGCGGTTGCGGGAACTCCGTCACGAAGAAGGTGGCGCCGAAGCCGTACCGCTCGAGCAGGGGCGCGACCGTCGTATAGTGCGAGCGGACCGCGTCGTCGAAGGTGAGGACGACCAGCTTGTCCGGTACGCGCGGCGCGACTCGGGAGGTCGACGCCTGCTGAGCAGCGTGACAGCCGGCCGAGAGCATCAGCAGGACACAGGCGATTCGATGAACCAGGCGCATGACGCGCAATGTCGCGCGTCGTCGCCGCGAGTGGAATACAGGCGCGCCCGGCTCGGGCGCGGGAGCGAGTGATGATCGGCATCGGTACTCTGCGTCGTCTGGGAATCCTCACCGCGGCACTCTTTGTCGTGCCAGCGCACGTGGCGCGGCCACAACGCGCCGCGAAGAGCGCTGCCGTCGCGTGGCCGACGGCGGGGCGCGATGCAAAGCCGTGGACACGCTGGTGGTGGCTCGGCAGCGCGGTGGACTCGGCCGGCCTCACGCGCGAGCTCGACACGCTCGCCGCAGCCGGATTCGGCGGGGTGGAGGTCACGGCGATCTACGGCGCACGCGGTGCCGAGTCGTCGTTCATCTCCTATCTGTCCCCGAGGTGGACGGGGATGGTCGCGCACGCGGCGACCGAGGCGCGACGTCACGGCATGGGACTCGATCTGCCGCAGGGCTCGGGCTGGCGCATCGGTGGACCGAGCGTGGATCCGGCTGACGTGAATGCCGCGCTCTCCATCTGGGTGGACAGCGTGCCCGGCGACTTCAACTGGAGCCGCATCCTCGACGACCGGCACCTCGACGCGATCGTCGCCGTCTCCGAGGACGGACAACGCATCCGCGTACCGATCGACATCCAGAACAACTACGCGCGCTGGCACTCGCCGGCAGGGCGTCGCTGGTGGATCTACGTCGCCGGCACGCGCTTCTCCGGTGACGCCGTGAAGCGCCCGACGCCCGGCGGAGAGGGGAAGGCGATCGACCCATTCTCGGCGGGCGCGACCGATCGCTACCCCGCCATGTTCGAGCAGAAGACCGCCGGGTGGCCGCGCGGCGCGATCCGCTCCTACTTCCACGACTCGTTCGAGTACACCGGCGATGGCTCTCGCGAGCTGTTCGCGTACTTCCAGGCGCACCGGGAGTATGACCTCGCCGACGAGCTGCCGGCGCTGCTCGGCCGCGGCGACACGGAGCACGTTGCGCGTGTGCAGTCCGACTATCGGCAGACGCTCGACGAGATGCTGCGCGAGCACTTCGTCGAACGGCTGACGAGCTGGTCGCACGCGCGGGGCGCACTCATGCGCGAGCAGGCGCACGGCTCGCCGGCTAATCTGCTCGATCTCTACGCCGCAGCGGACATTCCCGAGACGGAGATCTTCGGCCCGCTCGGCAGCCCCGACGCGGATCCGCTGATCAACAAGTTCGCGTCGTCGGCGGCGCACGTTGCGGGGCGCCGGCTCGCCTCCGCGGAGTCGTTCACCTGGCTCGGCGAGCACTTCACCGGCACGCTCGCCGACATGAAACAGGCGGCCGACAGGATGTTCCTCGCCGGGATCAATCATCTCGTCTATCACGGCACGGCGTACTCGCCCGCTGCCGCGGCGTGGCCGGGCTGGCAGTTCTACGCGTCGATGGAGCTCAACCCGCGGAACGCCATCTGGCGCGATCTGCCCGCCTTCAATCGATACGTCGCGCGCGTGCAGTCGCTGATGCAGGAGGGCGAGGCGGACGGCGACGTGTTGCTCTACTGGCCGGTCTGGGACAACTGGCACGACGCGTCGCGCAAGCGCATGGACTTCCGGGTGCACGATCCCCTCTGGTTCCACGGCAAGCCATTTGGACAGGTCGCTCGGGCGTTGAACGATTACGGCCTCGCGACGGACTACGTATCCGACCGCCAGCTCGAGCGCGACGTCTCGTGGTCGCGGGGGCGCGTGCGGACGCGCGGCGGCAGCTACGTCGCCATCGTGGTGCCGGCGTCGGTGCACATGCCTCCGGCCACGTTCACCCGCCTGCTCGCGCTCGCGCGCGCCGGCGCCACGGTGGCGTTCGCCGGCCAGCTGCCGACCGACGTGCCCGGCGCGGCGCACGTTCAGGAACGACGGGCGGAGCTCGCGAAGGCACAGAGTGCAATCGTCTGGCGCGAGGAAGAGCGCGAGCGACTCGTCGAGGTCGGGAAGCTGCAGATCGCGTCGGTGGGACGCGGGCGCATGGTGCAGGGTAGTCAGTGGGCGGTGCTCGCCTTCCTGAAGTCCGCTGTCGACCCGCTCGCCTCCGTATCCGGTCTGCACACGCTGCGACGTCGTGTCGGCGACGAGCGCCGCTACTTCGCATCTTCCGAGGAGCACATGGACCGCTGGGTCGACCTCCCCGATGGCGTGCGATCGGTTGCGATCATGGATCCGGCCGACGGCCGGATCGGTCTCGCCCAGCTGCGTACGGCGAACAAGCGCACGCAGGCTCGACTCCAGCTCGAGACCGGCCAGTCGGTGATCCTTCGTGCGAGCCCCCGCGCGCTCGGGGCGCCCGCGTGGCCGTATGCAACCGCGAGCGGTGCGGTCGCCTCGCTCCGCGGGCCATGGCGCGTCGAATTCCTCGACGGTGGGCCCGTACGCCCTACGGCGTTCACGAGCGACAGCGCCAGCTCGTGGACAGGCCGCGGCGACGCCGACGCCGACCGCTTCGCCGGTACGGCGCGCTACTCCATCCGCTTCGATGCCCCCGATTCGGCGCGCCGGCATCGGCTCGTGCTCGGCCGCGTGGCGGAGAGTGCGCGCGTCCGCCTGAATGGTCGCGACCTCGGCGTGCTCTTCGCGCCGCCGTTCGCCGTCGAGACCGGGCCCCTTCGCGCGAAGGACAACGAGCTGGAGGTCGAGGTGACGAACCTCTCCGCTAACCGCGTGCGGGATCTCGACGCGCGGGGCGTCCAGTGGAAGAATTTCTACGACATCAACTTCGTCGGGATCGACTACAAGCCGTTCAACGCGTCGCGTTGGACGGTGCGGATGTCAGGCCTCGTCGGTCCGGTGACGCTCGTGCCGATCGACGCCGAGCCGGCGCCGCCGAAGGTGTCGCAGCGCTAGCGGTACGCCTCAGAACGTCCCGAACAGCGTCGTGATGAAGCGGGCGAAAGGACTGTCTGCGTCCATCTCACCGGTATCACGACGCGGCGGCGCTGGCGCTGCGCCCATGGCGGAGTCGTGCGCGAATGCGAGTCGCCGCCGCTCCTCCTCGAGCTGCGCCTTCTCCACGGCGCGCGCGCGGTCGAGGCCACCGTCGCGGACGAACTCGACGACGCGGCGCAGCTCGTCGGCGTCGAACCAGGTACCGTGTTTCGCGCAGCTGTCGACGACGACCCCCGAGCGCTTCCCGAAGTTGACGCGATTCATCAGCTTCGCGCAGAGGGGGCAGGGGACGTAGCGCACCGTCGGCACGCCGGCCGAGGGCGTCCGGTGCGCCTGCGCTTCAGCGCCGAGGAAGACGGAGCGACGCTCCTCTTCCGCGCAGAGCTTCTGGAAGTCCGCCTGCGCGAGCCACACGCCGCTGCACTGCTCACACTCGGTCAGCGCGACGCCTCCGAGCGTGAGCGCCTTCAACGTGCCGCAGCCGCGTGGGCAGCGGAGCGTGCTCGCCTCTGCCTGCACGGCGGTGATCGCCGCGCCGCAGTGCGCGCAGTGCTTGCTGCCGACGAAGACCATGCCGAAGCACGACGGGCACGCCGTCGTCGCGAGGCGCGCGTGGCAGAACGAACACTCGATGGCGTCGGCAGCGGCGGCGGCGCCGCATTGCGGACAGGTGAGAGCGGCTGAGTCCATGCGGATTGGTGGTGTCATCCCGAGCGAGCGCAGCGAGTCGAGGGATCTGCACTTGCCGTCCTCTAGGACGACTCGACCGCCGGAAGCGTCAGCGAGCGTCGCTTGGCCGCCGCTCCCGCACTATGCCGGCCACCTCGCGCTCGCCCGCGTCCCCTGAGGCTTCCAATCCAGCTATCACCCCATCGACGTCCTCGGCCGAACGATTCTGGCTCATCTTCCACTTCCCCTCGAGCCGCGTGATCTCGATCTCTACCCCGACGATCGCGCCGAGCATCCGCGTGATGTAGTCGTCCGGCGCGTCGCTCACCGCCCACGGCTGCTCGCGAGGCGCTTCGTGCCGCGACGTGAGCGCCTCGAGATGCCGGCGCAGTTCAACGGGATCGCTCACGAAGCGCAGCGTGCCGTAGGCATGCACGGCGACGTAGTTCCACGTCGGCACGACCTTGCCGTCGCGCGACTTGGTCGGATAGAACGTCGGCGTGATGTACGCGTCATGCGCGGAGAAGATCACCAATGCCTCGTCTCCGTCGCGCGCCTGACGCTGCTGCGGGTTCGCGCGCGCGATGTGCCCCGCCAGCGTACCGTGCGCCCCGCGCGTCCGGTCGACGAGCAGGGGCAGGTGCGTCGCGATCATCCCCTCGCTCGAGCTCGTGACGAGCGCGGCGAGGGGATGGGCCTCCATGTAGTCGAGCATCCCCTCGGGGCGATGCTCGGCGTTGGTCGACGGGATGTACACGAGCGCGCGCTCAGCGCGACGCGGTGACGCCCGCGTCGTGCAGGTAGCCTGCCATCACCGTCGCGTACTGCGCGAACGCGATCTCCGGCTCCGCGATCTCGGGATGCCAGCGCTTCTCCCACTCGAAGCTGTAGTAGCCTCGGTAGCCGATCCGCGCGAGCGCGGCGACCTGCCGCTTCACCGGTACCTCGCCCGTTCCCGTGAGCACGTACTTCCGATCCTTGCCATCCGGCACCGAATCCTTGAGGTGCGTATGGCGGATGTACTTCCCGAGCGAGGCGACCGTCGCTTCCGGCTGCTCGCCTGCGACGAAGGTATGGTGTGCATCCCAGAGCAACGCGACGTTCGGCGAGTTGGCGATCTGCATCAGCTCGAGCAGCGTCGGCGAGTCGGTGAACTGGCCGTGCGACTCGAGGATCACCGCCACGTTCCGCGGCCGGCCGTACTCGCCCAGCTCGCGCAGCCCCGCGCCGATGTACTCGAGCACCGCCTTGCGCTCCATCCCCTTGGGGTACTCGTTGCCGAACACGCGCACGTACGGCGTCCCCATCGCGCTCGCGAGATCGATGAAGCGGCGCGTCTCCGCCATCGCGGCCGCACGCTTCGCCTGATCCTGCTCGTGCAGGTTGATCGACGCGCCGAGATCCGGCACGACGAGTCCGCGATCCGTCAGCTCACGCTTCGTCTGCGCGAGGCGGTCGGGCTGGAACTCCGGCACCTTCGACAGATCCATCTGATCGAGGATCCCGCGCAGCTCCACGGCGGCGAAGCCGTGCGCCGCCGCGAAGTCCAGCGTCTGGATCCACGTCCACTTCGGTGAGCCGAGCGTGGAGAAGCCGATCGGGAGCCGTCCGGACGACGGCGCGCGCGACGCGCTCACACCACCCGTACGGGCCGCGCTCGACGAGCTCGCGCATCCACCCAGTGCGGCGACGGCCGCCGCTGCACCCGCCGTCGCGAGGAACCGCCGCCGATCCATTCCCTGGTCGCCCATCACGCTACCTCCACGAATCGTTCCTGCGTGAGCCGCACGAGCCGTCGCGCGGCGTCTGCCAGACCTCTTCGTTGAAGATCTCCACCGCGATCGGTCCGCGATAGCCCTATTGGAATGGGCGACGCAGACTTGTGTATGCGAATTCTCCACGGGGCTCGGCGCTCGGCGATGTGCATCGCCATGCTCATCGGCGCGATCGCCCCCGCAGCCTCCCTGTCCGCGCAGGAGACGCTCGGTACGGTTCGCGATAGCGCGAGTCATCAGCCGATTTCGGCCGCCGTCGTTCTGCTGGTCGATTCGTCGGGAGTCGTGTTGGCGCGGAGAGCCACCGACGCGTCGGGGGAGTTTCGCTTTCCCGGGACTCCCGGTGCACGCCAGCTCCGCGTACTTCGCCTCGGCTTCCAGCCGCTCGTGCGACCGCTCTCGAATGCGGAGAGCAGGGCGGCGCTCGACATCTTCCTGGCAACCACTCCCGTTCACCTCGCGCCAGTTCGCACCACGGCCCGGGCAGCGTGCCCCGCGCGCGATGACCGCGCGGCGGCGTTCGCGGTGTTGGAGCAGGTGCGCGCTGCGTTGCTCGCCACGGTGATCGCGGCGGCGGACAATCGGGCGACGATGACGCGCCTGCTGTTCGACCGTCGGCTGGACGGCAATGGCGACCGCATCGCCAGCCAGTCCGTTCGCGTGAAGGTCGCCGTCACGGACCAGAAGCCATTCGGCGCGGCGCGCAGCGCGTCAGAGTTCGTGCGTGAGGGTTTCAGAATGGAGAGTGATGGGGGCTATACCTTTTTCGCCCCAGATGCCGAGACGCTGCTGAGCGACGACTTCGCGTCGGGATATTGCTTCTCTCTCATGCGGCCGGATCGGTCACGACCTCGCCAGCTCGGGCTTGGGTTCGAGCCGGCCGCACGTGGGAGCGGCCGAATCGATGTCTCCGGCGCGTTGTGGGTCGATACCACCACGCGCGCGCTCCACGATCTCGAATTCCACTACCTGGGGTTGGAGCGTGACGTCGACGCACTGAGACCGGGTGGCCGCATCTCCTTTCGTCAACTGCCGAATGGCATCACGCTCATCGATCGCTGGGCACTCCGTCTCGTCAGCGGACGTCGCTTCACCGGCGCGGGGAGTCTCACCGGTACGGGTGAGATCGTGGGCCGCGCGTCGTCCCGACTGACGGTCCGTGAGGTGGGTGGAGAGCTCGCTCAGGCAGAATGGCCGAGCGGCGAGGTCTGGAAGGCTCCCCTGGGTACCCTCCGTCTTCGCGCATTCGCCAGGGGAGGCGAACCGGCACCGGGCACGCGCATCGAGCTCCTGGATACCGATTACCAGGCAACCACCGACTCCACCGGATCCGTCGTTCTCGAGTCTCTCCTTCCCGGTCCCTACGCCGTCGCGGTGGGCGATCCCAAGCTCTCGCAGCTGAGCACCCCTCTCAACACCTCACTCACCTTCGTCGCTGAGCGCGATTCTACTGTGGTCGCGAAGCTCGGCGTCGAGACGGCTGAAGACCTCGTGCGGCGTCGGTGCGCACAGGATGGCCCCCTCACTGGCGGCGGCTGGATTCTCGGGCGAGTGATGACTCGGGACGGAAAGGCGGTCGACGGCGCCCACTGGCTGATCCGCGATGGAGCCGGCTCGACATTGGTACAAGGCGGCCGAGTGGGAGGCGACGGACTATTTCATTGGTGTCGACTGCCGTTCGACACACGGGTCGAGATCGAAGGCTGGCAAGGCGACCGTCACGCGAAGTCGGCGCGGACGCTATCCGACCACGTGACGATCGTGCCGCTCGTGCTCGATCGGTGAATCGAGGTGGCGCCTAGGCGCGCTCCACGAACCGCTCTTTCGTGAGCCGCACGAGGTCGTCCAGCGGCGTCTGCCAGATCTCCTCGTTGAAGATCTCCACCTCGATCGGTCCGCGATAACCGGCTCGCTCGATCTCGCCGCGGATGCGCCGCAGCTCGATCACGCCGTCGCCCATCATGCCGCGGTTCATCAGCACGTTCTTCACGGGCACGAGCCAGTCGTTCACGTGATAGCCGGCGACGCGATCGCCGAGCCGCGCGATCTCCTCCGTGCGCTCGGGGTCCCACCAGACGTGGTACACGTCCACCACCACGCCGACGTTCGCCGAATCGAAGCGTTCCGAGATCAGTCGCGCCTCGCGCATCGTCGTGATGCACGAGCGCTCGGAGGCGAACGCCGGGTGCAGCGGCTCGATGCCGAGCCGTACGCCGCGCTCCGCCGCGTATGGCGCGATCGCCGCGATCCCGTCGGCCACCATCTCGCGCGCCGCACCGATGTCGCGATCGGTTGCCGCACCGCACACCAGCACCAGCACCTCGGCGCCCAGCGTCGCGGCCTCATCGATCGCGCGCCGATTGTCGTCGATCTTGGCATTGCGCTCGGCGGCCGTCGGGGCGGGGAACATCCCACCGCGACACAGGCTGGAGACGCGCAGGCCCGCGTCGCGCACCAGCTTCGCCGCGCGCTCGAGCCCCGTCTCGGCGAGCTTGTGCCGCCAGATCGAGATGCCCGGCACGCCGTGCCGCGCGCACGCCTCGATCACATCGGGCAACGACGCGCGTTCCGCCGTCGCCTGGTTGAAGCTCAGGAGCGACGCATCCTTCAGCGGTGCGGCGTCGTCGGCCGACGCCACGGACGGTGCGAGCGACGCGCGTCCGCCGAGGGCACCTCCGAGGTCGCTCACTGGATCCCCGCCACGGCGAACACGCCGCGCGCGCGCGACGCCGCCATCTCGGGATCGACGAACAACCCGCACGCATCCGCCAGACGGATCAACTCGCCGAGATGCACCGCCGTGCGCGCACTCTCGGCGCCGCCGAGCATGCGGAAGTGATCCTGATGTCCGTTGAGGTACGCCAGGAAGACGATCCCCGTCTTGTATGCGTGCGTCGGCTTCTTGAAGATGTGCCGCGAGAGCGGCACGGTGGGCTCGAGGATCTGACGGTAGGTCAGGACATCTCCGTCATCGAACGCCTGAAGTGCGGCGGAGGCCGCCGGCGCGATCCCGTCGAAGATGCCGAGCAGTGCGTCGCTGTAGCCCTGGTCGTCGCCGTGGATCAGCTCCGCGTAGTTGAAGTCGTCGCCGGTGTACATCCGCACACCCTTCGGCAGCCGGCGGCGCATGTCGATCTCTCGCTGCGCATCGAGCAGCGAGATCTTGATGCCGTCCACCTTCTCACGATGCGCCTCGATCACGCCAAGGCAGACTTCCATCGCGTCGTCGAGATTCGACGTGCCCCAGTATCCGGCGAGCTGCGGGTCGAACATGTCGCCGAGCCAGTGCAGGATGACTGGTTGCCTTACCTGGTGCAGTACACCCCCATAAATGTCGCGATAGTCGTCGGCGGAGCGCGCCGCCCTGGCGAGCGCGCGGCTCGCCATGAGGATCACGCGTCCCCCGACGGATTCCACGTAGCCGACCTGCTCCTCGTAGGCGCGACGCACGGCATCGAGCGTCACGCCAGGCGTGGGCGCGAGATGGTCCGTGCCGGCGCCGAACGCGATCGCTCCCCCTTCGGCCTGTGCCTCAGCCTGTGAGCGACGGATCAGCTCCTGCGCCGACGGCCACGTCAGCCCGCCACCGCGCTGCGCCGTGTCCATCGCCTCGGCGATCGCGAAGCCGTACTTCCAGAGATGCCGCCGGTACGCGAGCGTCGCGTCCCAGTCGATCGCGTTCTCGGTGAAGACGTCCACGTCGCGGCGCGGATCGGCCACGACGTGTGCCGCCGCGTACGCGACGCGCTTCGCGAACGGCGCCCTCGGTTGGGGCCATGCGCGCGGTGCACCGAGCGTGAATGGTTCCAGCGAGCCGTCGAGGCAGGGCAGGGTCAGAGTACGCGTCATCGACTACGCCGGCTGGAGCGCGCCGACGCGTGGAAGCGCGGGAACGCCGAGCCAGCGCTGCTCGGCCCACGACTTGAGCCCGAGTTCTGCCAACTGTACACCCTTTGCACCTTCATAGAAGTCGTAGATGTACGGCGTGCCGAGCGCGACATGGCGGAGGAACATCTCCCACTGGTACTTGAACGCGTTGTCGAACTCGCCGTTGTCCGGCACGTCCTGCCAGTCGGCGAAGAAGTCGAACGGATTCTCGATGTCCGGGTTCCACGTCGGGCGCGGGGTGTTCACGCGGTGCTGCGTCTTGCAGCCGCGCAGTCCGGCGATCGCGCTTCCTTCGGTGCCGTCCACCTGGATGGAGAGCAGCTCGTCGCGGTAGACGCGCACTGCCCACGACGAGTTGAACTGCGCGATGATCTCGCCCTCGCTGCCCGCGAGCTTGAAGGTGCCGTACGCCGCGTCGTCCGCCGTCGCGCGGTAGCGCTTCCCGCTCTCGTCCACGCGCTCCGGGATGTGCGTCGCGGCGATGCACTGCACCGCCGTCACCTCGCCGAAGGTGTGATCGAGCACGTAGCGCCAGTGGCAGAACATGTCGGCGATGATCCCGCCGCCGTCTTCCGTGCGGTAGTTCC
>DASVNI010000315.1:0-7268 GCA_036383935.1 Gemmatimonadaceae bacterium | reverse complement strand
CTCCCCCGCCGTCAGTTCCTCGCCAGCGCCATCGCGCTCCTCCTCCTCCCGCGCCGCGCGCGAGCGATGCGACTCGCTGGCCCGCATCCGACGCCGAGGCCCGGCATCACCGCCGCCAAGGTCCTCACCAGCGACAAGCTCGGCGGCAAGCAAGACCTGATCGCCCTGTTCGACGGCGTGCGCGCGATCCCCGAAGTGGTCGACGGCATCCGGTGCCAGTGCGGATGCGCAAACTCGGAAGGGTTCTACTCGCTCCTCAGCTGCTACGAGGGCGACGACGCCATGGCGAAGATCTGCCACATCTGCCAGGGCGAAGGCAGGCTCGCCGTCCGTCTGCACAAGGAAGGCAAGTCGCTCGACGCGATCCGCACCGCGATCGACGCGAAGTTCGGCTGATTGGTCCCGCTGGTTCCCACCACATTCACGCGCCCACCCCACCGGCACATGAAAGTCCGAATTGTCGCGCTTGCCCTCTCGCTGCTCACTGCGACCGACCTCCACGCGCAGATCCGCGCGAGTGAGATGTCGACGTTCTCGCAGATGATCGACGGCACCAAGATCAGCATGACCTACTCGCGTCCTCGCGGGCGCGGGCGCGACCCGCTCTTCGGAAACAGGAAGGCCGTGCACTGGGGCGAGGTGTGGACGCCCGGCGCCAACTACGCCACCACCTTCGAGGTGAACAAGCCCGTCACCCTCGACGGGCATGCCGTGAAGGCCGGCACCTACTCCGTCTGGATGGTCGTCCGGCAGTCCGGTCCGTGGACGATGGTGCTCGATCCGAAGGTGCGCATCTACCACATGAACCCGCCGGACTCGAACGCGACGCAGATCCGCTTCCCGGTACAGACGCACGACGCGCCCTATCTCGACGTGCTCACCTGGTCGATGCCGGAGCTCCGCTCCAACGGCGGGACGCTCACCATGCAGTGGGGCAAGACGCGCGTCGACATGAACCTCGACGTCACACCGTCCTACGCGCTGACGATGCCGCAGGGTGACGCGGATCCTTACGTCGGTGTGTGGGAGTATGCCGAGATCGATTCGGCCAAGGTCGGACCGACGGAGCGTTTCGTCATCGACTACGAGAATCAGACGCTCAAGGGCCGCTGGCACTCGGACTCGGCGTACTTCAAGCACTTCGCGATGGTGAAGATCGCGCCGGACTGGTTTGCCCCCGGCGTGTACGATGAGAAGGGGCAGGTCTACGAGGTCTACAAGCCCGAGCTCGTGATGGAGTTCACGCGTGAGAACGGCCGCGCGACGTCGTTCCTCGCGCGAGACGAGCAGGACAAGGTCGTGATGCGGGGCAAGCGCATCAAATAGGGCGCGTCGCGCGGATGCAGTTCGGCGGGCGACGGTGTGCATCGTCGCCCGCTGTCTTATCGGCTCACGGCGAAGTTGCGCACGGAGTAGTGCCGGCCACTGTCATTTGCCAACTCTCCCACGTCGACCTCGGTCGGCACGCCCCATAGGGAGAACTTCGCCGAATTCAACTCGTTCCTCGCGCGCGCGAGGAGAAGGTCGTCCCAGAGATCGTCGACGGTGAGCGCATAGTCGGCGATCGGCTGGCCCGAGGAATCACGGGCGTCGATGACTCGCCCCTCCGACACCTGGACACGGACAAAGCCTGGTCTGGAGAGGAATGCGGTAACGGCCACCTCGAAGGTGTACGCTCGCGGATGACGCCCGAGCCAGAGAGCTCTGGCAAAATCCACGTCGGTGCCAGGCTCGGTCGCGCTCGAACAGCTCAGCAGCGCGACCGTCATCGTGATCGAGGCAAGGCGCAGCCAGGACCGACTCATCGAGTGACTCCGCTGGGTTCGCTCCCCAAACCTGCGAACCCAGCGGTTGGTCACATCACTGCGCGAGCAGCCGGCTCACTCGTGTCCGTTGTGCTCCGCGGCCTCGAACAGGAACCAGATGCGCCGCTCGGTCTCGTCGATCCAGACCTCGAGCATGCTCGTCGTCCCCACGTCCCCGTGCTCATCGCACGTGTCGTGTGCCGTGCGCAGCTCGGCGAGGAGCGTCTTGTTGTCGTCCTTCAGCGCCTTGAGCATGTCGAGGGGCGAGACGAACTCGGCATCGTTGTCCAGGATGTGCTGGAGCCGCGCGATCTCGCCTACGGAGTGAATCGTCAGGCCGCCGATCTTCCGTACCCGCTCCGCGACCGCGTCCGTCATCGCGAAGATCTGTGCCGCCTGCTCGTCGAGCAGCAGATGGTAGTCGCGGAAGTGATGTCCGCTCATGTGCCAGTGGAAGTTCTTCGTCTTCACGTACAGCGCGAACACGTCGGCGAGCACGACGTTGAGCGCCTCGGTGATCTCTCGCGTCGCCTCCGGTGCCAGGTCGGTCGGTGTCGCCAGGGGGTGAGTGTGGAGTTCGCTGGCTGCCATCAGAGTGTCCTCACTGGTGCGATGTCGAATGCGTGTCGCCGGAGTCGCGTGGCGAACCGCGAGGCCGGCCCACTACCTACAGCATTTGACGCGCCTGCACTGCATCGCCCTCCTGACGGGGCCCAGTAGGACCAAGAGCCTGCCAGTGTGGTGGAGCGGCAGCCCGCCTTGACAGCGCTTCTGGCGCGGTATTTTCCCGGAGTGCAGGAGCCGGTCGTATCCGGTGCGGTCAGGCGCGATGACGCGTGCTGAACCCCAGGAGGCCGATGAGCGCTCACGCCGAAGGTCCGCTGAAGCACACGGCCACGAGGTACCTCCTGGCCGTCGTCGCGGCAGTAGTCGCGCTCGTGCTCAGGGCGCTGCTCGAGCCGCTGACCGGAAGTGGAGCACGCTTTGTTCTCTCCTTCGCCGCCGTGCTGGTCGTCAGCCTGTTCGTCGGCACTGGACCGGGAGCGCTCACACTCGCGCTCAGTCTCCCACTCTCCGCCTACCAATCCGTCACACTCGCGGGAGCGCCCGTTTCAGAGTCCGTGGTTCAGACGCTGCTGTATGCGATGGACGGGCTGATCATCCTCTACGTTGCCTCGCGCGTGACGAAGCGACGCGAGTCGCTCCACGACGCCAACCGCGAGCTGCGCCGACTCAACGAGGAGGCCGCACGCTCCGAACTCCATACGCGACAGATCATCGAGTTGGCGCCCGATGCGTTCTTCCTCTCGGACCTCGCGGCTGCCTTCACCGATGTCAACCACGCGGCCTGCGAGATGCTCGGCTACCAGCGAGAGGAGCTGCTCGGCAAGACCATCTACGACATCATTCCCGCGGAGGACGCGGAGCGATTGAAGGAGACTCGGAAGCAGCTGCTCGTTCCAGGCGCCACGGAAAGAGGGGAGTGGACGCTGAAGCGGAAGGACGGCACGACGATGCCCGTCGACGTCGCCGCCAACATCCTCAGCGATGGCCGTTGGCAAGCATTCATTCGCGACATCACCGAGCGCCGGCGGATCGAGGATCAGCGTCGGATTCTCGTGTCGTTCCTCGACAACTCCGTCGACTTCATCGGCGTCGCCGATCACACGGGGAAACCCCTCTACATCAACGCCGCCGGCCGTCGGATGGTCGGGCTCGCGCCCGACGCCCCGATCGAGCAGCTGAAGATCGAGGAGTTCTACCCGCCGGACCTCCGCACATTCGTCACCGACGTGCTGCTGAAGACGATGCACGAGAAGGGCGTGTGGTCCGGGGAGACGTTCTTGCAGAATTTTCAGACGCACGAGAAGATCCCCGTCTCCGACACCCACTTCCTGATTCGCGACACGAGCGGACAGCGCGTGCTGGGCATGGGGACCGTCACGCGCGACATGACCCGGGAGCGGCGGATCGCCGAGGAGCGCGAGGGTCTGCTCGCGAGCGAGCAGGCGGCCCGTCTCGACCTGGAAAGCGCCAACGCGCACCTGAGTGAATCCGAGGAGCGGTTCCGCCTCGCCATCGACGAGGCACCGATCGGCATGGCGCTGGTCTCCCTCGACGGTCACTTCGTTCGCGTCAACCACGTGCTGTGCGAGATCACCGGCTACTCGCCGGACGAGCTCATGAAGCTGCGCTTTCAGGACATCACGCATCCGGACGACGTCGATTCCGACGTCGAGGCCAGTCACCGGCTCGCTCGGGGTGACATTCCGCGCTATCACATCGAGAAGCGCTACGTCCGTAAGGACGGATCGATCGTCGACGTCACCCTCAGCGCAGCCATGGTGCGCGACGCGAGCGACGCACCCCTCTACTACATCTCGCAGGTCGAGGACATCACCGCTCGAAAGCGCGCCGAACACGCGCTCCGCCTCTCCGAAGCCAAGTTCTCCGGCATCGTCTCCATCGCGGCCGACGCCATCATCTCGGTCGATGGACACCAACGCATCACGATCTTCAACGAGGGCGCCGAGCAGATCTTCGGATACGCGAGGGGAGACATGATCGGGGCCGAGCTCAATCGGTTGATTCCCGAGCGCTTTCGCGCGAGCCACAACGAGGACTTTGCCCGTTTCGCCGCGGGGCCGGAGAACGCACGCAAGATGGGGGAGCGAAGGGAAGTGTATGGGCTTCGCAACGGCGGCGAGGAGTTTCCGGCCGAGGCGTCGATCTCCAAGGTCGCCGTCGGGAACGAAACCTTCTTCTCCGTCGTGCTGCGCGACATCACGGACCGCAAGAAAGTCGAGGAGGCGCTCCGGCGTGCGGTGGCCGCCCGTGACGATGTGCTGCGCGTCGTCGCACACGATCTGCGCAATCCACTCTCGGCGATCATGATGGAGGCGCAGATCCTGGAAGATCCCGAATCCGAGGCGCTCCGACGCGACCTGCAACCGGGGAAGATGATTCTTCGCTCGGCCAAGCGCATGAGTCACCTGATCGAAGACCTCCTCGACGTGGCGCTCGTTGAAGCGGGCCAGCTCAAGGTGGAGAAGACGCGACTCTCGGCGGGACAGCTGGCGCGCGAGGCGGTCGAGTCGCAAACCACCCTGGCGACGAATTCCGAGATAGAGATTCGACTCGAGATCGAACCGGGCGTGCACGAGCTGTGGGGCGACCACAAGCGCCTGCTGCAGGTCTTCGAGAACCTCATCGGGAACGCCATCAAGTTCAGCGAGCCCGGCGATCGCATCGTCGTGAGCGCGAGCATGAAGCACAACGATGTCCTGTTCGCCGTCGCGGACACCGGGAGCGGCATCGACCCGGAGTCCCTGTGCCACGTGTTCGACCCATTCTGGCAGGCCGCCACGAGGGCTCGGCGGCTCGGTGCAGGACTCGGGCTCCCCGTGACCAAGGGGATCGTCGAGGCGCATGGCGGGCGAATCTGGGTCGAGAGCGAGCCCGGACGGGGGAGCACCTTCTTCTTCACCGTCCCTGCGTCGGAGCCAACCGCAGACGCTCGGCCCCCTGCGCCGGTGCCGGCTAATTCAGGTGATGGACAACCACACCCACCGACACCGCGTCAGGACAGACGCCACGCATGATCGTCCCCGCGAGCGCGAGCGACTAGAGGCCAGCGATGATCGGGGCGGCCCTGAAGCCCCAGAAGGTGAGATAGATGCCCAGCGAGAATTCCCACACGGCGATCGGCAGCGCCGTCACCGCCGCGACAGGACTGATCGCTTCAAGGGACCCGACCAGAATCGCGAACCACGACGCGACGAGCAGAGCGGCGCCGACAAAGCCCAGCACGGGGAGCCACCGCGGCACCAGGCGCGCCTGATACAGCAGAGAGCCCAGGAGCACGCCGTTGATGGCTGGGATGAAGCTCTGGGCGAAGAAGAAAGTCCACCGATACTGCGCGGCGAGGCCCTGTCGCCTGACGATCGGGTAGAGCGCCACCGCCGTTCCAATCCCGGCGAGCGCGACGATCATCTCGAGCAGGGCTCCCACGATCACCGGCGTATCCGGCCCTGCGCTCGCAACGAACTTCGGATCCCGCACCGAGCGGTAAAGAGCGAGCGTCGGAATCGAAACGAAGGTGAGTAGATAGAAGAGACCCGCGGCCAGCGAGTACGTCCGCGGTGACTTCAAGTCCAGGCCTCGACCGCGCCGATGATCGTCCGAGAGACTTACGACTACTGCGGCAGTACGTAAAGGAGCGCGGAGCTGACCAGAGCGGTGGCCGCGAAGGTTGCAGCAACGGTGACGTGTCCGCGCTCCCGAAGGAGGAGCGCGGCGACGAGGAAGACGAAGAGGCCGAGGCCGACCTGTCCAGGGCGACCCGTGGAGTAACGCGCTTTGGGTGAGATGAAGAGCCCCCAGAGCAGTGCAATGGCGAGTGGGCCGACGATTGCGAGCAAGCCGCGCACTGCGCCGGGCTTTAGCGTCTCTCCAGGAACCCTCTGCCTTCGAATATCGCGGGCATCGCCTTGTCGATTCGCGCCGTCCGCGTTGCTGACTGCTTGGCGGCCGCGAAGTGGTGCAGGTATCCCCTCTGCCGCCCCGGCGTCAGCGCTTCGAAGGCGCGCTTGAAACGCGGATCCCTCCGGAACCGCTCGCTCAGCTCCGCGGGGACGGGGAAATCCGATGTCTTCTTCGGCTTCATCCGCAGCCCAGCCTTCTCGACGGCGATGGCCTCGCGCACGTAGGCCTTGATCGTCGCCGCCTGGGCCGTGATCTCCTTCGCGCTGGTGAACTTCATCACGCGCCCGGCCTGCACCCGGCCGAGCTGCACCAGCACCTTCTTGGGATCCTTCAACAGGGCGCCCTGAAAGAAGCCCAGTGCGAAGTACTCCTTGAAGCCCTGGATGATGACGATGTTCTTCCCGTCCACAGTGTACGTGGGTTTACCCCACTTACACTCCTCCGTCATCGCGACGCCGGCGAGCACCCGCTGCATCGCTACGATCTCAGCCTCCCACCGCTCTCGATACGCCATTTCCATTTGAACCCTCAACGATCGGGTTGGGCGGCACCCCAGTTCCCGAGAAAGTCGCCCATCGTGAGGCGCACGCCCTGATTACGCAAAATGCCGTATGCGGTGGTCACGTGATAGAAGAAATGCGAGATCGACCGGAGCTCTCGGTTTTGTCGTGTTCGCCTACCCTCTTGCGCCAGAATTCCATTATGGCGTTCTCATGGCCCACGTGCCAAAGTAGTATCTCCCACCTGACCCATCCGTTCAGGCGGTAGCCCCCTACCCGCAGCCCGGAAATGCCTGGTCCAGCCGACGTCTCCCGCCCGGCGTACTACCATAAAGTCGTCGACTGCCAATGGGCCTGCCCGGCGCACACCAATGTGCCCGAGTACCTCCGGCTGATCGCCCAGGGTCGCTACACGGAGTCCTACCTCCTCAACCGGGAATCCAACGTCTTCCCGGGCATCCTCGGCCGGACCTGCGAC
>DASVNI010000314.1:0-3785 GCA_036383935.1 Gemmatimonadaceae bacterium | reverse complement strand
CCCCCGGGCCAGTGGCGCGAGATCGCGGCGCAGCCAGTCGGAGGCCGGGATGACGAAGCCCTGCTTGCGGCGCTGCAGCACCTCAGGGGGCACGTAGCGTTCGGCGACGCGCTTGAGCAGATGCTTCGTGTCCCAATCCTGCAGGCGGAGCGACGTCGGCAGTGTGGCGGCGTACTCGAGAATCTCGCGGCCGAGGAAGGGCGAGCGCATCTCGAGCCCGTGCGCCATCGCCGAGACGTCGGATTTCGCGAGGAGCTGATCGGGGAGGTACGTCGTGAGATCGCCGTAGAGCGCGCGGTCCACGTCGTCCACGCCGACGGCGCGCGACCATGCCTCGCGATAGAGCACATCGGGATGCCAGTCGCCGATGGCCGCGCGTAGCGCAGGGGCGTACGCACCCGCGCGCAGGCGACGGAAGGCGCGATCGTACACGAAGGCGTCCGCGGCGGAGCGCGCGCCGGCGCGAAGGAGCAGCGCGAGCTTGCGCGGCACGACGGCGCCCTCGCGCACGCCGGGCCGTTCGCCGAGCACCGCGCCGAGCGCGAGGCGCAGCGGGCCAGGCGCGATGCGGCGGTAGATGGACGCCGCGCGCGCGATCATCGGGCGTGCGTAGCCGCCGAACGCTTCGTCCGCACCGTCGCCGACGAGGGCGACCGTCATGTGCCGTCGCGCGGCGCGCGCCATGTAGTAGTTCGGCACGATCGAGACGTCGGCGAGCGGCTGCCCGTAGTGCCAGACGATCGACGGCAGGTCGCTCGCGACACTCGACGAGAGGACTTCCTCGTGCAGCGTGACGCCATGTCGTGTCGCGACGGCGCGGGCGAAGGGACGCTCGTCGATCGCCGGATCGTCGAAGCCCATCGTCACCGCGTCGAGTGGGCGACCGAACTCCTGGCTCGCGATCGCGGTGACGAGGCTGGAGTCCACACCGCCGGAGAGGAGTGTGCCGGTGGGCACGTCGCTGCGGAGCCGCTGCGCGATGGCGCGGCGCGCGATGTCGTCGATGGCCTCCAGCGCCTCGTGCTCCGAGACGTCTTGCTTGGGAGCGAAGCGGAGATCCCAGTAGCGCGTGACGCGCAGCTCGCCCGTGTCGGGGAAGAAGCGCAGCTCGTGCGCGGGCGGGAGCTGCAACGTCCCCTCGAACATGGCGAGCGGCGCGGGCACCGCCTGGTACGTGAGGTACGCGTCGAGCGCGCGGGGGTTCACGACAGGAGCACGACCGCGCAGGCCGACGAGAGCGCCGAGTGTCGAAGCGAAGGAGAGACCGCGATCGTGCCGTGCGTAGAAGAAGGGCTTCTCGCCCATCCGGTCGCGCGCGGCGTAGAGGGTGCGCTCGCGCGTGTCCCAGATCGCGAAGGCGAACATGCCGTCGAGCCGGTCGAGGAGGCGGTCCCATCCCCAGACGCGGAAGCCGTTGAGGATGACCTCCGTGTCGCCGGTGGAGCGGAAGGGCACCTCGCGCGCGAGCTCGGCGCGCAGCTCGACGTAGTTGTAGATCGCGCCGTTGAAGACGAGCACGAACGCGCCGTCCGGGCTCACCATCGGCATGTGGCCATTCCTCGAGAGATCGAGGATGGCGAGGCGACGCGCGCCGAGCACGACGCGGTCGTCGGACCAGAGACCGGCGTCGTCGGGGCCGCGATGGAGCATCGCGTCGCGCGCCGCGGGCAGACGAGATGCGACGCGACGTGCGTCGGGGCCGCAGTGGCCGATGATGCCGCACATCGGCTAACCTCTCATCTGGTGTACGGTGCGGTAACGGGCTACCGCCTCGTTATAGACGGCGAGATACTCGCTCGCGATGTGCGACCACGCGTACTCGCGCGAGCGCTCGAGCCCTGCCGCGGCGAAGCGCTCGCGCTCTTCCGGATCGCGCAGCAGCGCGAGCAGCGCATCAGCGTAGGCTGCGTCTTCGGCGAGGACGCCGAATCGTCCGCCGCCGAGCAGCTCGCTCGAGCCGGGGTTCGGCGTGGCGACGACGGGCGTGCCGCTCGCCATCGCCTCGAGGTATGGGATGCCGAAGCCCTCGTACGTGCTCGGCAGCGCGAACACCCACGCCTCGCGATACGCCTGCGCGAGAGCGGCGTCGTCGGGGAAGTGCGTGAAGCGCACCTGCGGATGCTCGGGCGGCGCGCGGTCGGCGATGAAGTGCAGCTCGGCGTTGGGATACCGCGGCGCGATGCGCTCGACGAACAGGTCGTAGAGCCAGCGCCCGCGCTTGCGTCCCTCCCAGAGTCCGACGTACAGCAGCCGTGGCTGCTCGCTCTTGGCACCGGGCCGGAACACGGTGTCGTCCACGCCGCAGCCAATGATGCGCTCGATGCCGTGCACCTCGGCTTCGTCGCGGCCGAGAGCGACGGTGACGGTGGCCCACCGGTGCGAGAGGTGTTCGGCGCCGTAGAGCAGGTACTGCAGCGCGCGGCGCGGCGCGCGCGTGGCGTGCTGTGACTCGCGGAGCGCGGTGCCGTACAGCGTCCGCACCGTGGCGCGCGGACGGCGGAGCGTGAACCAGTCGTCGCCGTGGAAATGGACGACGTCGTGGTCGTGCACGCCGAGACCATTCAGCAGCGCGGGGAGCACGGCGAGGCGGCCGGCGCGCGAGTCGCGCAGCCAGCGTGTGCGCGCGAAGAGCCGGCGATGCTGATACAACGCGTCGGCGGGGGCGGGGCCGAGGCTCGCGACGGTGACGGGGACGCCGAGCTGCACGAGCGCGTTGGAGAGCCGGTGGACGGCCACCTCCACGCCGCCGAGCTTGCGGCCGGGCTCGGGCAACGTTGTGTGGAACATCAGGATGCGCGGCATCTCTGAACGGCCACTCCCAGTAGGTAGTACTGAGTACTTGGTACTCAGACTGGCATACGGGCTCCCGGAATGCGGGCCGCTTGAACTGCTCGGAGGTTCGGGCGCGGTGCCGCGCAGCGTCGCTATGCTGTGCTCGAGGGTGAAGCGTAGCTGATACTCGTGGCGCGCGGCGCGGCCGAGGAGGTGACGGCGTTCCGTGTCGGTGAGTAGGGTGGACACGGCGTTGGCGAGTGCCGCGGGATCGGGCGTGTCGGTGAGCAGGGCGACGTGGCCGTCGGTCCAGGGCTCGCTCGTCGCCACGCCGCGGTTGGAGACGATCGCCTTGCCGAGTGCCATGCCGGCCATCGTCGTGCTGCGGCGTGCGCTGATGCCGTCGTCGTAGGGCTGGAGGAGCACGTCGCAGGCGACGAGGTGCGCGCTCACCTCCTGCGCCGGGAGCTCGCCGGTGACGGTGATGCGCGCGTCGAGATCGGGGCGCTGGACGACGATCGTGTCGCGGAGCAGCGCGCCATTGCGGCCGATCAACAGCATGACGCGATCGGTGCCGTCGTCGAGGATCTGCGCGACCGTCGGGGCGAGGAGCGCGACGTGGAAGCGACCGAAGGTGCCGAAGTGTCCGACGATCGTGCGCCGGCGCGTCTCGAGGAGCCCCTGGCGGATAGCACGAACGCGAATCGGATCCACTTCATCGGGCACGTTCGACGGCACCGGTACCCACGACACCTCGCGGCGGCCGGCGACGTGCCGCGCACCGAGTCGCGCGAGGCGCGCGTGCCATTCCGGGATGGTGACGAAGACGTTGCGCGCGCCGCGCGTGGCGAGCCACGCCATGACACCGTGCACCATGCCGGCGACGTTCTGGCGCGGGGTGCGGTCGAGCCGCACCGGCATCGCGACCTCGTGCACGAAGAGGTCGAGCCCGCGCTTGCGCAGCGAGAAGAGCAGCAGCGCGAAGGGCACGTTCATCATCCGCCGGCCGTAGC
>DASVNI010000313.1:0-3047 GCA_036383935.1 Gemmatimonadaceae bacterium | reverse complement strand
CGTGCAGCTCGGCGGGCAGACGCCGCTCAAGCTGACCCGCGGTCTCGAGGCAGCGGGGGTGACGATCCTCGGGACATCGCCCGACTCGATCGACGCGGCGGAGGATCGTCGCCGCTTCGAGCAGATCGCGCGCGAGATCGGCCTGACGCAACCGCCGAGCGGCACGGCGACGCGCCTGGAGGATGCGCTCGCGGCTGCAGAGCGCATCGGGTATCCGGTGCTCGTGCGCCCGAGCTACGTGCTGGGCGGCCGCGCGATGCAGATCTGCTACGACGCGCCGTCGCTCGAAGGCTTCTTCGCGACGGCGGCGCTCGCGTCCGAGGAGCGCCCCGTGCTGATCGACCGGTTCCTCGAGGATGCGTTCGAAGTCGACGTCGACGCGATCTCCGACGGAGAGAACGTCGTGATCGGTGGGATCATGCAGCACATCGAGGACGCCGGAATCCACTCGGGCGACTCCGCCTGCGTCCTCCCGCCGTACATGATCGAAGAGCGCGCGATGCAGACCATGCGCGAGCAGACGATCGCCATGGCGAAGGCATTCAAGGTCGTCGGACTGATCAACGTGCAGTTCGCGATCCGCGACGGTGTCGTGTACGTGCTCGAGGTGAATCCCCGCGCCAGCCGCACGATCCCCTTCGTCTCGAAAGCGATCGGCGCGCCTCTCGCGTCGTACGCGGCGCGCGTGATGTGCGGAGAGACGCTCGAGCAGATCGGGTTCACCGAGGAGGTGATGCCGCCCTTCGTGTCGGTGAAGGAGGCGGTGTTCCCATTCAGCAAGTTCTCCAACACCGATCCGGTGCTGGGTCCCGAGATGAAGTCCACCGGCGAGGTGATGGGCATCTCCGAGTCGTTCGGTGCCGCCTTCGCGAAGGCGCAGCTCGCGGCGTCCAACGGGCTCCCGCTCGAGGGCTCCATCCTCATCACCGTCAACGACTCCGACAAGAAGACGGTGACGCCGGTCGCGCGCTTCTTCCAGGAGATGGGGTTCAAGCTGTTCGCCACGCGCGGCACGGCGAACTATCTGCGGACGCGCGGGATCCCGGTGAGCTCGGTGTTCAAGGTGCACGAGGGGCGGCCGAACTGCCTCGACATGATCGTGAACGGCGACGTCGACCTGCTCATCAACACGCCGCTCGGCAAGCACGCCCAGTGGGACGACTATACCTTGCGTCAGGCGGCGATCCGCCAGCGCATCGCGTATACGACCACGATGTCGGCGGCGCGTGCGGCGGCGGACGCGATCCTGTCGCTCAAGTCGCGGCGCCCCGCGGTTCGGTCGCTGCAGGAGTGGCAGCAGGACATCCTCGATGCCGCGGCAGTGGAAGTGTGAGCGTCCATCCGACTGCCGTGGTGCATGAATCGGCCTACGTCGATGAGGGGGCGACGATCGGCGCGGGCACGAAGGTCTGGCACTTCTGCCACGTCCTGGGCGGTGCCGTGATCGGTGAGCGGTGTTCCCTCGGGCAGAACGTCGTCGTCATGAACGGCACCCGGATAGGCAACAACGTGAAGATCCAGAACAACGTGTCGATCTACGAGGGGGTGGAGCTGGAGGACGACGTGTTCTGCGGACCCTCGATGGTCTTCACGAACGTGTTGAATCCGCGCAGCCACGTCTCGCGCCGCAACGAGTATCGCCGCACGCTGGTCCGGCGCGGCGCGACGATCGGCGCCAACGCGACCATCGTCTGCGGCACCACGCTGGGCGAGTACGCGTTCGTCGGCGCGGGCGCGGTCGTGGCGAAGGATGTGCTGGACTACGCGCTGATGGTCGGAGTGCCGGCGCACCGGATCGGCTGGATGTGCCAGTGCGGCGAGCGGCTACCGGACAGCGGGCGCGGCACCTGTGCCGCCTGTGGCTCGACCTACGAGCCGGACGGTGAGGGCATCCGCCGCACGGGAGGACCGCGATGACTCTGTCGACCGTGGTGGGACCGGTGCGCGTCGCCCTCCTCGGGTGCGGCCGGATCAGCCGTAATCACTTCGAGGCGATCAAGCGCATCGAGGGGCTGCAGCTCGTCGCGGTTGCGGACAGCGATCTCGCGCGGGCGCAGGCCGTCGGCGCGGAGCAGGGGGTGCCCGCCTTCGGATCGCTGGACGAGATGCTCGCCGCGGTCCCGAGCGATCTGGTGTCGATCTGCACACCGTCCGGCCTGCATCCGCAACACGGGATGACCGCCGCGCGCGCCGGACGCCACGTACTCACCGAGAAGCCGATGGCGATCTCGCTCGCCGCGGCCGACGAGCTCGTGCAGACCTGCGACAACGCCGGCGTGCACCTCTTCGTCGTGAAGCAGAACCGGCTCAATCCGCCCATCCAGCTCCTCAAGCGCGCGATCGACAAGGGTCGGTTCGGGCGGATCTACTCGGCGAACGTCACCGTCCGGTGGACGCGGCCCCAGGAGTACTACGACGCCGAGCCGTGGCGCGGGACCTGGGAGTTCGACGGCGGGGCGATCATGAATCAGGCGTCGCACTACGTCGATCTGATGCAGTGGCTCGTCGGCCCGGTCGAGAGCGTGATGGCCAAGACGGCGACACAGGCACGACGCATCGAGGCGGAGGATTCCGGCGTCGCCCTCCTGAAGTTCCGCTCCGGCGCCCTCGGCGTGATCGAGGTGACCGTGCTGACCTACCCGCGCAACCTCGAGGGATCGATCACGATCCTCGGTGAGAAGGGCTCGGTCAAGATCGGCGGTACCGCGGTGAACCGCGTGGATACCTGGCTGTTCGCCGAATACGACGACGACGACAAGCTCGTCGAGGCGGCGAACACCAATCCGCCGAACGTCTACGGCTTCGGGCACGAAGGCTACTACCGCAACGTGCTCCGCGTGCTGCACGGCGAGGCGCGCGCGGACACGGACGGGCGGGCGGGGCGCAAGTCGCTCGAGCTCATCCTCGGCATCTACGAGTCGGCGAAGACCGGCCGAGAGGTGCCCATTCCACTTCGCACCAGACTCTGACATCGATCGCGTCGCGACGTGCGACGCGACGTCCAGTTCATACAGGCATCACATGTCCGTACCTCTGCTCGATCTGAA
>DASVNI010000312.1:0-15731 GCA_036383935.1 Gemmatimonadaceae bacterium | reverse complement strand
TCGATCCGTCGCCCCTTCTTTATTGCGGTCAGTTGGCGAGGGTCTACAGCGGAGGAGCCTGCGCGTACTCCGGCGCCGGATAGTCGGCGAGACCGCGGTGAGCGTGCAGCGAGGATGACGCGCGCTCGAGCATCTCGAGTACGTGAATCGACGCCTCGGAATAGTCAGGGACCGCGAAGAAGCTTCCGCGCACGCGAAAGGCGCGGGTCCCGCGTCCGACGGGCACCGAGATGCTCTCGAGGGCACGCTGAAGACGCTCCATGAGCCGTTCCGCCCCCTCGGGCGTCGTCGCAGGAGCGATGACGGCAAACTCGCCTCGGCCCAGGTGACCGATCACGTCGGATGCACGCGCAGTCCGCGCGAGTGCAACACCGAGATGCTCACCCACTCCCTTCGCCAGGGTTTCGGCGGACTCACCGGACTGGAGTTCGTCCATGACGGGGGCGAGGGCGACGCAGGCCATCGCACCTCGAACTCGGAGCGCTTCGGCGCCCGTCTCGCGCGCCCGTCGAGCCATGCCTCGGAAGTTGTACAGGCCCGTCGCCTCATCGAGCAGGCTCTCTTCCTGTGCTCGATCGGCTTCCCGCTTGGACCGAACAAAGGTGTCGAGGCGCAGCACGAGGATATCGCCGTCCACCGGCTGCGGGCAGAAATCCCAAGCACCCGCGGCATAAGCGGCAAGGCTGCTGGCGCGCGTCGCCTGCACCGACGTGGTGATCACGACTGGAGTGCTGGCAGAGATGATGCGCTGCTCCCGCAGTTGCCGGCAGAGCGTAATACCATCAATGTCAGGGAGTCGGACGTCGAGGATGAGCGCATCCAGATGGGTGTTGCGCGCAGTCTCCAACACCTGATTGCCCGTGTGGGCTCGTACGACGGCATAGCCGCGCGGACCGATGATGGTCTCGAGCGAGCGTCCGGACCACTCCTGGTCGCTGGCGATCAGGACAAGAGGGGGAGTGGAGTCCAACTCGGGCATTACACCCTCGGTGCATGGAGGTCGCATGCCACATCGCGAGAATCGGATGCGGATCGCGGTCCGTTCGACACTGGTCGAGCCCGGACACTCGGTGGTGCATGCATGTTGTATGCGGACACCGCAGAAAAGCTAACGCTTTGCAACCGTTACAGATACGACCGAGCTACGTGACTTTCGCGACCGATGTTGCGGCAAAGGCTCCACAACAGCGCGGAAGAATCGCGACAGGACCGGTTATTGCCTTGTCCCAGGCCGGAGTGTGATTACACTCGCGTTCGTGTGGTCGGTAAACAGCCTTATGTTGGGGCCCTGCTACACTTTGAGTGACCGATCGCGGGTCACGAAAAAGAGCGACTCTCTAACTGATTGCCACACCTTCACTTGATTAATCGCTTCCAACACTGCCGGCTGAGCATGCCGAGTGCATCGGTACCCGGCATGTTCTCCCCATCGACGCACAAAGGGCAATTCGGGTCACGTTCGGTCATCCGAGGCGCCACAGTAGGTGCTGTCCTCGTTCTGAGTGCCTTGAGCGGCGCACAGGCACAGGGGCGCGCATCGGGATATGAGACGATGCAGCCCATGGCGACCCGTAGCGACCTCACGGCACTGTCTGACCGGCTTTCGCGAGGCTCGGAAAACGATCGCGCTCGTGCGAGCGAGCTTCGCGCGCGCCTTACCGAGGGTGATTTCCGCCCCGGTGATCGCATTGGACTGGTCATCGAAGGGAGCGTGACGCAGAGCGACACGGTTCCGGTAACGGCGGGCTCCAAGATCAACCTGAAGGACATCGGCGACGTTTCGCTGGCTGGCGTCCTTCGCTCGGAGCTGCAAGACAAGATGGCGGCGGTGATCTCCAAGTACATCAAGGACTCGCGCGTCCGCGCCACGCCGCTGGTGCGGCTGTCGATTCTCGGGCCGGTCGGCAAGCCCGGCTTCTATTTCATGCCGCCCGACATTCCGTTGAGTGAAGCGATCATGCGCGCCGGCGGCCCGGGCGGTACCGCAGACCTCAACAAGACCAAGATTCGACGCGGTGCCGCAGAGTTGTACGATTCTCGCAATACGCAGTCTGCCTTCAACCAGGGACTCACGCTCGATCAACTGTCACTGCGCGACGGTGACTCGATCGAGGTCGGTACCCAATCGCAGCGCGGATTGGCTCAGATCGTTCCGATCGTCGGGCTGGCGACTTCACTCCTCTGGGCAATCTCGTATGGCTTCTCGCGGCGCTGATCCCAGTACCATCGTCACGGGTTCGTTCCCGGTATTCGACGAACCGGTTGCGGCGGCGCCCGAATCCGTCATTCAACCGGCGGAGAGCCGTCTGCGCGCGATTCTCACTTCGGATCGCCTCAATCGCGCCGTCAACTTCTCCATCGCATTCGTCGCCCTCGCCGTCCTGTCACCGCTGCTGCTGCTCATCGCAATTGCGGTCAAGGCGACCTCGCGCGGGCCGATCATCTATCGGCAGACCCGCGTCGGTGTGGACCGCAGGACAGCCGGTGGCGACCGCCGTGGTGTCGGCGAGCGCCGCGCTACTCGAGGTCGCTCGGGAGATGTGCGTGGCGGGGTCGATGATTCGGTTGTCGGGTTGTCCTTCATCGAGCGGCGCGGCGCGCAGCGGAAGGGCGATCGCCGCTCCATCGGCCGCCGTGGTGGCGACCGCCGAGCGGTCGATGTCGGCGGCCGGGCATTCACGATGTACAAGTTCCGCACGATGACCGTGCACGCGGAAACCAACGGTGCCGTGTGGGCGACGAAGAACGACGCCCGCGTCACTCCGATCGGTGGCGTCCTCCGCGGGACGCGGCTCGACGAGATCCCGCAGCTGGTGAACGTCATCAAGGGCGATATGAACATCGTCGGCCCGCGGCCGGAGCGTCCCAGCATCTTCATGCAGCTGCGCAAGGAGATCGACCGCTATCAGATGCGGCAGCGGGCGAAGCCAGGTATCACGGGTTGGGCGCAGATCAACCAGAACTACGACACGTCGATCGATGACGTGCGCCGGAAGGTCGAGTACGATCTGGCCTACATCGAGCGCCGGAGCGTCGTCGAAGACATGCGCATCATGGCCAAGACGCTGCCGGTGATGTTCTTCCGGAAGGGTGCGCACTAGGCCATCCGAAGCTCCCTGGATGTGAAACGCCGCGGGCTAGCCCGCGGCGTTTTTCTTTGGGGCACTCTGGGCGCTGGGCGCCAACCTGCGGCGCCCCCAAGGGGAGAGCGGCTTCGTCGTTGTGGCGGCAGCACACTCGTTGTTGCGGCGGTGAGCTCGCGACGGAAGCGGCGAGGGGCTGTGGGGGACCGGGAGCCCCTCTCCCCGATTCCCCGGGGTCCCCAGCGCCTATCTGCCCGATTTGTCGCAGCGCGCCTGCAGCAAGGTTGCGCCTCTCGTGCAACGCTCAGGTTGCTCTGGCGACCTCGTGAAGGCTCCTAGATCGCGTCTAGACGCACTCAAGCGTGAGCGCACGCCTCGGTCCCGCGTTTGCTTACGAGCCCGCTTGCGACCCTACCCCTTCTTTTCGAGGATCCCATCTCAATGCGAAATCTGAAGCTTGGTTCAGCGGTAGCGACCTGCGCGTCCATCGCGCTGGTCGTGGCGTGTTCGAATGGCGGCGACAGCTCGCGTTTCGCCGCGCCAACCGGCCTCCGGGCGGATGTGGTGCCTTCGACCGGCTCAGCCGGCATTGCCACCCTGTGCAAGAACGGTCCTGCCGGGACGTACACCTTCACGGTGACCAACAGCGGTACGACCAACGCGGGTGACGTCCTCGTCGCCGCGCCGTCGATCACGGTCGTGACGCCGGGCACCCCCGTTTGTACGGATGTGTATACGCGCACGACGGGGGGCAGCTCGGATGCCCCGGCGATCCTGGCGATCGTCGAGAACGCAGCGCCAGGCACCGACCTCCAGTCCATCACCCTGAGCGGACCGGGCGCGCAGGCCGGCAGCGTCGACGTGCCGGGACGCAAGGCGACGGTCTACATCAACAAGTACCATGGTGATGTGGCCAGCTTCGTCAACGTGGCGGTCGCACCCCCGCCCGTCTGCGATTTCATCACCTTCGGTCGCCTCGTCGCAACGGTGAACGGCGTCAAGGTGGTCGTGAGTGGCAACATCGGCGGAAATCAGCCGGGTGGCGGCATCCTGAGCGAGTTCCACGTCGAGGCGAACGGCGTCGACAACCACGTCGCGAACGTCGATACGTATGGCCCGATCGCGAGCGGCCCCCTGTCGTCGCTCACGAACTCGCGGATCTCGACCGGGACCGCGAAGAACGGTGTCGCGGTGGAAGTGCGCATGTGGGATGGCGGAGAGCCAGGCAAGGGCACGGACATCCTCTACGTGAAGCTCAACGGCGTCGAGCTCCTTGGACCGAGCGGGGCGTTCATCGACCAGGGCAACATGCAGTACCACTCGAACTGCCGCGGCCCGGGCTGATCGAACTGCTGGCCTCGATGTAGGGCGCGGCCCCGGTGCATGATGCACTGGGGCCGCGTTGCATTATGTGTGTCGCAGATCAGACGACGACTCGTGCTCCGACGAGGCTGTCTCGTGCGCGCGCCACGTCGATCGACTCGGCCGCGCTGATCGGCGGCTCGAGCTCACCGATGGTCGCCCGGTAAAAGCGCTCGACGAGCTCGCGCAGGCCGGGGTATGCGGACTCACCTCGCACGGCGCGGCGCGCGAGGTTGCCCGTCGCCGCGCCAAGGACGAGCGCAGCGCCGGAGAATGGGCGCGCCAACTTGTCGAGCCTCGAGGGAGTGCCTCGTTCCAACACGGCGTAGCCGTGATACAGATTGGCTCGCACGGTGCCGCGGTCGCACCGGATCGTGAGCGAGTTCTCCGTGGGACGCGCGCTCATCGACACCATGATCGAGATGGACGCGCCCTCGCACGAGGTCGACGCGTGAATCTCGCCGGCCGCTCCGGGCGCGACATACCATCCCGACTCGAGCCAACTGGCGCCTAGCAGGCGACGCGCGAGCGATAGGCCGTGCGGCAGGATATCGCGAGCCACCTGCTCACGCTCCTCGCTCGATCCACGATCCGCTCCGGCAGAGCATGCAACCAGCTCGAAATGCCGGATCGTGCCCAACTCTTTTAGCCAGCCCGCGGCGCTGACCACCCCTCGCTGATAGAGGAATTGGTGCACGGGGCACAGGAGCACCCCCCGCTCCGCCGCAAGCCCGTGAAGCCTTTCGACGCTGGCGGCGTCTGGCGCGAGCGGCTTCTCCACGACGACATGCGCACCGGCGGAAATCGCAGCACCGGTTACGGCCTCGTGACTATCGACCGGCGTGCAGACATGCACGACATCGATGGCGCACCCGGAGAACAGATAACCGGCATCCGCGGCTATTTCTGGTTTCTCCGGGCACCGCGCGGCCAGCTCTCGGGCGCGTCGAGCATCGGCGTCGATGATGACGGCGACGCGACCACCCGCGCGGCGGATCGCGTGCGCGTGCCATCGCCCCATCAGTCCGGCCCCGACGACGGCGGCGCGCACGGGCGGCGGGGCGGCGGACACGGTCAGACGGTGGCTTCCCGCAGGGCGCCCATGTGCATCGGGGCCAAGCCTCTCACTTCGTCGCTGTCGAGCTGGACGCGCCGACCCGTCGTCGCCGAGTGGTACGCGGCGGCGATCACCTCCAGCACATCACGCCCGTCCTCGCCGGTAGCGGGAGGGAGCGTGCCGCGAGCGAATGCCTCCAGCGTGCGCTCGAAGACATTTCGCGTGGCGATCATCCCCGGCTCTTTGGGATTCCTGCCAAGAGGGCGGCGCTGGTTGCCCGACTCCTCCCAAGCCATGCCGGACACGCCGTAGTCGACCCGCAGGTGGGGACGCGTGCTGCGATGGAGGCCTGCGGTGATGCGTGCACGCCCACCGAACGAGGCGCGCAACGACGCGTCGCCGGTCTCGGCGCGCACCTCGAAGTACTGCGTCTCGCCCTTGCACAGGCGATTCTGGATGATCTGCGCGAGCCGCCCGCGACTGAACTCCAGCGTGCAGAGTGCGACCGCGTCGCTCTCGCTCTCGCGCACACCGCACGTCGACACCGAGGCAGTCACCGAGATGGGTCGCTCGCCGAAGAGCGCCATGAGGAAATCCACGAGGTGAACGCCGGCCTCGTAGAGCGTGCGGCGCAGCATCTGTCCGCGCCAACCCGGCTCCGCCCAGGGGGGGAGATCCATCAACTGCCACACCTGCGCGAACACGACCTCGCGTCCGTCGCGCGCCGCCGCGTCCCTCAGGGCGCGGAAGATCGGCATCTCGCGGAACTCGTGATTCAGCGCGACGCGACGGTTCGCGGCTGCCGCCGCCGCGATCACCGCATTCGCCTCGTCGATGCTCGACGTGAAGGGCTTCTCGCAGATCACGTGCGCACCAGCAGCGAAGCTGCGCAGGCAGTAGTCGGCGTGGCTGTCCGGCGGCGTCCCGATGACGACGACGTTCGGCTTGGCCTCGCGAAGCATCTCGTCGAACTCCGCGAACACGGGCACCTTCCAGGCGGAGGCGGCGCGCTCCCGCCGGCCAGCGTCGGGGTCCACCGCACCAACCACGGTGGCGGACGTCATGCCGGCGAGCGCCGGCAGGTGCAGCGTGTGTCCGGCGTTACCCAGTCCGATCACGGCGACGCGAAAATGCGAGCTGTCCGGTGTGTACACCGGAGACGACTCGCCGCGCGAATCGAGGAGCGGCGTCATGACACCGCCTGGATCGGGCGACGAATGGACGGAGCAGAAATGAGGACAGCAAGCATGTTCGAAGAGACTGAGTGGAAGGAGATCACGGTGCTCAGGTGATAAAAACTACCTCGCGCCACCGACGGGAGACGCAAGAGTCGCGGGGATTGCAACACCATCCCGCCGGAGCGACGAGCGCGGTCAGGCCCCTCGCTTTCGATGCGTCTCGATCGAGCCGTCGGCCTCGAGGAGGGGCACGCCCCAGGTCATGAGACGCGCCAGACCGGGGACGCGACGCGCCGCCTCGTAGAGGGGCGCTACCGTGGCGAGCGGGCCGGCGCGCGCACGGTCAGCCGAGAGCAAGGCGGCGGGCGCGACGCGTACCGCATCGAAGCCCGCGGCCGAGAGGCCGCGGCGGACCTCACGCGGCGAGAGCGGCCGGTGATGCTCGTAACGCTGGCCTGAACGCCAGCGCACGTAGCCGTCAGCCCACCGGCGAGGCACGAACCCCACGCCCCACACGCCGACGTGCGGCTCGCCGAGCAGTGAGTAACGGTTCACCGTTCGGAGATGCAATGCTCCGCCCGGGCGCAGGACGCGTGCGCTCTCGGTGAGGGCGAGGCCGGCATCCAGACAGTGCTCGAGGGTTCCGAGCGACACCACGCGCTCGAACGTCGCCGCTTCGAACGGCAGGTGCTCCGCGTTGCAGCAGACGAGCGGCGCCGAATAGCCGGCGCGCTGGAGCCGGCGGCGCGCGACGACGAGCCAGCGGAAAGCGATGTCGATTCCGATGATGGGAACTCCCCGCCGTGCGCCCGCGAGGACCATGTCCGCTGTGCCGCATCCGACGTCGAGCCACCATCCGGTCCCCGGGGTGCCTGGCAGATTACGCGCGAGCCATTCGCTGGCGCGTGGCTCGGCTTCGACGACGAAGCGAGTGAAGCGCTCGGCAAGCGCGCGCGGCGTGTCGGGCGTTCTCTCCCAGTACGCTCGCACCGTCGTCCCGAAATCCGCATCGAGGGTGTCTGCTTCCAGCGCGACGCCCTTGGCGCGGTCAGCCTCGAGATCGATCCATGGATCGGGACGCAGGCGAAAATCCGGAATGCCGATGACGACCGGATACCGCCGCGTGCAGGCGACACACGCGTAATGCTCCTCGGGCGCGGTGTGATGCTCGAGCGACGATCGGCACGCGGGGCAGACGAACCGCGGCGGTACGACGCTCACTGTCCGGCGGCGTTCGTCTTGGTGACGGTCGGCTTCGCCCACTTGCTCGGATCGCGCGGAACGGGTGGCCACGCGGCCAGGTTCAGCTCCGAGAACGCCTCGACGGCCGGATCGGGCTTGGGCTCGCCGACGAGCAAGGCGAGGAACGCGCCCCACACCACCGAGACCGCGGCAGTCAGGTAGTAGATCATGTGGAGCACGACACCGCAGATGGCGAAGACGAGGCCGCGCTTCCGACGGAAGAACGCGTAGAGCGGCGTGCCGCGAATGATGACGATCAGCAGGCACACGGCGCCGAGCGTGGCGAGCAGATGGTCCTTCGGCTTGACCGAGATCGCCAGCAGGAGCAGCCCGAGGCACACGAAGAAGGTGTTGCTCTTCTCCTTCGCGCGGAGGCTGAGGGTCTTCGCCTTGAGAGCCGCCGGACCGAGGAGAGCCCGCTGCTCGGCGAGCAGTCTCGCCCAGGGCACGCCGCGATCCATGAAGTCCGCCTTGAGCATCCCGCGAAAGGTCCACCGCTTGAGGTGCGTGACCTGGATCTCGGGTTGGAGCAGGATGTGATAGCCGTGCGCCGACATCCGATACCCGAGCTCCACGTCCTCGATCTGGGCGCGCGAGAATCTCCACTCGTCGTACATGCCGACGGCGACGAACACGGAACGGCGCACGCATCCGCAGCCTGCCCAGAACGTCTGCGCGTCGCCAGGCTCCTGATCGTGCGTGTAGTGGTGCAGCAGGTTCCGATACTGGGACACGACGCCGGCCGCCGCCGGCTCATCGCAGTACGCGCCGAAGACGGCGTCGACGTCCGGACGCGACGACATCGTGGCCGCGACGCGACTGAGCGTGTCGGGGCGAACGACGACGTCGGCATCGAGGAACAGGATGCATTCGCCACGCGCGCGTTCGACGCCGCGATTGCGCGCGTAGCCGGGGCCGCGCGAGCGACCCGGGAGACGAATCACGAGATCGGCGTACTCGCTCGCAATCGCGGCGGAGTCGTCGGTGCTTCCATCGTCGATGACGATGAGCTCCCAGCTCTCACGCGGCAGCTCGCTGCGTGCGAGGTTGCCGAGCATGATGGGCAGCACCGACTGCCCGTTCTTCACGGGGACGACGATCGAGAGATAGGGACGCTCGGGGGCCGACGTCATTGGACCTGACTCCGGGTGAGCGAGCCACGCACCGACCGTGCGCCGGCCAATAGTCCGAGGCGCATCCGGAAGCGCCGCGAGCCCCAGGACTCCAGCGAGTCCGGGGACCTTAGATAATAACTATCGAGCCGGGGCAGCATCGCCTGGTCCTCCTCGGACGCGAGTGCAGCGAGGCGTGTGGTGCACCCGAATTGAAACGTGCGTGCCACGACGTCGCGCGCCGCCGGACTCACCGCGCCGTACGGGTAGGCGAAGGTCCTTGCGTCAACGCCGAGCTCGCGCGCCAACCGCTGCTTCGAAGCGACGATCTCGCGTTCGAGGGCGTCACCGTCGAGGGCAGTGAGCCTCGGGTGCGTGCACGTGTGGGCGCCGAGCTGGATGCCGGCCTCGTGAAGCGCGCCGAGCTGCTCCCAGTCGAGCAACGGCTGCACCGGTATGCCTGGGTCCTGTCGTCCACGCCAGACGTTGCTGGACCCGACAGCGTCGGTGACGACAAACAGCGTTGCCGGGAGGCCGTGCTCAACGAGCAGTGGCGCAGCAGCACGGCCGAAGCTCGCCAGGCCGTCGTCGAAGGTGATGGCGACGGCGTCCTCGTCGACCGACACGCTCGTGATCTCCTCGAGGGGGACCACGCGCACGTGGCTCTGCGCGAGCCAGGCGATGTGCCGGCGAAAGCTCCGCTCGCTGATGGAGATCACCGAGCCGGTCTCGTCAACGGAGTGATACGTGAGGATCGCTCTCATACGTGCGCGGCCTCACCAGGTCGCGCGAGCGATGGCGCCGGCGAGGCGAACGGCCGGAAGCGCTGGACGAGCTCGAGGTAGCGCGGGAGCACGGCGTCCTCGCTGTACGAATCGCGGAAGAGCGCGTAGGCGCGTTCGCCCATGCGGACATGGCGCTCGTCGTCCAACAGAGTCCGCATGCCGCGCTCGAGCTCATCGGCGTCGGCGAACGTCAGACCGGCGCCACTCCCTTCGACGAGCTCGAGATACGAGCCGAGCTTGCGCGCAAGGACGGGTACGCCGCGGCTGTATGCCTCGATGACCGACATCCCGAACGTCTCGAATCCACGCGACGACGCGATGACACCGCGAGCGCCCGAGTACAGATCGGAGAGCGCCTGCCCCGTCTGGAAGCCGACGAATCGCACCCGGGAGATTCCCGCCGCGCGGCGCTCGAGCGCGGCGCGCTCGGCACCCACGCCGGCAATCACGAGATCGGCGTCCTCGAAGGTCCGGAATCGATCGATGACGTCATCCAACCCCTTCAACGACTCGATACGGCCGACGAACAGGAAATACGGCCTCGCATCAGCGGCGCGTCGTCGCGGCGGTACGCCCGGATCACGCACGAAACCGGGAATGACCTCCATGTCACGCGAGAACCCGAACTCGTGGTGCTTCGCGCGACTGAAGGCGCTGACTGCAATGAACGCGTCCACTTCGTCGAGATGCCGCTCGAGCAATCCGGTGTGACGCCACAGTTGCGGCGGTCGAGCATAGCGCAGTTGGCACCGCACGCATTCACGACCCGTGCACGGCTCGACGCGGTGCCGCCAGAGCACGTGCGTCGGACACACGAGCCAGTGCTCGTGCGCGGTGTAGAGCTTGACGGCGTGACCGTACGCCAGTGCCGCAGGCCCACCAACGAGTGAGACGTTGTGGAAGTGGATGACGTCGAAGTTGCCCTCGTCGAGGAGGCGCCGAAGCGTACGCCCATGAACGATGGGGCGCCCGGTCTGTTGGGTGAGCCCGACCGCGACCGAGCCGAGCGCGCTTCGCAGGCGATGGACGATGATTCCATCGTCACCATCGACGCCGCCAGCAGGTGGCGCGTCGCGCCGGCCGGTCAGTGTGCGAAACGCATCGTCGTCGCAGATGACGGTCACCTCGTGGCCAGCGCGTACGAGCGCACGCGAGAGCGACTGCACAGCCACCGCGTCGCCGCCAAAGCTGCGAGGCGGATAGAACGTCGTGACCATGCAGAAGCGGAGCGATGTCACGAGACGGCGGGCACGGGTGAGACGCGGCGTCCGCTCGTCACGACGTCGTCGAGTGCGGCCAGCGTCGCATGCGCGCTGGCTCGCCACGTGAGACGCGAGGCGCGCTCGAGCGCGATCGCGCCGAGACGCTCGCGCTCGCGCGCGTCGAGAAGCGCGCGCATGGCCGATATCAGGGCGGCGGTGTCCCCGGGCGCGACGAAGTAGCCCCCGCCCTCCAGCAACTGTGGCAGCGGGCTGGCGACCGTGGCGATGACCGGCGCGCCGCACGCCGCCGCTTCGACGGCCGGCAGTCCGAATCCCTCGTTCTCCGAGGGCAGCAGGAGCGCGGCGGTTCCGGTGAGCAGGTGTCGCAGCGTCTCGTCCGGAAGGAATCCCGTCCACCGGACGAGATCCGCGGTGCCGCAATCGGCTACTGCTTCGTGAATCCCCGACCCCACCCCGTGGAAATTGTCCGTGCTCATGGTCCCGACGAGCACGAGATAGGGGGCCGGCTTCCCTGCTTCGTACGCCTCCTCGACGAGGACGGCATGCGCGCGGACGATCCTGTCGACGTACTTGTGCGGGGTGAATCCTCCCACGTAGGTGAACCACGGCGCGTCATCGGGGACGCCGGCATTGCGTGCGACGGCGCGCGCGTCCGCGATCGAGCCAGGCCGAAAGGTCGGCGCCGCGGCCTCGCCAGCGACGCGCAGCCGCGCGCGCGGCACGCCGAGAATCTCCTCGATCTCGCCCGCGGCGAACTCGGACACCGTGAGCACGAGTGTGGCCTGCCAGAGGGCGAGCCGCACCTTGGCGTTCCAGAAGAGTCGCGCACGACGCGTCGGCATCGTGAGCTCGGGAAAGCGCTCGGTGATCGTGTCGTGGATCGTGACGAGCGCGGGCAGTCCCGGCGGAAGCGGGAAGTACGTGTACACCGACGGCGACCAGAAGACGTCGGGCCGATCGCGCCACACCGCACGCGTGAGTCGCAGCATGTCGATCGGCGAGCGGTAGCCATCAGCCGCGGCGGCGCTCGCAGGGGACATGTTCTGTCGCACGTGGACGATGTCGAGATTCGGCGCCTCGAGCTCCACCGCGGCGAGCGAATCGCGGTCCCCATACACCACGAATCGGTGATCGCTCGCCGCAGCCAGCAGCGCGCGCAGCAGCTCTCGCGTGAACCGGCCGTATCCTCGGCCGTTCGCGAGGCAGGCTCCGTCGACACCGATGCGCATCGCTAGATCCGCTTCGGTCGCAGAGTGAGCGACGCCCGAGTCAGCATACGCGACTGAGGGAGTCTGCCGGTCCCGTCCAGTAGCCGACGACTTCGCCGGCAGTCCACGAGATGATGAAGAGCACGAGCAACGGAATGGACAGAAGAAGCTGCACACGATAGCGCCGCTTGGCGAGTACGCGCGCCACGGTGCGGTACATCAGCAGGGGCGGCAGAGCGAACGCGGCGGCTCCGTAGGCGAGCCGTTTGGCGAGGGGCATCTCCTTCACGCGCTCACCTGCGTACGAACGCGCGTACAGGAACCGCTGCGACAGGTACTCTCCGATGGTGTAGTGTTTCTTGTGCCCGACGCCGATCTCGGGGCGGAGCACCATCGGAACGCCGTCGCGATGCATTGCATCGTGCAAGTAGTTCTCCCACCTGCCGGCAGCGATCGTGTCACGATAGCGCAAAAGGAGCTCACGATCGTAGACGACGTTGTTGCCAGGCAGCGAGCTCGTGGGTCCCGCCGTCAGGGGCGTGATGCAGTGACTGTACTCGCAGAGAAAGGCCGCCCAGTCCACGACGGAGCTCCGCGCCGCGTTGTCGATCGAGCCGCCCACGACCGCGCCGGTCTCTCGCCGCGCATCGAGCAGCGCGCGGCCCCAGCCTGGGGGAACGATGACGTGGTCCTCGATGACGGCAACGGCGTCGCCCGTGGCCGCCTCGAACGCGGCCTGACGCATCTGGGGGATAGTCGTGTCGGGCGGGACGGCCAGGACGCGTGCCGCGGGGAATCGACGAGTCACTTCGCGGCGCACGCCGTCGCCGAGGCGATCGACGACGATCATCTCCAGCGAGACGTCCGCGGCCTGCGCCTGGAGAGCAGTGAGACAGCCGATCAGATCGCCGAGCCCATTGACCGAGGGGACGACGACGGAGAGGTCAAAGGCCATCGCCACCACGTAGCGACTGGGCCGGACCGCGGACGTATCCGACGGCCTCGCCGACGGACCAGGCGGTGACGAACGCGAGGGTCGCCGGCAGGGCGCGGAGGAATGGACCCCAGCGGGTCGGCGCTGCAGCGCGCGCGACGCGCGTGAGAATCACGACCGGCAGCAGTGGCGTCACCACCGTGAGCAGCCAGCGGCGTGCGTCGCGTTCCTCGACGAGCCGAGTTCTCGCGTAGTCGCGACCGTGCTCGTAGCGATCGCGCACGAACTCCCAGAAGCGATACGACTTGTTCTGATAGACGGGCGCGGTTTCCACGAAGTGGAGCGAGCTCCCACGCGCACGCAGCCGCTCGTGCGCGACGTTCTCCCATTCACCGGCGCTCGCCCACGCGATCACATCGCCGACGATGGAGCGCCGATACGCGACGTTCGCGCCGGTCAGCTGCATCGATTCGCCGGCATCGGATCGTGTGGTCGCGAAAAGGCCATACTCGGAGAAGTACGCAGCCCAGTCGACCGCGCGCTTTCGCTGCGCGTTGTCCATGCCGCCGCCGGCGATCTCGGCGACATTGTCGACGCCGAGGCAGAGCTCCTCGACCCACCGCGGACCCGGCACGCAGTGGTCTTCGGTGAGCATGACGATGTCCCCGGTCGTCTCGCGCATTCCGGCTCCACGGAGCTCCGGGATCGACGCACCGCGCTTGACGGGAACGAGCTTGACCGATGGATAGGCCTTCGCGATGGCCTCGAGACCGGCTTCGTCGTCATCGCGCGCGACGACGAGCTCCGCGCGCGCACGCTCGCACTGCGCGATGAGTGAATTCAGGCAGTCGTCGAGCAACGCGCGCGAGCGGTTCGATGCGACGACGACGGAGACGTGCGGCACGGCGAGCGAGGCAAGCCGTCCGATTGCATCAGAGGATCGTGGCGTCGTTCGGGTCATGCAGCCCTCAGCGCTTCGCGCATCTCTGTCTCAGCCGTGAATGCTCCGATTGCCTCGCCGGCTGCCCATGCGACGGCGAGGACAAGAAACGCTCCGAGCGACGTCACGAAACGCAGCACGTGACCCCGCGCACGGGCCACCCGCCGCGCCACACGCACCAGGAGGACGACGGGAACGAGGGGCGCTCCCGCCACCATCTGCCATCGCGTCCGAATGCCGCGTCTGACCCGAAACGCTCCTGAATGACGCCCGTGCGCGAATCGCCGGGCGGCCATCGTCGCGAGGGCGGTGTCGTCCGTGAACCACGCCGTCGCGTCAGAATGCATGATGAGGGATCGGCCCACCTCGCGAAAGCGGGCGTGGGCCTCGACCTCCCAGAATGACTCAGCGGCGTCGCTCTGCACAGCGCGAAGCGCGGCGTGATCGTATGCGGCGTTGTCGCCGGCGATCTCGTGGACCGGTCCGTCGGGCGAGCCCAGCCAGGCAGAATAGCGCAGGTAGAAGGTGGCTCGGCCGGTGGCCGACGTCCCGGGAAGCACGTCGAGCGGCCCGCCAACGCCGGAGGCGCCGGACCGTATGCCGTCGATCAGACTGCGCGCCCACCCTGCCCCGACGCGGCACTGGGCAATGGTAAACGCGACGATCCGCCCGCGAGCGTCGCGCAGGCCACGTCCCCAGAGAGCGGGCACGAGCGTTCCACGCGGCATCGCGATGAACCGCGCGGAGGCGAATCGCTGCCGGATGGCATCGAGACCGGAGGCGGCGGAACCGTCGACGACGAGGATCTCGGCGTCGAGCCCGGCACAGGCCGACTGCAGGGACTCGAGGCACTCCGGCAGATGGGTGCCCGCGTCCAGACTGCCGACGATCACGGTGAGCTCGCAGGTATCACGGGCGGGGTTCATCGTGGTGCCAGGCATGGAGTGCTCAGATGCGAGTGGCGCGAACCGGCGCCGTGCTGACGTCGCGAGAGGGAAGCAAGAAGGAGCGCTTGGTTTCCAAGACGTATAAGTACTTTCATATCAATCGATTGCCGCCATCCGCGCGTCGGGTGCGGCGGTCGCGTCGTGCTTTATTTGTGCCGTCGTCGCCACACCTCGTTGCGTACTCGCCGCGAAGCATGCCGGGAGCGCGGGACGCTGCCCACGTCAACGGGGAAGTGGACATCGACATCCCAAGGACGCGCAAGCGAACTCTGCGTCGCACCTCCATCTGTTGACCGGCGCGGCATCCTGGGCTGGATGGCGCGTAACCCTGGCTCGCCCCATGACATCCGAGGAGGCAGATCGCCGCCGTCGCGGGGTTCGTCGGGCGTGTCGGCGGACTAGCTTCCGTACGCGCTCCCGTTACCGAAGAGCATAGACCGGCGGCGTCGGAGTTGCGTAAGGAGGGGCAACCGAAAGTCGGATTGCGCCGGCGGCCAGGTCACCGGTGCGTCTTCAGCCTGTCAGTCGTCTATCTGCAACACCATCGCGTCCACGAGGCACGCTTGGCAGTCCGATCGTCGGGTGACCCGATTCGGGTCGTGTATTGCATCGACAACATGAAGGTAGGTGGTACCGAGCTGAACGCGGTCCGAACGGCTG
>DASVNI010000311.1:0-15826 GCA_036383935.1 Gemmatimonadaceae bacterium | reverse complement strand
CGATACCGGCCGGACTTGAACCCATCCAGCGCGTCGGTGCGCTGCGCCTGGGATCGGTTCCCATGGATCCGCGCGTTGGACACCCCCTGGCTGGTGAGGTACTCCGCCAGCCGGTTGGACCGATGCTTCGTCCGGGTGAAGACGATCACGTTGCCGATGTCCCCGCGGCGCAGCAGCTCCACGAAAAGGGCCGGCTTGAGCTCCTCCCGCACTGCGTAGACCGCCTGTCGGATGCCCACTGCAGGTGCCGACCGGCGCTCGAGGTTGATCGAAGCCGGAGCGTGCAGCAGCTCGCGCGAGAGGGCCTGGATCGGCCCCGGCATCGTCGCGGAGAAGAACAGGGTCTGGCGACGGGCCGGCAGGTGCTTCAGGACCCGGCGGATATCGGGCAGGAACCCCATGTCCAGCATGCGGTCGGCCTCGTCGAGCACCAGCACCTCGAGGCGGTCGAGCTTCGCGTACGGGTGCTTGAAGTGGTCCAGCAGCCGGCCCGGCGTGGCGACGATCACGTCCACGCCGCTGCGGAATGCATGCTCCTGCGGACCCATGCCGACGCCGCCGAAGACAGCCGCTCCCGAGAGTGGCGTGTGCACGGCCAACTGCCGAAGGTGCTCCTCGATCTGCGCGGCGAGCTCCCGGGTCGGCGTGAGCACGAGTGCGCGCGTCACCCCTCGGGGCTTGTCCATCAACCGATTCAGGATCGGAAGCAGGAAGGCGGCGGTCTTGCCGCTTCCCGTCATTGCGCAGGCCAGCAGATCCCTGCCTTCCAGGGCCGGTGGGATCGCCTGATCCTGGATGGGAGTGGCGCGCGTGAAGCCGAGCTCCCGCACACCGCGGAGCAGGTCGGGATGGAGTTTGAACTTGGCGAATGGCATCGAGTCGACGGTCTGGGCTGGGTGGGACGAGCGCGGAAGTTAGCCGCCCTCGCCCGCACTGGGCACCGGACCTTCGGCCGTCACAGCAACACGGCCACGTCGTAGAGGGCGTGTGTCCACGCCGTGATGCCGAAGCCCCGCGTCAGATAGAGCCCGCTGAACGCCAGTCCCGCCAGCGTTCGGAACACGAACGACTCGAGCCGCAGTGGCTCTCCGAACGGTCCGATGTAATGGAATGCCGAGAAGAGGAGCGCTCCTCCGATCGCCGCGAAGATCCCCGCCGGGATCCGACCGATCCCGAACAAGAGGCGGGATCCGTTCGAGAGTAGCGCGACGATGACGACCCGGAACAGCAGCTCCTCGTACAGCCCAGCGCCGAGTGACAGCGTGAGCCTGGAGAGGGGATCGCCGTCCAGCCCCCCACCGGCGGCGAGTGAGCGAAGAGGCCCGACGAGATGCACCGTCGCCGTGCCGACGACGACGCCAAAGAGGAGTGCGAGCACGACCGACTCGGCGAACATGACCGCGAGCGTGCCCGCGCTCACCCGCCCTCCGCGCTTGTCGCGAATGATCAGGAAGAGCGCGAAGCCGATCACCAGCGCCATGAAGACGAGAGGCCCGCGGGGCCCCAGCATCCATGTGAAGAGATCGGTGATGAGCACATCCGCGCCGTTGCGGATGGTTCCCCCAGCCGCGCGCACCGGTGCAATGGCTTCTAGGAGCTCGTACGCGAGCAGGAGGGGCAGCGCGAACAGCAAGCTGTGGCGATGGGACCGGCTGGTACGCCAGTACTCCTTCACCTGCGCTTTCAGGGTCGGGATGGTGCCACCTTCCAGAAGTCGATGCCGCCCGCCTGCTGACCGACGTCGATCGTCGCCACTTTTCGTAGGGCCCGCAGATCGATCACGTCCACCGCGCCAGGCTCCGATCCGACGCCCTCCTGCGAGATGAACGCGTAGCGATCGTCGCTCGACACGGCCGCGCCGTGCACGACGCGCCGCGTCGTCGGGATGCGGGCCAGCTCCGTCCCGCTGGCAATGTCGAAGACGGATGCCGACTTCCCACGCTTGTTCGTGGCGACGAGCAGCTTGCCGTCGTGCGTCACGGCGAGGTTGTACACGCCGTCGCCCGCCGGGATGCGACGAAGCAGACGCCAGCTCGCGACGTCGATCTCCACGATGTCGCTGCTCTTGTTGCAGGCGACGAAGAGCCGACTGCCGTCGGCCGACGGCTGCGCCCACGTCGGTGAGCAGCTGACGTCCCCCGGCTTCGGCGGCTCCATGCCATGCCCGCCCATGTCGTGCGACGCGAGGCTCGCCGACGCGTGTGTCGGCGCTCCCTGCATCCCCTGCTCTTTCCCCTTGCTCACGACGAAGTGCCGCGACACGCCGAACGTGCGCGTGTCGATCTCGACGACCATGTCATCCATCATGCAGGCCGAATACTGCTTCGTCCCCTGCACGTTGATCCGGGAGCCGTGCGGCATCGTACACGTCGTCACGCGCGCGACCTCGACCATCTCATCGGTCGAGACGATCGACACGCTGGACGGAACCATCTCGCCGTACAGGTTGAAGTTGACGACGTAGGCGAAGGCACCGTCCGGCGTGACCTGCAGCGTTGCCGGAAAGTTGCCGAGCATGACCCGGCCGACGAGCGAGTCGTTCGCCAGCGCGTACTTCCACAGGAATCCGTACGGCGCCCCGTGCGCCGTCGACACGTAGTAGTACTTGCCGTCGGGAGACACGGCGACGCCGTGCGGACCGTCGACGTCCGCTGGCATCATCCCGGTCGTCGCCGTCCTTTCGATCCGGATCCCTGAAGGCCCGAATCGCACGACCGCGATCTGATCGACCGCCTCGGACGCGACCAGCGCGAGATAGTCCTGCGTGGGCGGCGCTGCCGCAGGAGCGCTCGCGGCGGCTGTAGCGCCTTGGGGCAGCGGCGCTTTGGGAGTCGCGACCTGCGCCGTCCCCGCGCACGCGGCACTGACGAGCGAGCACAGCCAGGCGACGACGAGACGTCGATTCATTGGTGAGGCACGTCGTGAGAGAGGAGACCGAGTGTCTCCTCCAACTTCACCCTCTACGAGGAGCGGCCGCAAGCGTGTTTCAGTCCGCTCGTCGACTCGCGACTTGCGTCGGTGAACACCGCTGGTGAAGTTGGGTATACAGGTAGTTCGCCCGAATGTCGAACCCGAAAACTGAGGAGGTGATCCATTGTCTAGTTCCTCTCGGACCAGCAAGGTCACCGTAGCTCGCTAGTTCTACGGAGCAACGCGGACCACGCTTGACTGGTCCGACCCTTCATGCGCGACGGGCATGCACGGGCAGCCCGGCACCATGAAATGCGAAGCCCCCCAGGGAGTATTCCTGGGGGGCTTCTTCTTGTCGTCATACGAGGGCGCCGCGTATTGCCGGCGATGCGCCCTAGTGCTTTCCCGTGCTCCCGAAGCCGCCGGCGCGCTCGCTCGTGCGCTCCACGAGCGACACGCGAAGCTCGGGCGCGACGAAGCGAGAGAAGACGACCTGGGCGATGCGCTCGCCGTGCACGATCCGCCGCGATACGGGGGCGTCGTTCCGGACGATCACCATCCATTCCTCGGCGTAGTCCGAATCGATCGTACCGGGTGAGTTGGGGACCGTCAGCGCGTGCTTGAATGCCTGACCGCTCCGTGGGCGGATCTGCGCCTCGATGTCGTGCGGCAGGCGTGTACGAAAGCCCAGAGGGATCAACGCCATCTCGCGCGGGGCGAGCTCGATCCCCCATTCGCCGGCGGCGTCGTTCGCACTCCGCTCGTACTGCGCTTCGCCATTGGAACAGCGAACCAATCGCTCGCGGAGGTGCGCCCGGAGGTCGAATCCCGCCGAGCCGGTCGTAGCGCGCGCCGGAAGACTCACGTCATCGTGCAGGCGCTCGAGAATGACCGCTGGCGAATCGTTCAACTCGCTGCGCGAGTCGTGTTCGGCACTCATGCCGCGCTGCTCACGAGGCCGCTGTCGACGGGCCGCGCGGTCGTCTGGGATCTCATGCGTAGTAACCTTTGGCGGGGAGGGGCGTATACGGGGACTACGGATCGATCTAAACTACTGCCAGGATGCCGCACCCATGAATCGACGCGCCGCTCTTCTTTCCACCGTGATGGTCCTCGGTGCCCTTCCCCTCGGAGCACAGGAGGTCGAGTACGCCGTCGGTACGACGCGCTACCGCGTGAGCACCACGACGAAGGGCACGCAGTCCACGCCGATGGGCAGCAGCGGCTTCGAGCTCGGGATGCAGCAGCAGCTCACGCTCAACCTGGCGCGCCAGTCGAAGGACACCATGCTCGCGACGGTGACGCTCGACTCCATCGCGCTCACAGGCGCCGACGCGGTGGCGGAGATCAACGCGCTCAGGGGCGCGAAATTCGTGTCGCTGGTCTCTCCGACTGGCCGCGTCTACTCCACCCAGGTCCCGGCAAATCAGAGCCTCCTCGCGTCGCAGATCGCCGAGGGCATCACGCGATTCCTCCCCGCGTATCGCGCGCACTTGAAGGCCGGCGCCACCTGGGCAGACACGACGGCGGGAAAGGTGAACCAGCAGGGTATGGAGCTCGACCGAACGATCGTGTCGAGCTTCAAAGTCGAGCACGACACCACCATCGGCGGCGTGAGAGCGTTCAAGGTCGCCCGCGTCACCTCGGTCAGGGCGGCGGGCAGTGGCTCGACTCAGGGGACGCCCGTCTCCATGGAGTCATCGGGGACCAGCAACGGCGCCTTCTTCGTCAGCGCGAAGGGAGTCTTCCTCGGCGGCTCATCGAATGACGACGTCGACCTGAAGCTCAAGATCCTCGCGCAGGGCGCGGAGATCAGCATGAAGCAGAACGCCCAGACGAAGATCGAGCCGATTCAGTAGCGACGAACGGCGGGCTCAGCGAGCGACGAACGGCCTGCTCAGCGCGTGGAAGCGCGAGGCGTGGGTGGCGTCGCCGTATCGCGCAGCGCCGCCCACAGCGGGAGCGCCACGCACTCGTGGAAGTCGAGGCCGGAGCAGATCGTGCGCGCATTCTCGTTCACGCGGCGACGCACCTTTTCCGGATACGCGCGGCAGTCCCGCGTGTTGGTCCCGCGAACGCAGCCGTTGTACCGCAACAGCGCGACATTGGTGACGTTGGCCGCGTCGAGCGTATCGGCAGTGCGCTTGGCGAAGTGCTTCAGGATGTAGACGCCGTAGCGCAGGTTCGTCTCGTCATCCTTCAGGTTGCGCCCGAGGATCGGTCCGAGATTGGGCATCCAGACGCGAGGCATGACCTGCATCAACCCCATCGCGCCCACCTTCGACCGCGCGTTGCGCTTGAACTGGTCGTTCTCCGTCAGCATCACGCCGAGCACGAGGGCCGGCGGGATCCGTCGGTGATAGGCCTCGCGGACGGCGACACGGGCGATGGAGTCCGCCCGACCCTGCTCGAGCTGGCCAGTCCGGCGAAGGTCGGCAGAGAATGCACTGACGTCCTTGAAGAACTGCGGGTGCCGCAGTGCCAGGGGCTCGGGGAGCGTGAGCCACGGCGCGCGCATCGTCGACGAATCGATGTACGCGGCTGCGAGAACACGACCCGCCACCGGTGCACGACCGAGGTAGACGGGTCGCATGCGTTCCGCCGTGACGAGCACGGTCGACGCAGCGACAGCAGCGATCGCGATCTGTCGAGCGAGCGTGGGGATACGAATTGCAGCCTCCGGTCGAAACGGCAATTGGCCGAAGCCGGCGCCAGACGAGTCTGCCCATCTGGCGCCGATTTGAGTCTGGGATGGTAATATGCATCACCAACCCGAGACAAGCTCGACAGCAACGTTTGTTGCATTGATACCCCGTCTATACCCCACGGCGGCGGCACTGTTCTTCCCATGTATTCGACATCTTCACCAGTGATCTGCCGTGTCTGACTCACCGCGACCCACCCCCGCTGAAGGTGCGTGGAGTGGCGACCTCGCCGACCTGCCGAATTGGGACGCCATGCCGCGCCGCAATCGGCGCAAGCGGCGTCGTGCGCCATATCCGGTGTGGATCAAGTACGTCCTCATCTCGGTCAGCCTGGCGATCGTCGTCACGCTTGCACAGATCGGCATTCATACCTACCGCGCCGATCCGCGTGATTCGCGCGTGTTCGCCGAGCGAGAGTTGCGGCTCACCGCGCTCCGGCCACAGGAGCGGGTCATCGCGGAGGTCAGCGTGTGGCAGCGCCCGCTCATCGACTATTTCCGGGCGACACGCGGGATTCTCGTCGTGACCGACGCGCCACCCGACAAGACCCACCCGGTTGGTGGCCGTCTACTCTACCTCGGCCTTCAGCCGCGTGACCCGCTGAGCCCCGCTGACGCACCTCCGACGTTCGACCAGCGCGACTGGCCGATCGATACGTTGGTGAGCGTCACTCCGACCCGAACCTTCTTCTTCGTCGCGAACGCGCTGGCCATCGCCGCTCCTCGCGAAGGCAGGCTCGTCGTCGGTTACCCGGCCGGCGCATCCGAGGATGCCGATGCGCTGCAGCGCGCGATCGCGAAGAAGTACGCCACACTGCGCGCGGTTGGCTGGGAGCGTCGCGAGGCACGCCGCGCGCGTGATCGCGCGCGTCTGGTGCAGGAATACGAAGGCCGTCGTGCGTGGTACCACACCGTCAAGCGCGGTCAGGCCCTCTCGTCCGTCGCAACGCTGTATGGCGCGACACCCGATCAGCTGCGCCAGTGGAACGGGATCGTGGGCGATAGAATCAGGATCGGCCAGACGCTGCTGGTGAAGCCGTGGACGAAGAAGTCCGTGCCCTTCCCGCCCGGCGTGATTCCCGAACGAGCGCCCGCGAAGCCTGCCACGTCACCCTGAGACGACGACGCCTCGGCAGTCGCCGAAGCCAATCCGTCGAAAGCCGGTGCGCTCACAGCTCCCGCGCATCGACACTTCGTCGCCATCCTCGAGGAAGCGTCGAGTCTCGCCGGTTGGGAGGGTCAGTGGCTCCGTGCCACGCCAGGTGCGCTCGAGCAGACAGCCGCGCGATTCGGGTGTAGGTCCGCTCACCGTTCCGGTCGCCAGCAGATCGCCCGGACGCAGATTGCATCCGTTGCTCGTGTGGTGCGCCACCAGCTGCGCCGGCGTCCAGTAGACGGACGACTCGTAGTTCCCTTTGCTCACGAGGAAGGGCTCTCGCCCCTCCGCTCGCATTCGTGCGCTCGAGAGCCACACCGTGAGCTCGATCGCGAAGCCACCATGCGACCGATCAGATTCATCGGTGAGATACGCGAGCGGCGCCGGATCGGTCGGTTCGCGCGCTGCGAGTGGTACACGGAACGGCGCGAGAGCGTCGAGCGTCACCAGCCACGGCGACACGGTGGTCGCGAAACTCTTCGCGAGGAACGGCCCCAGCGGCTGGTACTCCCAGGTCTGGATGTCGCGTGCCGACCAATCGTTCACGAGGCAGAGACCGGCGATGTGCTCGTCGGCCGATGCGATCGGAATGGGAGCACCGAGCGCATTGCCGCCCCCGATCACCGCGCCGACCTCGAGCTCGTAGTCGAGGCGCCGGCTCGGACCGAACACGGGAGACGCCTGTGCGTCGTCGCGTGTCTGGCCGGATGGTCGATGCACGTCGTGCCCGCTCGGAATGATCGACGACGCGCGTCCGTGATAGCCGATCGGCACCCACTTGTAGTTGGGCAGGAGCGCGTTGTCCGGCCGGAACATCCGCCCCACGTTCGACGCGTGATGGATCGACGAGTAGAAATCGGAGTAGTCGCCGACTCGTACTGGCACGAGTAGCTCGGCGTCGGTCGAGCGCACGAGCAGCGCCGTGGCATGCTCGCGCGCGCGACGGCCCTGCGCCGTGTCGTCGCGCAGCAGTAGACTCAGCGCCGCTCGGAACGCTCGCATCTGCCCCGGTCCCGCCTCGAGCAGCGGATTGAGCGCGCCCTCGCTCGCGCACGCCTCTACGAGCTGCGCGTCGCGCGCCTCGAGCAGCTTCGATTCGGCAACGGCCGTCAGATCCAGGATCTGGTCGCCGATTGCCACCCCTGGCCGTGGACGACCGCCATTCGTGCGAAAGGCGCCAAGCGCGAGATTCTGTACGGGGAAATCGGTCGCCGGCGCGTTGGCCGAGTCGACCCAGGAGCGTAGCTCGAGGCGATGCGTCTCGTCGATCGAGGACGTCACAAGAGACCGAGCTCGCGCAGGCCAGCGACCGGCTCCTCGAACGAGCACGAACCGAACGAGAGACCGAGCGATGCGCGGGCCCGCGCGATCTGCGCTGTCGTCGCGGTGTGGCCGCGCCAGCTCAGCGAATCGTCGGAGAATCGAAGCGCGTCGGCCTGCTCCTCGTCGACCAGCTCGGCGAGCAGACGCTCATTCATGTGCGACTGCGCGAAGACCGCAGCGGTGAACACGTTGAGGAACCCGAACATGCGGGCCTCGGGCGACGACACGGCGTAGGTCAGCGGGTAAGTCCCGCACACGGGATGATGTAACCCTGCGGTCGCCTTGAACGGCACGATCAGCTCTGCTGCTCGCGCGAGGAAGCGTCCGATCTCGCGTGCGGCGGGAAACGCTTCGGCCGTCACCCCGCCAGTGCGGATCTTCGCCCACGCACCTGCCCCTCGGATCTCCAGCAGACGGTCCCTCGGATCGTCGGCCAGGGGGAGCTCCACGAAGATCCGCATCTCGCCCGGCAGCGAGCCGATCGTCGATGCGACGGATCCGGGAGCGACCGGCCGGCATTCGACGACGTCCACCATGAGGCGACCGCGCTGCGCGCTGTTGAACGTGCGGATGCGCGCTCCAGCCTTCGCGTCCGCTCCCACGAGCGCACTGATTCGCCATGCCTCGCCCTCGTTGCGCAATACCGGCGCGGCGCAGGAGGCCAACTCGTCGAGCCGCTCGGCAGGAACCACGAACCTGCCGAGCATCCACGCATCGGGCGAGCGTAGATGCGATGCGTAGCGAGCGGTCGCGTCGGGCATCGACAGCTCGGCCGGCGGAAAGAGTCCCGCGTAATCCACCAGCCTGCGCATCATGGCCCGCAGGGTGGGCGCGGGGGCGGACATGTTACCCCTCTGTGGCTGCTGGTGCGATGATCGTCCCACGACACTTCGGCGACCCACACCGGCACTTGTAGAACTTCTCGTCCTCCGCCGTGTGCTCGTCCGTTCGCTCGTACTGATAGTCGTACACGAGCTCCGTGCCGGAGGGAATCGTCTTGATCGCCTTGATGAAGATCCGCTTGCGCTCGTTGGTCGCCTCGCAGTTCGGTTCACACGAGTGGTTGATGAAGCGGGCGTCGTTTCCGTCCACCGCCGCGTCGATCACCGTCTTGTCGTCCACCGTGAACAGGAACGTGTGGTGGCGCGACATCTTCTCGTCGTCGTACCGTTTGTCGGCGGTTCGCCACGAGACGCGCTGACCGAGGTACTCGACGATTCGCGTTCCCTTCCGAATCGTGCGGATCGCGAAGGCACCCGTACCCTGGATCTCCGAGGTGCGGAGCTCGAAATAGGGATTCGGCTCCTCCTTCCACGGATAGCGCGCATCGATCCCGCGCTTCGCACCCACGGAGCGCTTGTCGCTCGTTTGCGTTCTGCCGACGCGCTTGCCCGGCTTCTTGCTCTTACGCTTCGTCGCCATCTCGTCAGGTCAGTTCCGGGCGAGTCTTTCGGTATGCCTCCGCGGCGTGGCGGAGCGCCAGCAGCGATGAGGCCTCGAGCTCGTATTCCATCTGCATCGCGGCAAGCTGGTCGGGCGAATGCTTGGTCGCCAACCGCTTCGACAGCGCATCGCACCCGGCGTGTCGCCGCTGATACTCGCGACTGGCGTGCCAGAGAGCGTTCGCCTTGTGCCACCACCCATCACTGTCGGGCGGATGGATGTGCGCCGTCGCCGTCTCGTAGGCGGCAGACAGCTCGGCGAGCGAGCCGTCGCACATCGCGCACAACGCGTCGGCGTGCTCGTGCTCGAGCTCCGGTTCGGAGGCTTGGAATAGCTTGGCCGATCGGTCGTGCTGTCGGCAGCACTCGACGGCAGCACGGTAGAGAGCATCGGCGCGAGCGCGCACGATCGCGACGGGGTCGGCGGCGACCGCGTCGGGGGCGGGGGAACGTCGGGTAGTGGGCATCGGGACGGCAGGTGGGCGGGGGCGGCCGGCCGGATAGGCGCGCGTGCCGCGCACTAAAGATGCCCGGGCACCCTCACTTCTCCAAGGCCTCTTGTAGGGATTACTCCGACCGGCGAGCCCTTCCCCGCGCCTCGATCGGCCAGCTCCGCTCGAGCTCTCCGCCGCGCACACCGTAGACATGGTCGTGGAGATGCACGGCGACACACACGTGATTCGGCACCACCTGCACCACGTCGCCGACGCTCGGCCGCCAGGCGCTTGCACTGAAGTCGAGCACGCCGTGCTCCTCCGACATGCGATCGACGATCACCTCGGGATGGTCCAGCAGCTGGCCGAATCCCTCACCGGGTCCCCGCATCGGATCGCGACCGAGCGCCTTCGTTCCGGCGTCGATCACCGCCTGCCCCCCTACCGACGTCGAGACGACCGTCGCCAGCACGGTGAGTGCACAATCTCCGGGCTTGCATGCGCCGGTCGAGACGGTCGTCCTGTCGTTGTACACGTAGGTGCCCGGCCGCATCTCGGTCACGCTGGGCATCTCGTGCGTTCGCCACATGGTAGGCGTCGATCCGCCACTCACGACGCGTGGTGGCAAACCCGCGTCGTGAAACCGTTCCATCGCGCGCGCGAGTGTCCGCTCGAGTGCCTCGAGCTTCTCGTCCTGCTCGGCCATCGCTTCGCGGATGTGCCCCGGATAGAACGCGAGTCCGTCGAAGCGCAGCCCATCGATCTCCGACACATACCGTGCGAGCGCCACGGCCGCGTCGACGCTCGGCACACCCACGCGACGCATACCGAGATCGAGCTCCACGTAGACACCGACCTCGCGCCGCGCGTCGCGCGCCGCACGTGCGAGCTCCGTCGCCGCGTGCTCCGAGTCCAGCGCGACGGTCAACCCGACCGTCGGAGGCAACGCGGTCAGCCGTCGCGCTCTCGGACTGGCGACCGGAGGATACGCGACGAGCAGGTCGTCGGTCTCCTCCGCCATCACCTCTGCCTCGCGTGGCGTCGCGCACGTCAACCCTCGGGCGCCGCGCCGCAGCTGCGCAGCTGCCACGAAGCTCGACTTGTGGGTCTTCACATGAGGCCGCAATGCGAGGCCGTGGCGAGCCGCATAATCCGCGGCGCGATCCAGATTCGCCTCGAGTCTGTCGAGATCCACGAGGAGCGCGGGCGTTTCGACGGCGTCGAGTCGGTTTGGAATCTCGTCGGACATTGGGAGTCGCGATCGGATCTGGCGCGAGCGTTCTACCGACGCCCTACCAGGCGCCTGAAACGCGCGGCGAGATCGGCAGATCGAGCACGAACGAGAAGCGCGTGCCCTTTCCGAGCTCCGTCTCGACCTTCAACTCTCCGCCCATCGCCTGCACGAGCTGCTGGCAGATCGAGAGTCCGAGGCCCGCGCTCGAGAACGCGTACTCGCTGCGATTCGCGCGCTGCCGGAAGGGATCGAACAGCGTCGGCAGCGCGTCGGCCGGAATGCCGCGGCCTGTGTCGGCAACGGCGAATTCGAGCTTCGTCCTCGAGCGCGGCTCGCAGGTGATCGTGACGGAGCCCTGCTCGGTGAACTTGACCGCGTTCGTCGTGAGATTGAGCAGCACGCGGCCGACCGCGACGCGATGTCCCACTCGCACGTCAGCCTCGGGTCCCGTTGACTGTAGCGCGATGCGCTTCTCGGTGGCGAGCGGCTGTACGAGGTCGCCCACCACCTTGAGCACGCTCGAGAGCGAGAACGGCATGGGTCGTTCGTCGACGAGGCGATTGCCGCCATGCGCGAGCTCGATCACGTCGTCCGCGAGCGTGGTCAGTCCGAATGCCGCACTGTGCACCAGATCCATCTGACGCACCTGGATGTCGACCAGGGGCCCGCTTCGTCCGCTGCGCAACTGCTCGGCGAGCAGCAGGATCGCGTTGAGCGGCGATCGCATGTCGTGCACGACTTCAATGAGAAGCTGCAGCGCATCGGGGCCGGTGAGTCGGCTCGCGAACTGCTGGGCGCCATTCTGCTCCAGCTCCGCCTGCAGTCGCTCGATCGCCCTGAGGATGCCTACGACCTCGCCCATGTCCACGGCGCCGGCGTCAGACGACATCTCTTCGACGAACAGGCGACGCACCAGGGCGAGCAGCTGGTGCGCGGCGGGGCCGATGGATGTCGCCGCCTGAGCGACGGCGTCGCCCTCCACCGCACGTTCGATCGCGCTGGAGAGCGAATCGGCGGCGACTGCGTAGTTCACCGCCTCTCCACCACGCGGCACCAGAACACTATGCTCGCCTTCCGAGCGAAGACGTCCGAGTGCCCGGGCCATGATCTCCCACACCGGGCGGGTCGTCACCCGGTACGGCATCCTGAGCATCGGTCCGCCCGGAGACCGTGCCGTCATTCCATCGTGCCGGATGAATCGTCGCGGCGGAAGCCGTGCTTCTCCATGAGCCGATACAGGGTCGTGCGGTCGATGCCAGCAAGGCGCGCGGCCTTCGACATGTTGCCGCCGGCACGCACCACCAGCCGAGAAAGGTACTCCTTCTCGAAGTCCGCAACGAGCTTGTCCTTCGCGAGGTGATAGGGCTCACGCATCACCGCGAGCGGGACACCACTCGTCGTCGCCGACTTGGAATCGTCCTCGTAGACCGGCAGGTGCTCCGGCTCGACCGGACGATCCGCGTCTGCGATCACCGCGACGTGTTCGATCACGTTCTGCAGCTCGCGGACGTTTCCGCGCCAGGGACGGGTTCGCAGTGCCTCGAGCGTCGCTTCAGTCAGCGGCGGCGGCGGCGTCCGATTGCCGCGGTGACGCTCCCAGTACAGCGAGAGAAAGTGATTGGCCAGCAACGCCACGTCGCCCAGCCGCTGCCGGAGCGGCGGCAGCTTGATCGGTACGACGCGCAGTCGATAGAAGAGGTCCTCGCGCAGCAAACCCTGGCTCACGGCTTCCGCGGGCTCCCGGTTCGTCGCCGAGATGAAGCGCACGTTGACGATCGCGTCATGCTCTTGCTCGCTTCCTACGCGTCGCACGATGCCGTCCTGCAGCACGCGCAGCAGCTTGGCCTGCAGCGGCAGCGACATCTCCGTGACTTCGTCGAGGAAGAAGGTGCCGCCATTCGCCGTCTCGAGCAGCCCCGGCTTGGTGCGGTCCGCTCCGGTGAAGGCGCCCTTCACGTGGCCGAACAGCTCGCTTTCGAGCAGGTTCGCCGGAAGCGCAGCGCAATTGATCGACACGAGCGACCGGCTCGCGCGCCGACTGTGGCGATGAATGAACTGCGCGACCACTTCCTTGCCCGTGCCGCTCTCACCGGTGATCATGACAGAGGCATCGGTCTCGGCGACGCGACGCGCCAGCTCCACCGCGCTCCGAAACGCCGGTGCGGTGCCGAGCAGCGTCACCTTGTCGCTGTTGCTCGAGTCCCCGACTCCCTGGCGTCGCAGGTCGCGCGTTTCGCGCGCGACGAGGATGACGTGTGCCGCGCGACCGATCAGGATGTGGAGGTGCGTCGCAGAGAACGGCTTCGGGAGGTAGTCCCAGGCACCCGCACGAAGCGCCTCGATGCTCGTCGCGACACTCGGGTTGCCGGTGATGACGATGACGATCGCTTCCTTGTTGGCTTCCAGCGCTCCAGCCACGACCTCCATGCCGCTGACAGGCGTCATGTGTAGGTCGACGAGCACAATGTCGAAGCGGCTCCGCCGCATCATGTCGATCGCTTCGTCTCCGCGACCGGCTGAGCTGACGTTGTAACCGTCGGCCTGAAGCATGCTGGTGCAACCATCCCTCAACGTCCGTTCGTCGTCGACGACGAGGATCCGGATGGTTGGCTTTGCTTCGGGCGGAATGGAGAGCGCATCGAACGCTCCCCGAGATGCGAGGGTATCGGACATACCGGAAGAACGAGGGACTCGGCCGCGCGTAACCGGATCGGCCTCCTGCCCGCCGCATCCAGCTTTTGCTCGATGGTGAAATGCGACTACGGGAGGTGCAGCCCGTTCGCCACACGCTGTGGCACGTCCGCTTCCTCGCCTCGTCAATGTGCCGACCGCCAAAGAAGCGCGCAAGCGTTTAGAAACAAATGATTTCTTGCCGGTGACGGAGTCCACGGCTGAGAGTCCTATTATGTTGCTGCTGCAGAGCATCGGTGGCTTTACCCCTGTCGCGGACACGGATTGGGCGCCGCCGCGGTATGCGAGGGGTGGCCGCTCAAGCGGGGTCGGCTCCCTCCTTGCGTTGGAGGAGGGAGGTGTGATGCGGCACATTCCGGGAGATCGCTGTAGCGTGGTCCGTTGCCGCGATTTCGCCCGTCCTATTCGCTAGAGACCAGCTTGATGTCTGCCGAGTACCCAATCGTAGCGTCGAATGCCGGCCCCCTGGCCGGCGCGCACGCTCCCCGCCCCGCAGTCTGGGCCCCCGAGCCTCCCGAAGAGTCCACGGAGGCGACGGCGCCGGTCGCGCGTATCATCGGAGCAATCGTCCGGTACAAGTGGCTGACGGTCGGCCTGATGGTGCTTGGGGCCGTCCTGGGCGCGGTCGCCACCCGGTTCGTCGAGCCGACCTTCGAGGCGCGCGCGAAGATCTGGATCATGTCGGCTAACCCGACGAAGGAGCCGACGGGTCCGATCCGCGCCGAAGAGCTCCTGCCGACGACCTCCTGGGTCGAGCTGTTCCAGAGCTTCGCCATCATGGACTCGGTCGTGGCAAAGCGCGGCCTGGCCGCAACGCCGGAAGACCCGAAAGATCGTCCAGCCTTCCTCCGCTTCGCGGTCGCGGAGCGGCCCGTGGTCGGCGACTACCGTCTGGCGATCGACTCCAAGGGCCGGCACTTCACGCTCAGTCGCAAGACGGACGGCGCCGTGGTCGATACCGGTACGGTCGGCGACTCGATCGGCCGGCCGGTTGGCTTCCGGTGGGCCCCGGCGCCGCAGGTGCTCGCCCCCAGTCGCACGATGAACTTCAACGTCGTCACACCGCGCGACGCGTCGACGAAGCTGCTGGGGATGTTGTCGCCGCCGCCGGTGCTGCCACCGAACAGCAATTTCATGAACATCACGCTCGTCGCCTCGGATCCCGTTGAGGCGGCAGCGACGCTCAATACCTGGCTCGCCGAGTTCGAGTCCACCGCTACCTGGCTCAAGCGGCGGAACGTCGCGGAGTACTCGAAGTTGCTCGAGACCCAGCGACAGTACGCCTCAGACCGCCTGAAGGATGCCGAGCTCAAGCTCGAGGGCTTCCGCACCAAGACGATCACCCTGCCCTCCGAGGCGACGGTCGTCAGCCCTGGCCTCGCCGAAACGCGCGATCCCGTCTTCCAGGACTTCTACAAGAAGCGCATCGAGGCGGGCGACATGCGTCAGTTCGGTGACGCGCTCTCGAACGCGCTCCGTGCTGGTGCGGCAACGCCGGAGGCAATCGGCGCGATCCCTGGCCTGCTCACGCAGCCGGGTGCGCGTGACCTGACCGTTCTCATCGACGAGTTGGTCGCCAAGGAGAAGGATCTTCGTGCGCAGCAGCAGATCTACACCGACGAGTTCTCGAAGGTGAAGGAGCTGCAGAAGGGCATCAATGACCTGCGCACGGTGAAGATCCCGCAAGCCGGACGTGCGCTGCTCGCCCAGCTTCAGGCACGTGAGGGACAGCTGAACAGCCAGATCGCCGCAACGTCGGCCGAGATCCAGCGCATCCCGACGCGATCGATCGAAGAACAGCGTCTGCGTCGCGACCAGGCGATGTACGAGCAGATGTACACGAACCTGTCGGGCCGCTACGCCGACGCGCGGTTGGCCGAGGCGAGCGCGATGCCGGACGTGACGATCCTCGACAAGGCTGCGCCATCCAAT
>DASVNI010000310.1:0-5914 GCA_036383935.1 Gemmatimonadaceae bacterium | reverse complement strand
ACAGCTTCATCTCCCACGTCTCCGACGTGAGCGGCTTGCCGAAGGTGTCGTGGACTTCCTCACGGATCTTCGTGTAGCCGACGTCGGCGTAGATCTTCCGCGCCGTGGTCAGCTCGATGTGCGTCCAGAGGGAGATCGTGTGGTAGCCCGTGTCGCGCGCGAATCGGGTGCACTCGTCGACGAGGCGGCGTCCGACGCCGAGCCCGCGGGCCGACGGGTGGACGAGGAGCATGCGCAGCTTGGCGACCCCTTCCCGCTCGCGATCCTTCTGCACGAAGACGCATCCGATCTTCTCGCCGTGCCGCTCGGCGATCCAGCAGCGCTCGTACGCCGGATCGAACTTGTCGACGTAGTCCGCCACGACGCGCGCGACGAGCGCCTCGAAGGGTGCTTTCCAGCCGTACTCGCGCGCGTACAGCTCGCCGTGGATCTGGACGATCCAGCCGTAGTCGCCGGCGTGGGGCGGGCGGAGGATGTAGGCGGGCTCTCCGCTGGTGCCGGCTTCCTCGTCGCCGAGCAGCCGACTGATCGTGCTCATCGCGTCGAGCAGGCGGCGCTGATCGGCGGCGTCGAGGGTGTCGAGCATGCGCTCGACGTCGGCGCTCGCGAGGCGGTCGAGGGTACGGAAGGCCTTCTTCCCCTCGGCGGTGAGGGCAATGTGGCTGTGGCGGCCATCGTGCGCCGAGCGCGTGCGGGCGATGAGCTTCTTTCGCTGGAAGCGTTGGAGCAGCCGGCTCAGATAGCCCGCGTCGAGGCCGAGCTCCGCGGCGATCTCGGTCGCGGTGGGTGCGTCGCGGTGCGCCAGCTCGAACAGGACGCGCACCTCGGTGAGGGAGAAGGGGGTCTGGAGATGCCCCTCGTCCAGCACGCCGATGAGGCGGGTGTAGAAGCGGTTGAAATGACGAACGGTGGCGACGGGGGAGGACATGTGGGTGCGGGAATGCGGAGGTGCAGATCCCTCGACTCGCTGCGCTCGCTCGGGATGACCGACGCGGGGATCCAGTCTATTGCCAGGATCAGACAAATACTTGTTTTTGTCAAGTATCTGTGGCAGCCGGTGCCAGCCGTGGGCCGAATGACCGCGCGCACAGGGCGCACACGTTTTGCGCGCCGCGGATCGGCGGCGGCGGCATGGCCAAGGGTGGCGGTTCCGCGAAGAAGGCGCCCTAGTTCATGGCGTCTTCGTCCAGTGCTTCGCCGCGCGCCACTGCTTCGGCTGGAAGAGGGCGTCGTCGAGATCCACGTTGACCTTGACGTCGTCGTAGTCCTCGAAGAAAACGAGCTTTCCCTCCGACCAGATCTCGACGCGCGGTGCGACCCAGGCAGCGCCGCGGGGCTCGTAGTTCACGAAGCGGATGTCCTGCATCTTCGTCGAGTCGCGCGGCGTGGGCTCGAGCATGCGGACGAACAGGAGCCGCTCCTTCTCGATCCAGAATTGCTTGCGGTTGTAGTCCCCCTTCTGCGCGCCGACGACGATCATCGGCCTTCCCTGGAAGGTCGTCTCGTGCACGGTCGACATGTCGAACCCTTCGCGCCGGAGCCGCGTCGTGGTGTGCGCGACCGTCGCCGTGTAGACGTCGAAGCCGAGCAGGAGGAGCGGATTGATCCCCGGGCCTGCGCTGAGCTGGCGGCCGTTCTGGATGACGAACTGGCTGTCGCGCGCGTAGAGCACGCCGTTCCCCGCCGACACCGGATCGAAGTCGATGCGCAACCGGCCGGGCAGCTTCATCGCCTCGTACCAGGTCTGCACGTTCCACTTGCCGTTGGCCAGGAGACGCGACGTCTTCTGCTTGAACGTCATCGTCGTGTACCACTTGCCGAGGTAGCGCGCGTGCATCGCCTCGACGACGCCCTGACCGGTGAGGAACTCCGACTCGCGCTCGACGGGCGCCGGCGCCGGCGGCGGCGCGGCCACGGGAGCCCGCCCGCGATGGCAGGCGGCGAGCAGCAGCAGAGGCAGCGCCGCGACGAGGGCGGCGCGGGACTGATGAATTCGCATGACTCGTATGTGAGCGAGAAGTGCGCCGCGTCGCTGCTTCATGCCTTGGTCGCCTCCGTCGCGGCGAAGGCACGCTCGACGAAGCCAATGAGCTCCGGGAGCGTGAAAGGCTTGTTGAGCAAACGCATCGGGGATCCGAGCCCGCTGCGGGCGAGCTCGTCCGTGGAAAATCCACTCATGAACGCCACCCGCGCTGCCGGATGCTGTCGCGCGACCTGCGCCGCGAGCTGCGCACCGGACATGCCGGGCATCAGCAGGTCGCTGAGCAGGAGGATGGAGTCGCTGTCGTTCTGCTTCGCCAACAGAGTGAGCGCGGCCTCCCCTCCCATCGCCGCGATGACGCGGAACCCTGCCCGCGCGAGCGCGCGCGCCGCCACGTCGCGCACGGCGTCGTCGTCGTCCACCACGAGCACCGTGCGCACCTGCCCCGCGGTCGCGGGCACGCCCGCGGTCGGCGTGTAGCGCCACTCGGGCGCGGCACCCGAGTACGCCGGCAGGTACACACTGAACACCGTGCCCTCGCGCTCCATGCTCTCGACGACGATGTGCCCGCCCGACTGCGTGACGATGCCGTGCACCATCGCCAGGCCGAGCCCCGTCCCACGGCCCTGGATCTTCGTCGTGAAGAACGGCTCGAAGAGGTGTTCGTATACCTCGGGCGTCATCCCCGAGCCGGAGTCGCGCACCGCGAGGACGACGTAGCGGCCCGGCGCGACCACGCCGAAGCGATGCTGCAGCGCGGAGCGCAGCGTCGTCGTCGCCGTGGTGACGAGGATGTCGCCACCCTCGGGCATCGCGTCGCGCGCGTTGAGCACGAGATTCATCACCACCTGCTCCATCTGCCCCGCGTCGGCATGGACCGGCGGAAGTGAGGCGTCGAGCTTCGTGAGGAGGCGTACGTCGCCCCCGATCACGCGCCGGAGCATGCGCTCCATGCTGGCCACGGTGCCGTTCAGGTCGAGCGGCTTCGGCTGCAGCACCTGACGGCGGCTGAAGGCGAGCAGTTGGCGCGTGAGCGTCGCTGCCCGAGTGGCTGCCTCGCGGATCTGGATGATGTCGTCGCGCCGCGCGTCCGACAGATCGGTGGCGTCGAGCAGGAGCTCGACGTTGCAGGCAATGGCGGTGAGCAGGTTGTTGAAGTCGTGCGCGATGCCGCCGGCGAGCTGACCAACAGCCTCCATCTTCTGCGCCTGTCGCAGCTGCGAGGCGAGCTCGGCGCGGTCGGACACATCGGTGACGGTGCCGATGCAGCGCACCGGCCGCCCATGCTCGCCGCGGATCACACACCCGCGCTCGATCACCGTCGCCCAGCTCGCGTCGCCGCGCCGGAAGCGATACTCGACCTCCCATCGGTCCAGGTGCCCGCCCTTGATCGCCCTGTAGGCCACGCTCTTCACGCGTTCGACGTCATCGGGGTGGATGCGAGCGACCCACCATTCCTCGGTGGGCACGTGCCCCTCCCATCGGAACAGCTCCGCGACGGCGTCGCTCCGGAAGGTCTGATCCCGCACGAAGTCGTGATCGAAGATCATGCTGCCCATGCTCTCGATCACGAGCCGGTAGCGCTCGGCGGCGACGCGCTGCTCGTCGTCACCGGCCATCGCCACCGCGACCGTGCCGTCTGCCTGCTGACTCATGCTTCGACTCCATGGGGCGACGCCATGGCGCGAACCGTGGTGAGAGAGGCGTCGGAACGGAGAGAGGAACGACGGCCAGCATCGGACGCAACTAATAGGTTGAACGAGAGCGGGCCGTAGTTCAAGCGCCGGCGTCGTTCCGCTGGTGCGGTTCGTACCCTGCGCCTAAGCTTCCGCCATGAGCGAAGACGACGCCCCCTCTTTCGTCCGCGGCCTCTTCGCCGGGGCAATCAACGATCCGCTCCTCTTTCCCTTCCCCGCCACGCTCGACGAGCGCGATCCGGAGGAGACGCGCACCGTCCGCCGCCTGCTCGCCGCACTCGATCGGATGAGCCGCGGCCTGATCGATTCGGCGCGGTTCGACGAGGAAGAGCGGCTCCCCGAAGAAGTAGTCCAGGCGCTCGCGACAGAGGGCTTTCTCGGCATCTCGATACCACGAGAGTACGGTGGGCTGGGGCTCTCGCCGGCAGCGTACGCGCATGTCTTCGGCGCGGTGTCCAGCCTCGACCCTTCGATCGGCGTGCTCATCGGAGTCCACTGCGGGCTCGGCTCCAAGACGATCGTGCAGTTCGGCACGAGAGAGCAGAAGGAGCGCTACCTCCCGATGCTCGCACGCGGCGAGACGCTCGCGGCGTACGCGCTCACCGAGCCGGAGACGGGCTCCGACGCGCAGCACATCGTCACGCGCGCGCGCGCGAGCGAGGATGGCACGGAGTGGATCCTCGACGGGCGCAAGCACTGGATCGGCAACGGCCAGCGCGCCGGGGTGATCACGACCTTCGCGCAGACGGAAGTGGTGAAGCACGGGGAGACGGTGCTTCGTCCAACAGCCTTCATCATCCGCCCGGACATGCCCGGCTTCCGCGTCGTGGGCACGGTGCGGAAGCTGGGGATCCGCGGTTCGACGCAGGCCGAGCTGGCGTACGAGGGACTGCGCGTGCCGGCGGACCACGTGCTCGGCACGGTCGGGAAGGGGTTCACCATCGCGGTGAACGCGTTGAACGCGGGGCGCCTGTCCCTCGCGAGCGGGTGCACGGCGGGCACCAAGCGGATTCTCGCGCAGATGCGCGAGTTCACCGAGGCGCGCGTGCAGTTTGGCCACCCGATTGCCGACTTCGAGATCACGCAGCGCAAGCTCGCGCGCACCGCGACGGACATCTACGCGTCGGACGCGATGCTCGCCGAGCTCACGCGCCTCGCCGGAACGCCCGATGGGGAGTACGCGCTCGAGGCAGCGTGCTGCAAGGTGTTCGCGAGCGACATGCTCTGGCGCGCGGCGGACGAGATGGTGCAGCTCGCGGGCGGCCGTGGCTTCGTGAAGCCGTGGCCGTACGAGCGGACGCTGCGCGACTCGCGGATCAACCGGATCTTCGAGGGGACGAACGAGATCCTGCGGCTGTTCATCTCCCTCAACGGCATCAAGGATTCGGCGGACCGGATGAAGGAGCTCGGCGTCGCGCTGCGGCAGCCGTTGAAGAACCTCGGTCTCCTCTCCGAGTACGCGGCGTCACGGATCAAGAGCCGCCTCGGCGCGACCCCGACGCTCGACGTCGCGCTGCACGCGCGACTGCGCACGCACGCCCAGTTCTTCGAGAAGCACGTCGCCGAGCTGAAGGACCACAGCGAGCGGCTGATCTTCGCCTACCGGAAGGAGATCGTCGAGCGGCAGCAGGAGCTGGAGCGACTGGCCGACATGGCGATCGAGCTGTTCGCCACCGCGTGCGTGCTCGCGCGCACGCAGCAGCTCCTCGAGCAGCGCGGCGAGGCGGGCTGCGAGCGCGAGCTCGCGCTCTGCGACCTGTTCGTCGTCGAGTCTGGAAGGCGCTTCCGCGCGAGCCGGATCTCCCTCCAGTCGCCGCAGGACGAGACGCGGCGTCTCGTGGCGCGGCACGTGCGTGAAGCGGGAGGCTACGGCGTCGTGAACACGCTGCTGCACACCGAGATCACCGACGGCCTCGCCGCCGAGGCGTCCAGCACTTCCGCTTCCACCGAGGGTCCGCGATGAGCGACGAGACGCGCAGGATCTGGGACGTGTCGATGCCCGTGCGGAACGGCGGGCTGGTCTACCCCGGCAATCCGCCGATCACGACCTCGCTGATGCAGTCGATCGCGAAGGGCGACACGGCGAACGTGTCGCGCCTCGACTTCGGCTCGCACACGGCGACGCACGTCGATGCGCCCCTCCACTTCATGGCGGGGGGCGCGGGGGTGGACCAGCTACCGCTCGACGTGCTGATCGGCCGCGCCCGACTGATCGCCTTTCCCGACGACGTGATGG
>DASVNI010000309.1:0-4305 GCA_036383935.1 Gemmatimonadaceae bacterium | reverse complement strand
GCGCTCCGCGACGAAACTCGCCGACGCGATCCCCAGCCCTTCCAGCAGCTTCGCCAGCCAGCCCGCGAGCTCGACGCCGCGCGGCACGCTCGGCGCGATCACGAGATGGGCCGTCGCGAGCAGCGCGATGAGATCGAGCGCGGCCGGTCCATCGTAGTCCGCCATCAACAGCACCACCACGGCACCGCATCCGGCTCGCAGGTAGCTCGTCGCCTGCCCATCCACCCAGACGACAGCGCGCGCCGGAGCTCCGGCGCGCGCGTTCGCTTCTCCTGCCAGCCAGCCGCTCACCACCGCCTCACCCACGCCGGCGCCAAACCACCGCCCCACGCTGCCGCGACGGTGCGCAGACGCAGCCCCGATCCATCCGGCCGCATCGTGTAGAGGTTCGTGACGCCCCGACCGTCGACGCTGGCGCCCTGGACGGCGAGGTACTGTCCGTCGGGGGACCAGGCGGGCGCCAACTGATCGCCTGGGAGCTCGCGCATCACCACCGCGCCCCCCGTGGCTGGCACGATGGCGATGTCCCATCTGAAGATGTCTGGCGCGTTGACGTTGTAGCGCGAGAACGCGATGCTCGCGCCGTCCGGCGACCAGGTTGGGCCAGCATCGAAGGCGGCGTCGGTCGTGAGCTGCACGGGATTCGATCCGTCCGCGTTCATCGTCCAGATCTTGTGCTGCCCGTTGCGCCGTGCGACGAACGCGATGCGGCGCCCGTCGGGCGACCAGGCGGGAGAGTCCGGCCCCAACACGTCCGCCGGGAGCGCGGTCGTGAGCTTCTTCAGCCCGGTGCCGTCGACGTTCACGACCCACAGCGAGTGAGTCGAGAGCGCGGCGTCGGTGGCGCTGAACACGATCTTCGTACCGTCGGGGCTCCATTTGGGCTCCCACTCCACACCCGGGTCGCTCGTGAGCTGGCGCATGTTCGTGCCGTTGCGGTTCACGATGTAGAGATCGTTCTGATCGCGGCCCAGCTGATCGATCTGCGAGATGGCGAACACGAACTGCTGACCGTCGGGCGACGGCGACGGCTGGAACGAGACGTTTCCGGCGTTCATGCGCACGGGTGTCGCGCCCGCCGCGGCGAGCGAGAGCACGAAGATCTCGGACTCACCCGCCGCGTTCCAGCGACTGTAGATCAGATCGTGCGTCGGTCTCGGCGTGATGCGAATCGTCACTGACGCGCTCTTGCCCTCCGATGTGCCGGTGAGCGTCACGACGCCCGAGCTGAACGCCACGACGGAGGTAGTGCCCTGCGCCGTGCTGGTCGCCGTGGCGATGTTGGTATCACTGGACGTCCAGCTGAGTGGCCGGTCCACGATCTGCCCCGAGACGAGCTTGACGCGCGTGCCGACGAGGGCGATCTCGCCAACCTCGAGCGCCTCGGCGGCCGTGGGGACGTCCAGCAGGACGTCGGTGACGGGAGCGGTCTTCACGCGCACGCCGACGGTCGACGGAACGCCCTCGATGATCGCGGTGACGCCGCCGTTGCCCGGCGCGACAGCCGTGATGAGGCCATCGTTGCTCACCGTGAAGACGGACGGCTTGCTCGAGTACCACTTCACCACGCGGCCGGACAGCTCCTTCCCCTGCGCGTCGAGCGCGACGGCGCGAAGCTGGACGCTGCCGTTCCACTCGAGATCCACCGCTTCGTCCACGCTGAGCCGGGTCTCCGCCACCGGCACGGCGGGAGTGGGGGTCGGCTTCTCCTCCGGCTTGGGCGCCTGCAAGTCGGACGAACTGCACGCCATCAGGAGGGCCAGCAGCGCCGGTACGACTCTGATTCGGTTCATGGTTTTCTCCCTTTATGTAGTGCTCGAAGGCGCCGGCAAATCCGCGCGGGCCTTCATTCGAGGGAGAATCTCGGTGGGGGCGCTTAAGCCCCCGCTTAACGCGCTTACAGGGGGGCTTACATGGGCTCGGCGCGCCGCAAACGGTTGAACAGGGCCGTGGTCTCGGACTCCGGCTCGGCCTCCAGCTCCCTGAGCAGCGTTCCGCGCAGCCGCTCGTACTGGCGGAGCGCCCCGGTCCGGTCCCCCGAACGGGCCAGGCAGAGCATGAGCCGGCGATGGGCCTCCTCGCTCAGCTCCTCCACGGCGATGACTCGCCCATACACCTCGGCCGCCCCCGCGTAGTCCTCGGCGCGCATGAGATGCTCGCCGAGCAGGAGGAGGCCATCGACGTAGAGGCGGCGCAGATGGTCGCGCGTCTCGAGGTGCCAGTCGCCGGCGCTCTCGTCCTGCAGGAAATCCCCGCGGTACGATTCGACGGCGCGCCAGATCCGGCCCAGCGGCTCGGAGACGTCGGTGCCGGGTCGCGCGCTCCGCACCTGCCTGATCGCGGGTTGCACGGCCTCGGCGAAGTCGCGCGCATCGAAGTGGACGCCGAGCTCCCAGCGCACGCGATAGCGGTCGTCGTCGAACGCGATGAGATCGGCGCGGCCGAGCGCCTTGCGCATGTGATGCAGCGCGACGTGGAAGCTGTTCTTCACCTGCGCGGCCGACGCGTCGGGCCAGAAGACGAGGCCGATCTGCTCGCGCGTGCGTCCGGCCGGATGCGCGAGGAGGTAGAGGAGGAGCTCGCGCGGACGCACGAAGCGCCAGTCGTCGCCGCCGAGCAGCACGCCGTCGCGCCGGATCTCCAATGGGCCGAGCGCGCGGACGTCGAGCGCGGGCGCCGCGCTCTCGTCGAGCGCTGATTCCCCTGCACCGACTTCCACGACGATCGCAAGCGGCTCGACCGCCTCGGCGAGAATGTCGGCGAGCGGTCGTGCGCGCCCTTCCGCCCACGCGCGCTCGAAGCCGTCATCGCCGAGTGCTTCGCGAGCGGCGAGGATCATCGGCTCGAGACGCTTGCGGTCGTGCTCGAACTGCACGGCGCCGATGGAGGCGCGACATCCGTCCGCCGCGCCCAGGAAGAGCACACCGCGACGTGGATCGCCGAGCCGGCAGGTGACGATGCCGAGCAGCTCGAGCGCGCGCGCGATCCAGAAGGTGGACGGATCGCGCCGCAGCGCGGCGAGCGACTCGCGGAAGAGCGTGCCCGCGTGCGGCAGATCGCCGGCGGTGAGGACGACCATCCCGTGCACCTGGAGCGCGATCGCCAGCTCGCGATCGAGCCCGAAGGCGCGCGCGATCCGCGTTCCCGACTCGGCGTGCCGTCGCGCCGCGGTCGGGTCGCCGCGCAGAAGGAAGTAGGAGGCGAGCACGACGTGGGCGAGCCGCAGTCCGTACAGATCCTGCGCGCTCTCGAACCAGGTGAGCGAGCGCTCGGTGGGCTCGCGGCCGTTGCCGCCGCTGTTCGTGGTGGCGATGCCGATGTACGCGAGCGCGTACGACTCGGTACGGCGGTCGCCGATCTCGCGCGCGATGGCGGCGCACTCGTGGAGCCACTCGTTCGCCGCCGCGGCGTCGGACTGCAGGCTGGCGATCACGCCGGCGCCGAGCAGCACGGTCGCACGCTCGGCGCTCGCGCCGCTAATGGCGTGCGCGCTGGCGATGCGCGCGCTGGTGGCGATCGCGCCCTCCAACCAGCGCCGGCCTTCCGTCCAGAGCCCACTCGAGTACCAGAACCAACCGAGCTGTCCGACGAGCCGGACGTGCGCGGCCCGTGCGTGCTCGCGCGTGTAGGCGAGCGCGATGCGCACGTTGTCGAGCTCGCGCTGGATGCGCGCGGCCCAGATCGGACGGTCGCGCGTGATGAAGTGTGGTGCGGCCTCGCTCACCAGTTCCGCGTACGCGCTCGCGTGGCGTGCGGCGAGCGTCGCGGCGTCGCCCGACTCGCTCAGCTTCTCGAAGGCGAACTGCCGGATCGTCTCCAGCAGTCGATAGCGCGCCGTCTCGCCGAGCTCCTGCACGACGACGAGCGACTTGTCGACGAGCAGCGCGAGGATGTCGAGGACGTCCGGCGCGTCGAGGTCGCCGCCGGCGCAGACCTGCTCGATCTGCTCGATCGCGACGTCGCCGGCGAACACCGAGAGCCGCTGGAGCAGCAGACGCTCGCGCTCGTCGAGCAGCTGGTAGCTCCAGTCGATCGCGCCGCGTAGCGTGCGATGCCGCGCGACCGCGGTGCGCGCACCCGACGTGAGCAGCCTGAAGTCGTCGTCCAGTCGCTCGGCGAGCTGCTCGGGGGTGAGCGTTCGCACCCGCGCGGCGGCGAGCTCGATGGCCAGCGGAAGGCCGTCCAGCCGGCGCACGATGCGCGCGATGGCGGGCGCGTTGGCGGACGTCAGTCGGAACGTGGCGAGCGAGGACTGCGCGCGGTCGACGAAGAGCTGTACCGACTCCGCCGCGCCGATGCTGTCCG
>DASVNI010000308.1:0-13563 GCA_036383935.1 Gemmatimonadaceae bacterium | reverse complement strand
TGACGACACGGCCTCGGGAAGCTCCTGCCTCCCGAGGCCGTTTTCCAACTCACCAACTCACCAACTCACCAACTCACTTTGTTTCCCTGATCTTGATATTCCTGAAATAAACTTCGTCCCCATGATCCTGCAGCACGATGTGCCCCGTGCGGCGCTGAGGGTACCAGGGCATCGTGTGGAACTTCGAGTGGGCGAACGCGGAGTCGACGCGCGGCGAGCCGAGGTCGTACTCGACGACCTTCACCCCGTTGAGCCAGTGTTCGCCGTGGTTGCCGACGAACACGATCCGCGAGTGGTTCCATTCCCCCACCGGCGCGAGCTTCTTGTCGGCGCTCGGCACCAGCATGTCGTACAACGCGCCCGAGCGATGCGTCGGCAGCTTGCCGTCGGAGTGGCGGTCGTCGTCGATCATCTGATACTCGAAGCCGATCGCCGAGTGCGAGACGCCCGGTGCCCCCGTCGCGGGACGCAGGACGTTCGACGGCTGCCCACCGGACAGCTCTTCCGACACGTTGTACTTCATCCCGCTGTTGCCGGCGGGAGTCATCTTCCAATCCCACTCGAGCTCGAAATCGCCGAACGTCTTCTCGGTCATCAGGTCGCCGCCGGGGAGGCGCTTGCCGTCCGGTCCCTTCGCGACCCGCTCGTTGGCGATCTTCTTGATCGAGCCGTTCTCCACCGCCCAGTGCGCCGTGGGCACGTGGTCATACCCCAGCCCACGCCATCCGGCGAACGACTTTCCGTCGAACAACAGGCGCCAGCCCGCGGCACGCTCGGCCTTGGAGAGCGTGTTTGGCGCTGCATTCGCGGCCGCAGTCTGGCCGCTCGCGCTCTGATGAAAGGTGGCGCTCAGCGCGAGCGCGACCGCGGCGATCCGACGCGCGCTCATCGCGTGAAGGAGTTGTAGTACTTCTGGATGTCTTCCCGCGACGCCGTGCCGTCGAGGATCACGACTTCGTGACGGAAGGTGGTCGACGTATGCGGCGCGAGCTTGTAGTTCGTCGCCTCGGCCTTCCCTTCCGTGAGCGCCTTCTGGCCGAGCGGGTTCGCGGCGAACAGCCCGTACCCGCGCGCGTGCCAGTACGTCGGGTAGCCCCAGTTCTTCGGGTGATCGAGGATGGCGACCGTCACCGGCGCACCGTTCACGTCGCCGGTCAGCATCGTCCACTTGCCACGCGTGCCCCACACCGCGTCGCCCTCCTTGCCCTCGGAGGAGATGTAATGCCCGTGCACGCCGACGGTGTCCATCCTCGCCACGTTGGTCACCTTGCCGCTCGCGTCGGCGAACTTCTCCGGCTGCAGCGATGGATGCTCGAGCTGGCGCGCCACGCGCATGCCGATGACACCTTCCTTGTTGTCGATGAAGTCGACCTCGGAATCGAGTGCCGTGAGCGTGGTGATGCGTTCGATCCGGCGTGCGCCGAGCGACGCGTGGAACACGTACTTCGTGTCCTCGCGCAGGATCGGCTTCTGGTCCGGGCGCACCCACTCCTCGGTCGTCTCCAGCACACCCTCCCCCTGGCCGCTCTTGGTCGAACGGATGGAGCGGTGCACGATCGTCCCGTACTTCGACGCCTGCGACGCCGGGATCGCGTCAGAGTTGTTCCAGAAGTCCAGGTTGTTCACGTCGCCGTAGTTGAACCACAGGCCGACGTGATGCGGATGATCAACGCGCTCGCCGGGGCGGGGCGGAAAGCCGCGCGTGATGACGACCCCGTTCGCCGAGAGCAGCGGATAGAGCACCGGCTTCTTGACCGTCGTCGGCCACATGTACGAGGTGAACGGCTTGCCGCCGACGACGATGTCCACGCGCCGGTCGGCTTCGTTCGGCACGACCTGGACGTAGTTCGGATCGGTAGAGCTCTGCATGACGGACGCGCTCGAGCTGTGCGTGCAGGCGGGAGCGGCCGCCACGGTCGAGGCGATCGCGAGCGGAAGGAACCAGCGACGTTCGATCATCTGTGGGTATCCGTGGAGTCTGGAGGGGAGTCGAAGGATCACGAGGCGCGCGTCTTACCAGTCTTCGATGCCGGCGTCATCGCCACGCTGCTCTGCGCGAGGCCGGCCAGCGCGCCGCGCATGTAGGCGAACGAGATCTGCATACCCGGAAGCGGGTCCTTGGCATTGATCTCGTACTCGAGATTCACGTAGCCGGGGTACTTGATCGTCTGCAGGGCACGGAAGATCCCGGGAATCGGCAGCTTGCCCTCGCCGACAGCGACCTGGCTGTCGCGGGCCGACATGTCCGCGAGATCCTTGATGTGCATGTCGTGCAGGCGCGGGCCGGCGTCGATGATCGCCTTCACCACGTCGGTGCCGGTCCGCACCGTGTGGCCGCAGTCGATGCACAGGCCCATGCGCGAATCCATCCCCTTCACGTGCTTCAGCACGTCGTACGGCGACGGGAAGATCTTGTCCTCCGTGCCGTGGTTGTGGATCGCGACCTTGATGTCGTACTGCTTGGCGAATTTCTCGACGCGCGGTAGAACTTCCGGTTTACCTGTACACACGATGGTAGGCATCCCCGCGTTCTTCGCGTACGCGAAGTACTTCTCCACGCCCTCGTCGGTGTCCTGATCGAAGGTGATCGTTCCGCCGCCGACGATCCTGAACCCCTCGTCCTCGATGTGCTTGCGGATCGCCTGCAACTCGGCGGGCGTCTTGTCGTACGGGATGTGGACCGACTTGAAGTTCACGTAGGGCGTCCGGAGCGTCTTGATCATCTCCAGCGCCTTGTCGAGCGGAAACTCGCGCAGCGAGTAGCTGGCGACGCCGAGCTTGATCTCGTGCGGGGGTGCCGGCTCGGTCGCGTCGAGCGGATGACGCGGCGTTGCCGCGTCCAGGAGACGATCGGGCGACGACGCGCCAGCGCGGGCCGGAATGCCGCCGACGCCGATCGCGGCTCCGGCGACGGTCGCGGCGGCCGTGGTGAGGAAAGTCCGGCGCGGTACGCGTGAATCGGTCATGAGTCTCGCCTTGGTGAGGTTGAGCGTGCGAGTGGCTTTCGGCACAGCCCGCCAGGGGCTCTTACACGGCTGAACTTGCGGAACTCCGACCGGAGGTGCGTAGCGCCGGAGGGAGGAGCAATCTCTGGAAAGACGAAACGTGCGGCGGGAGTGGCGCGCCCGTGTATACGCAGCGGCGTCATCGATCGTTCAGCGCGTGGCACTCGTGCCGCCCGTCTCCACCACCAGCACCGCATCGATCGCGCTCGGACGCACGGCGGGTAGGCTGACAACCCAGCCGCCCGCTCCCTGCTCCACCGTGAGGGGCTTTTTGTCCGCCAGCAGGTAGACGCTGCGCGGCTTCGCCGTCATGCCGGTGAGCGCGATCTGCTTGTTCTTGGGCCAGTCGAAGACGTGCGCGTAGACCTTCCCCGCCGACGGCCGTGCCGTGTAGCGGCCCCAGGCCGGTAGCCCGTACGGGGAGGCGGTGGTCCCATAAATCGACTCACCGTTCGCCCGCACCCAGTCGCCCATCTCGTGCAGCCGCGACACGCTCTGCGCCGGGATCACTCCCTGCGCCGTGGGACCGACGTTGAGCAGCAGGTTGCCGCCCTTCGACGCGACGTCCACGAGGGTCCGGAGCAGCGTGCGCGTATCCTTCCAGTTGTCGTCGAACGACTGGAAGCCCCACGTGTCGTTGATCGTCATGCACGTCTCCCAGTCGACACCGGGCAATCCCTCCGGCGGTACCCGCTGCTCCGGCGTCCCGAAGTCGCCCGGCGCGTCCTTGTTGGCGCTCATCCCCGCCATCCCCTGCCGCGAGTGGCCGACGCGGTTGTTGATGATCAGGCTCGGCCGCATCGTGTGCAGCCAGTCGTAGAGCTGCTGGCCCTGCGCGTCGCTCCAGTCGGAGACCCACTCGCCGTCGAACCAGAGCACGTCGATCTCGGGATACTGCGTCACGAGCTCGCGGAGCTGCGGCTTCATGTACGTCTCGACGTAGCGCGCGAAGTTGGGGCTGTGGAAGGTCCGCGAGTTGTAGTCCGGATACGCCGTCGACTGCGCATCCGGGTGGTGCCAGTCCATGATCGAGTAGTAGACGCCGAAGCGGAGCCCCGCCTTGTGCGCCGCGGTGGCGAGCGCCTTGATCGCGTCCTTGTGGTACGGCGTCGCGTCGACGATGTCGTACTGCGAGACCTTCGAGTCGAAGTTCGCGAAGCCGTCGTGGTGCTTGGAGGTGATGATGATGTACTTCATGCCGGCGTCCTTCGCCGTCTGCACCCAGGCGTCGGCGTCGAACTGCACGGGGTTGAACTGCTTCGCCAGCGGTTCGTACTCGGCGACGGGGATCCGCGCCTGCGTCATGATCCACTCGCCGAGGCCGTTCACGCGCTCGCCGTGCCACGTGCCGGCCGGCACCGCGTAGAGCCCCCAGTGGATGAACATTCCGAAGCGTGCGTCGCGCCACCACGCCATGCGTGCGTCCTTCTGCGCGGCGGTCTCCTGCCGAGGAGCCGCGTTCTGTGCGGTCGCCGTGCGGGACGCGAGCATTGCGAGCGACAGACCGACAACGAGACGTCGAAGCTGCACGAGAGACCTCCGCGATGGGGTCAGACTCCTTGAAAAACGGTACATGGACTGATCGGTTTTCAAGGAGCCTGACCCCTTTGGTTTTGGTTGTGCCGGCGTGACGGTGCCTCCGTCACATTGCCGTGAAGCCGCCGTCCACCGGGAGTGCTACTCCCGTGATGAACGAGGCTTCGTCCGAAACGAGCCAGAGCGCCGCGTCGGCGCATTCCTCGGCCGTGCCGAGTCGTCCCATCGGCTGCGCCGCCGAGTACTCCGCCCACGCCGCCGACGGATCGGGACGCGAATCGGCGAACTGTCGGAGCATCGGCGTCTCGATGATCCCCGGACAGAGCGCGTTCACGCGAATGCCGCGCGTGGCATAGTCGAGCGCGAGCGCCTTGGCGAGCATGACGACCGCGCCCTTCGAGGCACAGTACACGGGGGAATCGGTCTGCGCGACCAGCCCCGTCTTGCTCGCCGTGAAGAGCATCGTGCCACCCGACGGCTGCGCGAGCATGCGCGGGATGGCGTGCCGCGCCGCGTACACGATGCCGAGCAGGTTCACCTGCAACAGCCGCTCGATCTCGTCGTCGGCGCTCTCGTGCAGCTGCTTGGGGAGTGTGATCCCCGCGTTGCAGAAGAGGATGTCGATCGAGCCATAGCGCTCGACGCAGACGTCGATGGCGCGCTCGGAATCCTCGCGCCGGGCAACGTCCGCTTCGACCACAGCGCAGGTGCCGCCGGCGCGCTCGATCTCCTCCTGGAGGGACGTCGCTTCGGCGACCTGTCGGTCGGCGAGGACGAGACGCGCGCCCTCACGCGCGAACCGCAGCGCACAGGCGCGCCCGATACCAGTGCTCGCGCCAGTGATGACGGCCGTTTTCCCAGAGAGTCGCATAAAGAAGGTCGGGCGCCGCGGAGTGATCCGCGGCGCCCGACACGACTCCCTTGTACTAGTAGCCCGGGTTCTGCTTCATGCTCCCGGTGGACAGCAGGATCTCCTGGTTCGGGATCGGCCGCAGGAGGTGGAAGTCCTTGATGTTGTTCTTGGCTTCCGAGTTGTAGAGCTTCACGCGCTCGAGGAGCTTGCCGGTGCGCTTGAGGTCGAACCAGCGGGTGGTCTCGCCGGTGAGCTCGCGGGCCCGTTCGTCGAGGATGAAGTCGATCCCGCCCGCGTCGAGATCGGCGACCGTGATGTCCATCGCCGCCGTCATGCCCGGCTTCGCCGCGCGCTCACGCACCTTGTTGATGAGCTGCACGGCCAGATCGGACTTGCCATCCCGCCAGTAAGCCTCGGCCAGCATGAGCATGGCGTTGTCGTACCGGAAGAGCACGAGGTCGCGCTGACCCGGCTCCTGGTTCGTCGACGTGCGCGTCGGATCGAGGTACTTGTTCAGCGTCGGGAACATGGCGTCGGTGTAGTCGCTCGGACCGTAGATCTTGTAGCGCACCGCCGCCTTCTGTGCCGCCGTGTAGTCGACGCCGGGCATGTAGACCGCCGTGTCGCCGACCTTGTACTTCGGATTCCCCGACCCGTCCTTCGGGATGTTGTTCGGGTTGTTCGAGATCCAGACCACCTTGTACATCTGCTCGTAGCGATTGTCCTTCGTCTTGTCCCAGATGCCGGGGAAGCCGGCGTAGCCGAGCTGCCAGGGTGTGGGCTTGAAGCGACGGAAGGGACGATCGTTCGCGATGTCGCGCTGCATCCCGGGCTCGAGGTCGTACGCTGCCGTGAAGTACAGGTGCAGCTTGTTCCCGTCGCCCGTGGTGAGCGGATCGTTGGTGAACTGGATGGCCCAGACGACTTCCTTGTTGCCCTCGTTCGTGATGTCGAAGAGATCCTTGTACTGGGCGAGCAGCCCGAAGCGCGGGTTGTTGACGACGGCCGCGAGCTGCGTCTCGGCGAGGGCGAAGTCGGGCGAGGAGCCAACGGGCTTGCTGCCATCGCCGCCGGCGCGGGTCATGTACACCTCACCCAGGAGGTACTGCGCCGCCATCTTGTCCGCCCGACCGAACTGCGCCGCCTTGTCGGGAAGCGCTGCGGCCGCTTCCTGGCAGTCCTTGATGATCTGGTTGTAGACGTTGGCGACCGTCTCACGCGTCGTCTCCGTCACCACGCCGGCGGTGGGCGTCAGCGGGAGCGGAATGTCGCCATACGTGCGAACGAGGGTGAACAGGTACAGCGCGCGAAGGAACTTCGCCTCGCCGACGCGAAGGTTCTTCGTCGCATCGGGGAGGTTCGCGGTCTTCGCCGCCTCGATCACCGTGTTGGCCGTGTTGATCCCCTGGTAGAGATCCCTCCAGGTGTCACGGATGAAGTCGACGTCGCCGTTGAGCTGCGCGGCGTAGGTATTGAAGAACTTGTAGCTGCCGTCGGCGCCGTTGGTGAACTCGTCGGTGCCGAAGATGGTCATCGTCGCGCCCCGCTCGAGCGGCCAGTGGGTGCGCGCCGGCGTGTACATCGCGTTCACCGCGGCCTCGAAGCCGCCCGGTGTGGCGTAGTAGGCGCTCGTGATCCCCGAGATCGGGGTCTCCTTGAGGTCCACGCAGCCCGCTGCGCCGCCCACGATCAGGGCGGCGAGGGGCAACAGAAGTCTGCGAGTCATGGGGAGGGTCATGGATGCAGTGGGATTCGTCATCGATTAGAAGCCGAAGCTCCCACCGATCAGGAGCGTACGGAAGATCGGAACACCGTTCCCGGTCTGACCCTCGGGGTCCAGCACCGACGTGTTCGTGAACATCCACGGATCCTGCGCCGTGAAGTAGATGCGCGCCGACGAAGCACCAACGCGCGTGAGGAGCCGCGGCGGGATGGTCGCACCCACCGTGATGTTGCGGATCTTCAGGAAGGAGCCGTCCTCGTAGCCGCGCGCATCGCCGAACACCGGGTTCTCGGTGTTCTTGTCGGGGCGCGGAGCCTCGTTGCTCGGATTGCTCGGCGTCCAGAAGTTCACGGCAGGTCCGTTGTAGCGACCGGCGAGCGTGTTGCCGCGCAGGAGGTCGTTGCGGACCATGAAGCCGCGGCGCGTGATCGCCTGGAACCCCACGTCGAAGTTGCGGTAGTCCAGGCGCGAGCTCAGGCTCCCCGTCCACGCCGGGTAGGTGTTGCCGAGGATGACCTTGTCGTTGGCGTTGAACTTTCCGTCGCCGTCGATGTCCGCGATCCTGATGTCACCCGGCTTGCGGCCGTAGCTCGCCGCGAGGGCGGAATCGGCCGTCTGCCAGATGCCGTTGAACTTGTAGTCGTACCAGACGTTGTTGCCGCCGCCGTTGATCGGCTGACCCACCCACCAGGAGTTGCCCGGATCGGCGGTCTGCCCGCTGCTGAGGGCGACGATCTCGTTCTTGTTCTTCGAGAAGGTCAGATCGTTCGTCCAGTGCAGCCCGTGCCAGCCGTCGAGCGTGATCGCCGTGAGCGCCACCTCGAGGCCCGTGTTGCGCGTCGAGCCGACGTTCTGCGTGATCGACGAATAACCGGTGGACGGCGGGAGCTGACGATCCATCAGCAGGTCGTTCGTGTTGGCGCGATAACCGTCGATGGTGCCCGAGATGCGGCTATCGAGGAACGCGAAGTCGAGACCGACGTCGTACGTCGCCGTCTTCTCCCACTGGAGCTCGGGGTTCGGCAGGGTACCCGGCCGGTAGCCGAAGCCCGCCGTCCCGCCGTAGGAGTAAGCGGTGCGCGCCAGGCCGCCCTGCGTCTGGTAAGGATCCACGGAGGTGTTGCCCGTCGTTCCGTACGAGCCGCGCAGCTTGAGGCTGTTGAGCGGGCCGAACTTCTGGTTCGCGTTCTCGTCCAGCACGCGGTAGCCAAGCGCCACGGAGGGGAACGTTGCGTACTTGTTCCCTTCGGCGAGACGCGAGGACCCGTCGACACGCGTCGTCAGCGTGAGGAGGTACTTGTCGAGCAGGGTGTAGTTGAGTCGCGCCATGTACGACTGGAGCGCCCACTGCGAGATCACGCTGCCGATGCGCTCCACCGTGGAGGCGCCGCCGAGGTTGTAGTACAGGGAGCTCTCGTACGGCAGGTTCTGACCGCGCGCCGAATCGCCCTCGAACGTCTGCTTCTCGATCGAGTAGAGCAGCGTCGCGTCGATCTTGTGGATCCGCCCCAGCTCGCGCTTGTAGGTCAGGAGGTTGTCGAGCGTGTAGTCGAAGGTCTTGCGGTTCTTGACCTCGGCCTGGTTTCCGGCGCCCTGGTTGGCCTGGGTCTGCGCGCCGGTGAACAAGCCCTGGCGCTCGAAGGTCATGTCGGGACCGAAGTTCGCCCGATAGGCCAGACCCGGGAGCAGCTCCACGCTCGCGAAGAGCGTCCCGAAGACGCGGTTGCGCAGGCGGTCGTCGAGCAGGTTGTTCGCGTCGGAGAGCGGGTTGTCGCGCTGCGCGTCCGGCGTCGGCTTGAAGACGATGTTGCCGAGGCTGTCGTAGGGCAGGCTGAGCGGGGAGTCCTTGATCGCTTCGTCGTACAGACCGTCGCCGCGCCCGAGGCGCTGGAGGCTGCGCACGAGGAGCATCGAGCCGCCCACGCGGATGCGGTCACGCGCCTGTCCCTCGTAGTTGACGCGCATCTGCTTGCGGTCGTAGTCCTGCGACCGCGTCACACCGATCTGCTTGAGCAGGTTCCCGCTCACGGCGTACTGGTTGCGCTCGTTGCCGCCCGTGATGGAGACCTGGTTGCTGACCTGCGACCCCTGCCGGCTGACGAGATCCTGCCAGTCGGTGAAGGTGCCGTTCTTCAGCGCGTTCAGCTCTTCCGTGTAGAAGGTGAGCGCGTCGCCTTCCGCGCAGGTCTGCTGCGAGGGCACGCCACCGCAGGTGTAGATCGGCAGCTTGCCGGCCGCGACCGAGTTCGGGTTGCGGTACGCCTCACGCTTGTAGTCGGCGTAGCCCTGCGCGTCGAACACGTTCACGCGCCGGGTGATGTCCTGGAAACCGTAGTAGGTGTCGAACGTCGAACGGGTCGCACCGGCGAAACCCTTCTTCGACGTGACCAGCACGACACCGTTGGCGCCGCGCGACCCGTAGATCGCCGTGGCGCTCGCGTCCTTGAGGACTTCGATCGACTGGATGTCGCCCGGGTTCAGATCGCCGATACCGCCGGCCATCGGAATGCCGTCGAGCACATAGAGCGGATCGTTCGACGCCTTGAGCGAGCGCTGTCCGCGGACACGCACGCGCACGCCGTCGCCCGGCTTGTAGCCGGTGGACACGATGTCCACGCCCGACACGCGACCCTTGATCGCTTCGATCGCGTTGGTCGTCGGGATCTGCTTGATCTGATCGCCCGCGACCGAACCGACCGCGCCGGTCACGTCGCGCTTGGCGAGTGTGCCGTAACCGACGACGACGACCTTCTCGAGCTCCACGGTCTGGTGCTTGAGCGCGATGTCGGCGTTGGCGACCTGGCCGGCGCGAACCGGCACGCTGTCGACGACGACGGGCGTGTACCCGATCGCCGAGGCGCGGAGGCGGTACATGCCGGCGGCGAGGCCGGCGATGGTGTACCGACCCTGGGGGTTACTGGTGACGGTGAGCTGAGTACCGAGCACCGTGATCCGAACGCCCTGGATCGGTTGGTTGCTCTCGGCACCGGTGATGACACCGGTGATCCTCCCTGTCTCGCCCTGCGCGGATGCGCGGGACGCCGGTAGGAGGAGCGCACAGGCGGACAACAAACTGACGGTGATGAGCCGACGCTTCATGGTGGGCCACGCTCCGAAGCGGGTGGAACCTGCGGGTGACGCGAGATGAGGGGGCACTACGAGGAGGAACACCAACGTCCGGCAGGCGTATGAGGCCCGTCCGGACTTGCACTTCTTATTTGTTCATTCAAAGGACAATTAACTTGTTCGTTGAAAGGACAATTGTCTCCCTGGTGGCCGACTATCGCCCTGCGGTTGTCCTGACAAACAAGGGGTGGTGCTCAATCGGTCGTGCGACGCCCGGCACGCGACAACCGGTAACGTCTACACGAAGCGCCAGCTTTTCGGCGGAGTGGATTCCGAAGTGAGGTTCGTTCGGAACTTCCGCGAATTACAAAAATCGAAGACCGCACGTCGTTCGTAACGGTCACATACCAAATGTCCGCCGTCGCGAGCAAGAGCGGCTTGCTCTGGCGGGCCCCATCGTACCGCCACGTCCCGAGGTCCGCAAGAGCGCCCTCAACCAAGGGCATGATCGGTCGGGAGGTCGATCCCCTGCCACAGCGCCTTCGCCGTCCACGGCTCGGAGGGCGAAGTCCAGAAGGGATCCGCAGCTGGAAGTCCGAGCGGCAGCAATCCGACAGCGCACAGATACGCGCTCCCTGAGGAGATGTAGCTCTCACCGATCTTTGGCTGGTGACCCGCGAACCCCACGGTGAGCCATCCCTTCGAGTCGAAAGTTGATGGAGCATTCATTGTTCTATTAACCACTGCGCTCAGCGCCCCGCGAACCTGTGCCGGACGCACACCTTCCGGCAGATCGTGTCGGAGCGCCATCTGCCCGAGCAACTGAAACGCCCCGCAGCGATACGCGAGCGACCGACCGATCGGCGGAAAAGTCCCCTCGGGTGACACGAACCGCTCCTGAATCGCAGCGTAACGTCGAGCTCGGATGACGGCCTCGCCTTCGATCGCCTTCCATTCATCCGTCTTCCGCGACGTGACCTTGAGGACATCCAGCAGCATCGGATGGATCACGAAGCTGTTGTAATAGTCCATGTGAAGGGTCGGCCCGTCTCCGTACATGCCGTCGCCCTTGTACCACTGCTGGTGCTGGCGCACCGCGTAGTCCACGCGTAGACGGTCCCAGGGCTCATCCATCAGACAGAGGCCCGCTTCGACCATCGCGCTGAACAGCAGCCAGTTGCTGATCGCGGGTTGGATGGACCGCGTGGAGCGCAGTGCATCGGCGAGGTTGCGCTTGGTGCCGGCGTCCAGCTTGCCCAGCAGCTCTCCCGGCGCGCGGACCAGCGCGTGCGCGAGGAACGCGGCGTCCACAAGCGGCTGGCGTCCCTTCGTGAAGTTCAGGAAGTCGGGCGACGACGGATCCACGGCGCGTCGCAGCCCATCCCGCGCAAGTCCCGCCAGCCGCCCGCGCTGCGCCCCCTCCGCCGAGCGCTCCTCACCCAGCTCCAGCCAGGGCGCGATGCCGGCGAGCAACCGCCCGACCGCCTCGAGGTGCGCGTACTCTTTCCGCTCCGCAGTGGCCGTGGCCGAGAGCTCGACGGGCATCTCGGCGTGCAGGGTGCCCGCGGCGAGGTGAGTCAGCACCGGGTCGGCGAGCTTCACCGCGATGCGTACCCATTCCTCCCGCTGCTCCGGCGACGGCGGGGCCGCCCCTGATGACGATGGGGGCGCAACCGGCGCTCCCTGGTGCAGAGGGGGCGATGCGCCTAGCGCTGGGCCCGCAACCGCCGATGCGACGGGGGCTGCCGCACCGAGTACGGCGAGTCGTCGGATGAATTCTCGTCGTTGCTCCATCAGGGTCCCCTGGTGATTTTGCTCTCCGCGCGAACAATATTGGCGGTTGCGGCGAGTGCGCCAGACGCGAGCTCGCTTCCATGCCTTCGCCCAAACGACATGGCCACCCTCGTTGAGCAGCGCCCGGAGGACATCCGCGGCGCACAGATCCAGGTCGCCGCGACCTCCTTCCTGTCGCTCTTCGCGATCGTCGGACTCGCGCTGTACGGCCTGCCCTTCTTCTATGACTTCATGGTGCGCGACTTCGGTTGGACGCGCGCACAGGTGACGTCGGGGAATGCGATCAGCAAGCTGATCGTCGGACCGCTGTTCGGCTTCGCGGCGGGGTGGTTCGTCGACAAGGTCGGGCCGCGACGCCTCATGATCGCCGGCATCCTGATGGCGGGGATCGCGCTCGTCGGGCTGGGGTCGATCAGCACGTTGACGGGGTTCTACATCTTCTACCTGTTCAACGCGCTCGGGATCGTGTTCGGTGGCCCGCTGCCGAATCAGGTGCTGCTCTCGCGCTGGTTCAACGCGGCGCGTGGGCGCGCGATGGGATTCGCCTACCTCGGCATCGGCCTTGGCGGCGCGCTCGTACCCCTCATCGCCTTTCAGCTCTCGGAAGCGTTCGGATGGCACACGGCGCTCAAGGCGCTCGGCCTGATGATCGTCATCGTGGCGCTCCCGCTCGCGCTCATCGTCAAGGAGGCGCCGCCGGGATCAGAAGACTCGGCGCCGCACGCGGAACGTCCCCCGCTCGCACCGATCAATGAGGTGCTCAAGCGCCCCGCCTTCTATCTGCTGATGATCGGGAGCATGTGCTCGATCGCCGCAGTGGGTGGCGCCAACCAGCATCTCAAGCTGTACCTCAGCCTCGATCACAACTACACGCAGGCCGCAGCGGCGGGTGTCGCATCGCTCACGCTTGCGGCAAGTCTCGTGGGACGACTCACGATGGGTTGGCTCGCCGACCGCTGGCCGAAGAAGCGCGTGATGTTGCTGATCTATCTCCTGGTCGCCGGTTCGATCCCGATTCTCCTGTATGCGAGCACGAAGGGCGCGGTGACGCTGTTCGCCATCGTGTTCGGCATCGGGCTCGGTGGCGAGTACATGGTGATCCCGCTGATGGCGGCCGAGCTGTTCGGCACGCGCGTGCTGGGCCGCGCGATGGGCATCGTGCTCGCCGCGGACGGCGTCGCGGAAGCGACGGCACCGGTGCTCGTCGGCCGGCTGCACGACATCTCGGGCAGCTACGTGACGGGGTTCTCCGTGCTGATCGGCTTCGCGCTGGTTGGCGCGGCCGCGATCGCGATGTTGCCGAGCCGCAAGGCTGACGACGCGCCGCTGATCCCTCTCCTCGAGCATGCTTAACTGCCGTTAACGGTTCACGGTTAACGGTTTCACATTTCGACCGGCGCAGGTGCAGATCCCTCGACTCGCTGCGCTCGCTCGGGATGACACGTACCACTTCGCATTCCCGCATCTCCGCATCCCCGCATACCCGCACTCACATGTCAGGGAACAGCATCGGCATCGTCATGAACGGCGTCACCGGACGCATGGGCCTCAACCAGCACCTCGTGCGCTCGATCGTCGCGATCCGG
>DASVNI010000307.1:0-23881 GCA_036383935.1 Gemmatimonadaceae bacterium | reverse complement strand
AGGTTGGATCATCGTGCGAGGTGGGACATCGGAGACTCGGCGCCCCCGATGCGCCACGCGCATGGAGACGATCGTCTCCATGCGCGTGGCGCATCGGGGGCGCCGAGTCTCCGATGTCCCACCTCGCACGATGATCCAACCTTACCTGGACCGCCTCCCACTCGTCGCGATCCTTCGCGGCGTGACGCCGGACGAAGTAGTCCCCATCGGCAAGGCGCTCGTGAGCGCGGGCTTCGTCATGATCGAAGTCCCCCTCAATTCTCCGGAACCGCTCGACAGCATCCGACGGCTGAGCGAGCGATTCGGCGACGAGATCCTCATCGGCGCGGGGACCGTCACCAGCGCGCGACAGGTGGACGACGTCGCGCGCTCCGGCGGCCGGCTCATCGTGATGCCGCACAGCGACGGCGACGTCGTGCGCGCCGCGAAGGGCGCGGGGCTCGTCTGCGTTCCCGGTATCGCCACACCCACCGAGGCGTTCGCCGCGCTGGCCAACGGCGCCGATGCGCTGAAGCTGTTCCCCGCGGAGATGCTCACTCCAGCCGTGCTCAGATCGATGCGTGCGGTGCTGCCTGCGGCGACGCGGTTCCTTCCCGTCGGTGGGATATCACCGGACGGCATGGCGGCATATGTTGCGGCCGGCGCTGCGGGCTTCGGCCTGGGGTCCGCGCTGTACCGCCGCGGCGACGACGCCGGCCGCGTGTCCGCCAACGCACGCGACTTCGTTGAGGCGTGGCATCGCCTGCGCAGCGTCTCTTTGTGATCGCGGCGCGTCGCACCTCCGGTCGGAGTTCCGCACCTCCAGTAGTTTCATCGCCCCTCCCTGCGGCGCTTCGCACCTTCGGTCGGAGTTCCGCATTTCCAGACCCGAACCGATGAAAATCACCAAGCTCACGACGTTCGTCGTCCCGCCGCGCTGGTGCTTTCTCAAGATCGAGACGGACGAGGGGATCACCGGTTGGGGCGAGCCGGTGCTCGAGGGGCGCGCGCACACGGTCGCGGCCGCGGTCGCCGAGCTGGCCGACTACCTCGTCGGGAAGGACCCGTCACCGATCGAGGACCACTGGACCGTCCTCTATCGCGGCGGCTTCTATCGCGGTGGCGGCGTGCACATGAGCGCCCTCGCCGGCATCGACCAGGCACTCTGGGACATCAAGGGGAAGGCGCTCGGCGTTCCCGTGCATCAGCTGCTCGGAGGACCGGTTCGCGATCGCATCCGCGTCTACTCGTGGATCGGCGGCGACCGGCCGGCCGACACCGCCGAGATGGCACGCGAGTGCGGCTCACGCGGCTTCTCCGCGGTGAAGATGAACGCAACCGAAGAGCTGCAGTACGTGGATTCGCACGAGAAGGTGGACGCGGTGGTCGCGCGCGTGCAGGCCATTCGTGAAGCGATGGGTCCGCACTTCGGCATCGGCGTCGACTTCCACGGGCGCGTCCATCGGCCGATGGCCAAGGTGATCGCGAAGGCGCTCGAGCCCTTCGACCTGATGTTCATCGAGGAACCCGTCCTCTCCGAGCACGCCGAGGCGTTGAAGGAGATCGCCAACCATTGCTCCACGCCGATCGCGCTCGGCGAGCGCCTCTACTCGCGCTGGGACTTCAAGCGCATCCTCTCCGAGGGCTACGTCGACATCGTGCAGCCCGACCCCTCGCATGCGGGCGGCATTACCGAAACGAGAAAGATCGCGGCGATGGCCGAGGCGTATGACGTCGCCCTCGCGCTCCACTGCCCGCTCGGGCCGATCGCGCTCGCGGCCAACTTGCAGCTCGACGCCATCTGCTACAACGCGTTCATCCAGGAGCAGTCGCTCGGCATCCACTACAACACGACGAACGACCTCCTCGACTACGTGAAGGACCGCTCCGTGTTCGACTATCGCGATGGCTACGTCGCCATCCCGCAGGGGCCGGGGCTGGGGATCGAGGTGGACGAGGAGGTCGTGGAGCGGATGGCGCGGACCGGCCATCGCTGGCGTAATCCCGTGTGGCGACACGCCGACGGGAGCTTCGCCGAGTGGTGAGCCGTATCGCCGCGGCCGAGGCGGAGCGGCCGAGCCGTTCGCGCTTCGTGATCATGGTGCTGCTGTTCACCTGCGTCGTGATCAACTATCTGGACCGCAGCAACATCTCCATCACCGCGCCGGCGATGCGCGCCGATCTCGGCCTCGACACGGCGCAGATGGGCTACGTGCTCTCCGCGTTCGGGTGGACGTACGCGTTCTGCCAGATCCCCGGCGGCTGGCTGGTGGACCGCGTGGCGCCGCGCGTGCTGTATGCGACGCTCATCGTTCTCTGGTCCATCGCAACGATTGCGATCGGCTTCACCACCGGCGTGGCCGGCCTGATCGCCGTGCGCCTGCTCGTCGGCGCGCTGGAGTCGCCGTCGTATCCGATCAACAATCGCGTCGTGACGACCTGGTTTCCGGAGCGCGAGCGCGCCACGGCGATCGGCTTCTACACGTCGGGACAGTACGTCGGGTTGGCGTTTCTGACGCCCGTGCTCGTGATGATCCAGACGCGCATCGGCTGGCACATGGTGTTCGTCGCCACGGGAAGCATCGGCGTGTTGTGGGGGCTGGCCTGGTACTTCCTCTACCGGCAGCCCCACGAGTTTCCCGGCACCAACGCCGCCGAGATCGACCAGATCCGGCGCGGCGGAGGGCTGGTGGACCTCGGGCGCGAGCCGTCGGCGGCACGTCGGCGCTTCTCCAGCACCGATCTCGCCCACGTTCTCAACTCGCGGAAGCTCTGGGGTGTCTATATCGGGCAGTTCGCGCTCACGTCGACGCTCTGGTTCTTCCTCACCTGGTTCCCGACCTACCTGGTCCAGGCGCGTGGGATGAGCTTCGTGAAGGTCGGATTCCTTGCCACCCTCCCCTTCCTCGCCGCGTTCGTGGGGGTCCTCTGCTCCGGATTGGTCTCCGATGCGCTGGTTCGGCGCGGCGTGTCGCTCGGCGCGGCGCGCAAGACGCCGATCGTCCTCGGTCTTCTGCTCTCGGCCAGCATTGTCGGGGCGAACTACGTTGACACACCAGCGCTGATCATCGCGTACATGACGCTGGCTTTCTTCGGCAATGGGCTGGCCTCCATCACCTGGTCACTCGTCTCGGCCATTGCCCCGGAGCGGCTGCTCGGGCTCACCGGAGGAGTCTTCAACTTCTTCGGTAATCTCTCCGGGATCGCCGTGCCGATAATCATCGGGTACCTCGCGCGCGATTACGGCTTCTCGGCGGGTCTGATCTATATCGGCGCCCTCGCGATCGTCGGCGCCCTGTCGTACGTGTTCGTGGTCGGCACAGTGGAGCGCCTACCGGACCCAAGTGCTCCGCCCACAGCAGTTTGAGGACGCTCGCAGCGCATTGCGAGACGCTGTACGCAGGTCAATCTTGGGACAATCGGTCCCGGTCAGTCGAACCCGGCGTCCGATCCCTCCAACCCATCCGCAGGTCGTATCGACAATGTCACTTCAACGAACATTCGGCGGGCAGCTCTCGCGACTGGGGTCGCTCGCGCTGCTGGCCGGCGCTGCCGCGTGCAGCAGCGCTCCTGCCCCGGAGCCGGCACCATCGCCGGTCGCGGCGCCCGTCTCGATCCGGCCGCTGAAGATCGAGCAGGCGCCGTCGTTCACGCCGACCGTCGTCCAGCTCACCCCGGATTCGGCGGCGGCACTCGCCAAGTCCGAACGTGCGTCCGTCACGCCGCGCGTGGCGCCGGGCCTCGAGATGAACCTGTGGGCGGCCGAGTCGATGATCGCCGACCCGATCGGCATCACGTTTGATGACCAGGGGCGACTCTACGCGACACGCACCCGCCGGACCAGCGAGGGCGAGATCGACATCCGCGGTCACCAGGACTGGATGGTCCCGTCGATCACCTTCAAGGACGTGGAGGACAAGCGCGCCTTCTACCACAACGTGCTGGCGCCCGAGCGTAGCGCGCAGAACCAGTGGTTGAAGGACTGGAACGGGGATGGATCGCGCGACTGGCGTGATCTGGCGTTCGCGAAGGAAGGGCTCTACCGCATCGAGGACACCAACGGCGACGGGCTCGCGGACAAGTCCACGCTCATCCTCGAGGACTTCAACGACCTCGTCTCCGACACGTTTCACGACATCCTCTGGTACAAGGGCGACCTGTTCGCCACGGTCTCGCCCGACCTCTGGCGCCTGCGCGACACGAACGGCGACGGCGTGATCGACACGAAGGAATCGCTGTCGCACGGCTCGGGAGTGCACATCGGCTTCGGCGGACACGGGCACTCGAGCCCACTCGTCGGCCCCGATGGTCGCCTCTACTGGAAGCAGGGCGATCTCGGCGTCCACATCATCAACCGTGAGGGCAAGGAGCTCTCCAACCCGAACAGCGGCGTGATCCTGCGCGCGAACCTCGATGGCACCAACGAGGAGATCTTCGCCACCGGTCTGCGCAATCCGCAGAACTTCGCGTTCGACGAATACGGCAACATCATCAGCCCGGACAACGACGGCGACCATCCGACCGAGCTGGAACGGCTCGTCTACATCGTCGACGGCATGGACAGCGGCTGGCGCATCAACTGGCAGTTCGGCAAGTACGTCGATCCGGACAACAACAACTACAAGGTCTGGATGGACGAGGGGATGTGGAAGCCGCGTTGGAAGGACCAGGCGGCGTATTTCACGCCCCCCTTCGCGAACTGGCACTCCGGCCCCGCCGGTTTCGCCTACAACCCGGGCACGGCGTTGGGCGATGGGTGGAAGGGCTGGTTCTTCAATGCCGTGTTCACCGGAGCGCCGGCCGTCGCCACGATCCAGGCCTTCACCGTGGCGCCGCAGGGCGCCGGGTTCAAGCTGGACAAGGACTCGGCCGTGGTGCGTGGCGGACAGCTCACCACCGGCGTGCGGTTCGGACCTGACGGCAAGCTATATCTCGCCGACTGGATCGAGGGCTGGGAGGCGAAGGGCCGCGGCCGCATCTGGACGCTCGACGTTGCTGCCGCCGCCGCGAACCCGGCGCGCGCCGAGGTGAAGTCGCTCATCGCGGCGGACTTCAAGTCGCGCTCCGTGGCCGATCTCGTCGGCCTGCTCGGTCACGCCGACATGCGCATTCGCCAGAAGGCGCAGTTCGAGCTCGTCGATCGCAACGCCGCCGCCGAGCTGCTGGCGGTCGCGAAGAAGAACAGCAACCAGCTCGCGCGCATCCACGGCATGTGGGGCCTGCATCAGCTGGCGCTCAAGGATCCTCGTCAGGCGCGTTCGCTCGTCGAGTTCCTCAAGGACGGCGACGCCGAGATCCGCGCGCAGGCTGCCAAGCTGCTTGGCGACGTGAACTATGCGCCGCCCGCTGCGCAGTACGTCGCGCTGCTGAGCGACGCGTCGCCGCGCGTGCGCTTCTTCGCCGCCCAGGCGCTCGGTCGCATCCAGTATCGGCCGGCCGTCCAGCCGATCGTCGCGATGCTGGCGGCGAACAACGATGAGGACGTCTATCTCCGGCACGCTGGCGCGCTCGCGCTGGCGCGCATCGGCGCGGCGGATCAGGTCGCGGCGCTGTCCACCAACCCGAACCGCGGGGTGCGCATCGCGGCGGTCGTCGCCCTGCGCCGGATGAAGGACCCGAGCGTGGCGCGCTTCCTCGCCGATCAGGACGAGTACATCGTCACCGAGGCGGCCCGCGCGATCAATGACGACGGCGGCATCGACGCTGCGCTGCCGGCGCTCGCCGCGGCGCTCGAGGGCAAGGTCACGAACGAGCCGTTCGTGCGCCGCGCCATCAACGCGAACCTCCGCGTCGGTACTCCCGAAGCGGCGAAGCGTGTCGCGGCGTACGCTGGACGGTCCGACGCGACCGACGAGCTGCGCGTGGAAGCGGTGCAGACGCTCGGCGTCTGGCCGAAGCCGTCGATCCTCGATCGCGTGGACGGCTACTCGCATGGCCCGGTGCAGCGCGACACGGGCAAGGTGGTCGGAGTCGCGACGCGTGACACCACTGCGGCCCGCGCCGCGCTCGCGTCGATCGTGACGCCACTCATCGGCAACGGCAGCCCCGCGCTGCAGGTCGCGCTCGCCAATGCCGTCGGCCGGCTCCGCGTCACCGACGCGGCCTCGCTGATGTACGACAAGGCGCGCTCGGGCACCGCTCCCGAGCTTCGCATCGCTGCGTTGCGCGCGCTCGGCCTGCTCGGCGACAGCCGCACGGCCGAGGCGGTCCGCACCGCCCTGGCGGATCAGGACGCGAGTGTCCGCATGGCGGCCCTCAGCAGCATCTCGCCGCTGAATCTCCCCGAGGCCACCACGACCCAGCTGCTCTCCTCTGTCGTCGTGAAGGGCACCGTGCCCGAGCAGCAGAACGCGCTGACCGCGCTGGGGAAGGTGCAGGGCACGAGCGGTCGTCAGGAGCTGTCGCGCCTCGTCGACGAGCTCGCACAGGGGAAGGTCGCGCCGGAGATCCAGCTCGAAGTCGCCGAAGCAGCGCGCGCGACGAAGAGCCCGGAGCTGGCCGCGAAGCTCGACGCGCTCGAGAAGTCGCGCGCCGGAAAGCCGGCGGCGGTCGCCTACGCTGATCTTCTGCACGGCGGCGACGCGCGACGCGGCTCGCGTGTCGTCTTCCAGGGCGCCTCGTCGCAGTGCACTCGCTGCCACAACTTCGGCATCGGCAGCGGCGCCAACGTCGGCCCACCGCTTCGTGGCGTGGCGTCGCGTCTGACGCGTGATCAGCTGCTCGAGGCGCTCGTCGATCCGAGCGCGCGCATCGCGCCAGGCTACGGCCCGGTGCAGGTCACGCTCAAGAACGGCCAGAAGTTCTTCGGCACGCTCAAGGAAGAGACGGACAGCTACATCGTCGTCGACGTGAGCCCGGCGCCGAAGAAGATCGCGAAGAGCGACATCGCGCAGCGGACGAACGGTCCCTCACCGATGCCCGTGATGCCCACCCTCCTGACCCACCGCGAGATCCGCGATGTGGTGGAGTATCTGAGCACACTGAAGTGAGTTGGTGAGTTGGTGAGTTGGTGAGTTGGATAGTGGGATAGTGAGAAACGGCCTCGGGAAGCAGGAGCTTCCCGAGGCCGTTTCGCATCCCGTATCAAGTCATCCCGAGCGAGCGCAGCGAGTCGAGGGATCTGCACTTCGCATTTCCGCACTCACGCAACGCCGGGCACATCCTCCAGCTTCGTGTACACCGCCAATCCTCGCTGGCGCGCGATCTCCACCATGTGGTCCGCGCCCGCCGACGCGCCGCCGACCCGCAGCACGGCGTCGCACTTGGCCAGCAGACGCTCGGCGATCGGATGGAAGATCTCGTCGAACGCGGCGTCACCAACGCGCTGCGAGCCGGCCAGCGCGACGAGCGGCAGCGCGAGCCATTCTCCCACGATCGGCGTGTGGCCAGCACGAAAGAGCGGCAGCGCGAATCGCTCCATCTCGGCGACGTTCGCGGCCATGCGCGCCGGCTCGTCGCCCGTCCCCGAGCGATACGGTCCCGCGATCAGGATCATCATGTTCGTCGCCGGCACGAGGGGCACGCTCATGCGGTCCCTTCACTTCGGCCGGCTGCGACCACTCGCTCGATCCGCTTGTCCGGCAAGAGCCAGATCAGCGCGACCGCCGCGTAGAGCGCGCCCGAGATCGCGGTGTTCACGAACGCCGCCGGAATCGCCAACCCATAGAGGATGGGGCTGATCTTCCCCTTCTTGTCGCCACCTACCGCCTTGGCCAGCACGGAGTGCGGTCCCTGGCTCCCGATGATCGTCCGCTGGAGAATGAGATAGGCGAACGACGCGGTCAGCATCACCGCTCCATACATCGCGGTGGGCACCGGTGCGAAGTGATTCTCGCCCATCCACGCCGTCACGAAGGGCACGAGCGACAGCCAGAACAGCAGATGCAGGTTCGCCCAGAGGATCGCGCCATTCACCTGCCGCGTGATGTGCAGCATGTGGTGATGGTTGTTCCAGTAGATCCCGAGATACACGAAGCTCAGCAGATAGCTGAGGAACACCGGCCAGAGCGGCGCGAGCGAGCTCCACTCCGTGCCGTGCGGCACGCGGAGCTCGAGCACCATGATCGTGATGATGATGGCGAGCACGCCATCGCTGAACGCCTCGAGGCGTGTCGTGTTCACCGCGCGTTGCCCCGCAACGAGTGACAACGCGCATCATGAGTGGGAAGCATGCCGAACACTACGCCGCGGCGTTCGACGCACAAGCGCCGCGGCGTCCCGCCCTCAAGGCTTCCCGCCCGTCCGATCCTCCGTGCCGCTTGGCGCTGCGCTCGGCGTTCCCTTCGGCGCTTCGCTCGGCGCGCTGCTCGGCGCCCGACTCGGAGATCCGTTCGGCTTCGCCGCCATCGGCGCGCGCTTCGCCATCGGAACCGAGTGCCCGAACTGCCACTGGCTGTGCTCGCGCTCCTTCTTCGTCGTTGCCAACATGTTGCCGAGCATCGGGAAGAGCGCTTTCTGCGCCGGCGTGACGATCGAATCGGCGACCTCGGGCTGCTCCCAGAAGATGCGCCAGTACGACTTCACCGCCTTCGCCGCGCTGTCCACTTCGGCTTTCCCCGCCGCGCCATTTCCACCGGCGAGAAAGTCGCCGAGCTGGGAATACACTTCGCGCACACGATCCGAGAAGACCGAGTCAGCTCTCTTCAGCGCGGCGACCTGTGTGCGGCTGAGGAACAGCGAATCCGTCTGCTCGAGCAGCGCCCCGTGCACGCTCGACGTGTTCTGCAGGTAGTAGGCGGCGATCGAGTCAGCGGACCGCCGCTGCCAGCCCTCGGCGGTCTTCACCGGCTCGACCGCGCGGCGGAGCTGCTGCAACGAGAAATCGGTGGACAGGTTGAGCGAGAAGTCGACGACGATCCGGAACGGCTCGCGGTACAGCGTGCGGGTGGGACGCGTGTCGGCGAATCGCGGGTTCACGTCGTAGCGGAAGCGCTTCGCCGTCGCGTCGAATCCTCTCGGTACGAACAGCACGGGGTCCGGCGACGTCGGCGACCCCCAGCCGCGCAGCCCGGAGTTGCCGTGCACCAGCTGATCGACCCCCGCCAGCACGTTCTGCAAGTACACGGACGGAGTCACTCGGCCGCCCCACCGCTGCGGCATGTTCGGACGCCACTGCACGTTCAGCGACTGCGTCCACGGCCCGCGACACCCGTTGCGTCCCGCGACCTGCCCCAGATACGCCTGAAGGCAGCGACGCGCGGTGGCAGACCCGCCGTCCATCAGCGAGCGCAGCCCGGCGGCGAGCGCCGGATCGCTCTCGCGCGCCGGATCAGGGATGAACGCACGATCGTACGAGCGGCCGTCGCCATTCACGTCTCCCTGCACGACGGGGGTGAACGGAAGCCCCGACTGCGCGCGCGCGAACAGCGTCAGCGAACCGATCTTGTCGCCGCGCATGCCACCCGTCAGCACGACGACGTGGCGCGCATCGCTCTGACTCGGCGCCCATTCGACGAGCCGCGGATCGCCGAAGCCCGCGCCGTCGAAGCCGCGATATTGCCGGCGGCTCGCCTGGAGCGTGTAGTTCAACGACGCGAACGTTTGGAATCTCATGCGCGTCTTGAAGACGTCGGGTGACAAACCGAGCGTGAGCTGCCCGCCATAGCCGCGCAAGTCACTCACGCGCGACAGGACGCGCCCGAACTCCGCCGCGCTCCGCGACTCCGACGCCGACACGGCGCCGGTCGTTGGGTCGATCGACGCGGCGGAGACGTACACCGGGCGGCCGCCGTCGGCGGCGAGCGTCAGCTTCTGCTCACCGGAGAAATTGGCGTCGACCGCTCCCGGCTGGTTCAGATCGTACGACGCCATCCCGCCGACGCGTACGAGCCAGCTGCGGATGTTCTGCGACCAATCGAGCGACGAACGCCAGCTGCGCGGCACGTCGTAGCCTGGATCGATCAACGTGACGGAGGGCGCGCGCTCGGCTAGCACACCGCTCCCGTCGAGACATTGCGTCGGGCTCGTGCCCGCGTCGAAGCTGGACCAGTCGGGCTGGGGCACCGCGGCACCCACGCACGACAGCGTCAGCGTCCCCCCAGGAAGACCACTCGACGCCGAGGCGTCGGCGAGAATACCGGGTCGCAACAAGTCGCGGAACTCACCGATGCCTCCGCGGATCGTACCGGTCTGCGTACGATAGAATCGGCCGATGTTGTTCTGCATCGTGCCGTTCCCATTCTGCTTGTCACGGTTGTACGTGTACGAGAACCCAACCCGCGGGCTCACGTGCACGCGGCTCGGCGCGGCGCCCGTTCGCACGCCGAGCGCCTGCTCGAGCGCCGCGTTCTTCGGCGGGGCGCTGGTGAAGCCATCGCCCTCCACCCGTGCGCCATAGATGACGCCGAGGTAGCGTGAAGGTGCCCACGTGTGCACGAAGGCCGTCGCCGCGTTCCACACGCTGCCTGACCGATCGGGTTGCGACAGTGTGCGCGAATAGCTCGACGCGTTGTTCGCGGCGAAATCGGCCAGCGAGTTGAAGGTGTAGCTCCCCAGCGCGTTGTTCGCCCCCTCCTGCCGCAGTCCGTCGAGGCGCCCCCACGCCATTGCCTTGAAGCGATGCCGCCGTCCGTTGGCGTTCCATCCCGTCTCGTTCGACGCTTCCAGTGTCCACCGCTCGTCCGTCGTCGCGACCGTCGAACCACCCAGCACAAGGTTGGAGATGTCGTTGTCCGTTCCCACGAGCGCGGAGCGCACCAGCACGTTCGCCGATGGCAGAGCGCGATAGGGCGCGACTTCCGTTCGGACCGCGCTGGCGGCGAAGCGCGACTCCGTGAGCACGCGATGGCCCGGTCCAACGAACGCGCCGAGTGTGAGCTGCGAGCCGAGCGTCCGCTCGCGTCGCTCTCCCGCGGCAGCGGGCGCCGCGAGCGGCCCGAAGCCGATGGCGCCATCGCGCGTCACACCGACGAGCGTCGTCAACGCGCGCGTCTGCAGCGTGTCGCGCGTGTCGTCGAGCCGACCGAGCCAGGTGATCGCCGAGCGCTCACGGTCCGACGGAACGTCGCCGCCGGCGAGCGGGATGCCGAGCGGCGTGGCGATGGCGATCAGGCGCGCCACCGAATCGGGTGCGACCCCTGCACGCAGCAGCGCGTCCGCGTCCGCGCTCACGAGCGTCGACGGTGCGCTCGCGGCGCGCGATACATCGAGCGCCACGTTGTAGGTGAGTGCGCGACGAATCAGCTCCCCGTCAGCGCCGATGCTGCCGCGGAATCCTCCCGACGTCGTGCCGAGCGCGCGGCTGACCGGATCGGTGATCTGCAGCGACGGTGGGTCGAAGGTGATGAAGGCGTTGCGGCGTTGAAATCTCCGGCTGCCCGGTCCGAGCCTGACGTCGATGTTCGCGCCGGCGAATCCGCCGCGCGTCGCGTCGAACGTCGCGCCGGTGACACGCGTCTCCGTGTTCGCCGCGCGCGGAATGCTGCCCGAGGCGAGTCCCATCCCGTTGAGCGTCGTGAGATTCGACTCGCTCCCCGAACCGAGGATGGAGGCGCCCGCGGGAGTCATCGTCACGTTCGGCATCGTGCCCGCGAGCGCGTTGAGATCCCCGGCGACGGAGGGTGAGATCTGCCCTTCCACTCCTTCCCTCCACTTGTCCCCCGATCCCGGCTCTGGGTCGCTCGGGCGGACGTCGTTCGACGCACGCTCCGGGCGCGTCGCGGTCACCTTCACCGCGGCGAGCACGGTGAGATCGCGCGCGAGCGCGAACTCGGCCACGAGCTCCCGTTCGTCCCCCTGCCGCTGCACACGCTGGCGGGCGGGCTTGAATCCGGTCACGGCGACGTACACGAGGTAGTCCCCGGTCCCCTCCTCGAACCGCGAGCGGTAGGCGCCCGTGCTGTCGGTTGTGGCCTGCTGCGTCAGTCGGTCGGGTCCGCGCGTGATCATCACGGTCGCGCCCACCACGGCGTGCGCGGAATCGTCGATCACGCGCCCCCGCACGACGTCCGGAGCCGACTGCGAATGTGCGAGGCGCGCACCGAGGATCAGAATGCCGAACGCGCGAAGAACAGAGGCTACCAGCGGATGATTCGGGCGCATCGATGGACGGCTGGGGGTAGGGCGATGGGATCTGTCCTTTGCCTACGGCGGCGCAGAGTGCGGTGATTCGTGTGCTAAGAAATTAGCATGTGCTAGAATTTTAGCAATATGCACTTTTCCTCGGAGCTTCGCCGCGGCTCCCGACGCGCCCGTCCGGTGTCGGCGGCGGTATCGTATGGACACTGGCCGGCGTCCATTGGTTGCGGTCCCCTTCCCCACGATCTGAGCGACCATGTTCAAGAGCCTGCGCGTCCCCGAACGACTCTTCCAACTCGCTGCCTGGGTCGTCTCCCTCGTCTTCGCCGGCTTCCTCATCGGATTGGGCGGCAAGATCGTCGGCGAGCTGCCGGGCGTGGAGCAGTACGTCTCCATCCAGCAGTTCATGGATCCGGCGCGGACGGCGCGGATCAGGGTAGCGCAGGACTCGCTCAACCGCGTCGAGCGGGACCTCTCTGCCGCTCAGGAGCGCGCACGTCTCACCCTCACGGCGGCGTCGAACGCCTATCGGGCGCGCCGCGAGAGCTTCGACAACTGGATCAAGACGCGTGAAGCCACCACCGATCCGCGCCAGGATCCCGAGGTGCTCCGCCGGACCGCCGAGCTCGATCAGCTCAAGGCGGGCGAGCGAATCGCGCAGACGGAGACCGAGCGCCTCGACGCGGAGCTGTTGAAGGTCAATCAGGCCCTCCAGACGCAGAGCGAGGCGGAGTCCGCGCTGCAGGTGGCGGCGAGCAGTCGGTACGAGCGCGCGCGGTTTCGGCAGGAGCTCCGCGTGTTCGCCATCCGGCTCGTCATCACCTTGCCCCTGCTGCTGATCGCGGCGTGGCTCGTGGTGCGCCAGCGCCGCAGCCAGTACTGGCCTCTCTATAGGGGCTTCGTGCTCTTTGCGCTCTTTGCCTTCTTCGTCGAGCTGGTCCCCTACCTCCCCAGCTACGGCGGCTACGTACGCTACGGCGTCGGCGTCGTCGCGAGCGGCCTCGCCGGCCTCTACGTCATCCGCGCGATGCGCCGCTACGTGGCGCGGCGCGCCGAGGTGGAGCAGCAGACCGAGTCCGAGCGCCGCCGGCGACTCGACTACGAGGAGGCGCTCAAGCGCATGGCGACCGGCGTCTGCCCCGGATGCGAGCGCCCCATCGCGGCGTCCACGGCGGATGCGCCCTCCAACTTCTGCGTGCACTGCGGCATGACGCTCTTCGACCACTGCGGCACGTGCAACGCGCGGAAGAATGCGTTCTTCCAGTACTGTCCCGCGTGTGGCACTGCGGCCGCCGGTCCGCCACCGACGCCCGCCGAAGTAACCGCCGTCTAGTTCGACGCTCCGGCCAGTACGTGGCGCGTTGCCTCGATCGCGCGCGCCACGTCGCTGTCGCTCGTGCGCCAGTTCACCACACTGACGCGCATCGCTCGGCGACCCTTCCACGTCACACCGCCGAAGAACGCTTCGCCCGTCGCATTGATCGCCGCGATGATGCGGTCGGTGTGGTCGTCGTGGTCCTGCTCCGTCGCGCCGGGCCGAGGATCGAGAAAGCGGACCAGCCCCTGGTCCAGCTCGGGGACCCACAACGCTTCCGCTCCGTCCAGTGCGCCAATCCCTGTCACGATCGCGTGGCAGTGCGCACAACAGCGGTCGATCAGCTCAGCGATCCCGTCGCGCCCCAGCTCACGTAGCGCGGCGTACAGCGCGAATCCGCGCGCGCGTCGCGAGAACTCCGGGTTCCAGTCCACCTCGTCGCGCACGACGTCGCTCGGCGCGAGGTAGGATGCGTGCGCCGTCATCGATGCCCGATGCGCGTCACGGTCGCGGACGATCGCGATGCCGCTGTCGTACGGCACGTTCAGCCATTTGTGAGCGTCCGTGGACCAGCTGTCGGCGAGCTCCACTCCGTCGAGCAGGTGGCGCTTCGCCGCGCTCGCTCGCGCAAGAAGACCGAACGCGCCATCCACGTGCACCCAGGCCCCAGCCGATTTCGCGATCGGGATCAGCTCACGGAACCGGTCGAACTCGCCCGTGTTGAGATCACCCGCCGCAAGGACCACGATCGTCGGGCCCGAGCCTGCGCGCAGCGCCGCGCGCAATGCGTCTGCCGTCACGCGGCCGCGCTCGTCCGTCTCGACAGGCTGCACGGCGTTCACACCGAAGCCGAGCAGGCGCAGCGCCCGGTCGACCGTGACGTGACGCGTCGCGTTCGCGAGGACACGGATTCGCGGCGCGCCGAACAGCCCATCCTTCTCGACGTCCCACCCCGCATCGCGCAGCACGCCCGACCGCGCCGCAGCGAGCGCCGTGACGTGTGCCATCTGGCAGCCCGTGACGAGCGCGAACGACGCACTGCGCGGCAGGTCGAGCAGATCGAGCAGCCATTCGCCCACCACCTCTTCGACCACGGCGGACGCCGGCGCCGTGGCGTACATGCCCGCGTTCTGATCCCACGCCGTCGTGAGCCAGTCGGCCCCGATCGCGGAGGGCAGCGTCCCACCGATCACCCACGCGTAGAACCGGCCCCCCGGTGAGCCGAGCAACCCACCTTCCGTCGCCGCCGCAAGGTCGTCCACCACCTGGACCGGATCGACCCCCGCCTGCGTGAGCGGCACGCGAAGCCGCGCCCGCAATTCTTCCAGCGACGCGGTAGCGTTCACCGCGCGCGTCTCGAGCCCTTCGAGCCACACGGACGCGTGATGGGCCGCGCGGTCGAGCGCGGGATGGGCCGCGGAGTGCGTGGTGGTCACCGGTTCCCTCGACGAGTTCACGGATGAAGGATCGTGCGCTCCCTGCATTGCGAGCTATCCGAATCGCGCTCGGGAGGTTCGCCCCGGCTATTTCATGTACTCGAACGAGTTGGAGCCGTTCTGGATCGAGAGTCCGCCGCTGATCAGCGACCCGAGCACGGTGGTGCTGGCTCCGCTGTAAGCGAACACGATCACCTGGTTCCCCACCTGATATGTCCCGCTAGTCGTGGTCGTCGAGGTCGTTGTCGTCCCGCCCGGCGGCGTGGTCGAGCGCGTGATCGTCTCGGAAAACGAGCCATCCGTCTGCGCCACGAGCTGCCCCGCCGTGATCTTGACCACCACTCCAGTCGAGGTCTCCGTGAAGGGCAGCGGCAGTCCGTTTACGGTCGAGAGCTGATACGTGCCCGCAACCGAGGCACGAACACCCGTGCCCGAGTCGCCACCGCACGCCACGAGAGTGGCGAGTGCGCTGACGCTTACGGCCAGGCGGAAGATCGATCGCATCATGAGCATGCCCCGTGAAGGCAAAGTGAAACGACAATCTGACGTAGTGACAGCATGACAAAAACCCTGCCGAGACATCGAGCGTCGGCAGGGTTTGAGATGTCGAGCGTGGTACGCGTTCTACCAGCGATAGTGCGCGAACGCCTTGTTCGCGTCGGCCATGCGGTGCGTGTCTTCCTTCTTCTTCACCGCGTTGCCCTCGCCCTTCGACGCCGCGATCACCTCGGCGGCCAGCTTCTCGGCCATCGACTTCTCGTTGCGATCGCGCGAGTAGCTGATCAGCCAGCGCATCGCCAGCGCCGTGCGGCGCTCCGGACGCACCTCGACCGGCACCTGGTACGTCGCACCACCGACGCGGCGGCTCTTCACCTCGACGACCGGCTTGAGGTTGGTCAGCGCCTGCTTGAAGATGTTCACGCCCGGCTGGCTCGTACGGTTCTCGACGAGGTCCATCGCGGCGTAGAAGATCCGCTCGGCCGTGCTCTTCTTGCCCTGATACATCAGGACGTTGATGAACTTGGAGACGGTCTGGCTGTCGTAGCGCGCATCCGGGAGGATGGTGCGCTTCACAGCGGATTTGCGGCGGCTCACTTCTTACCTCCCTTGCCCGCTGCGGCGCCAGCCTTCGGCTTCTTGGTGCCGTACTTGGAGCGGCTCTGATTGCGGCCGTTGACGCCCGATGCGTCGAGCGTGCCGCGAACGATGTGATAGCGAACGCCCGGAAGGTCCTTCACACGACCGCCGCGAATGAGCACGATCGAGTGCTCCTGGAGGTTGTGGCCTTCGCCGGGGATGTAGGCGGTGACTTCGAAGCCGTTGGTGAGACGCACACGCGCGACCTTACGGAGCGCGGAGTTCGGCTTCTTGGGGGTGGTGGTATAGACGCGCGTGCAGACGCCCCGCTTCTGCGGGTTCGCCTTGAGAGCCGGCGCCTTCATCTTCTTCTCGACGTCGCGGCGGCTCTGCCGGACGAGCTGATTGATCGTTGGCATTCAACCTGAACTGTGTTCGTCTTTCTGCTTCTACGTGGATCGCCCGGATGAGGCGGCACGGAACAGACTCGTAAGTTAAGCGGGGGCAGCGGCTTCCGTCAATGGAAAGGGGGCAGGCCATAGGGCCTGCCCCCCTTACCCGTCCTGCCCTTCCCGCGGACCTGCCTGCCTACCGGTTCGCGGTGTTGTTCAGGATCGGGCGGTTCGCGGCCGTGGTCCCCGTGACCGTGATGTCGCCACGGCTGCTGACGGTATAGACCCGGCCAACGCTGAACGTCTGGGCCGCCAGGGTGACTACCGCCGTGTTGGAGCCGGGATAACGTACGGTCAGATCGTACGCGTCACCACGGATCGGCACGAAGGCGGTCGCCCCCTTGTACGCGATCCCTGCCGTCGCACCGATCACGACCGAGTCCTTGACCGTCGTGCTCTTCGCCCAGAGAACCATCGGGCTCGGTGCGTTGGCGATCGCGTTGACGAACCGGACGTTGGCATTCGCATAATCGAATGCCGGCATCGCGTCCTCGATCAGGAAGGCGTCGGTCGACTTGGTGGCCGTGCTGTACGGGCCGCTCAGGAACAGCGAGTAGAACTTCCCGTCCGCCAGCGGTGCCGCGACCGTCCCGATCGTCACACCGGCGTCGGTCACAGTACCGATGCGCCCGGTGAGCGTGACCTGGCCGGCCGGTACGGCGCTATAGAGCCCCCCAGCAGCGAGGGTCCCGTACGTCGTTCCGCTCTTCGTCGTCGCACCGGAATCGGAGCGGAGCGCCGTGAGCTGCACGTCGTTGGCGAAGAAGTTCACCCCCGGAGCGCCCATCGAGAAGTTGTGGAACTTCACGCTGGCACCCGTCGCGGGCGCGGAGATGATCTGCACTGCGTCTTTCGAGCACGCGACGAGCGTCGCGGCGCACGCGAGGATCGCGAGATATCGTGATGGAGTCATGACTCGGCTCATGGTTCGGTGATCCACAGGCGCTTCGTGTGGTAGGCGGGATCGAGCCCGCCGATCTTCGTCAGCGCCGGCACGTTCCACACATACTCTGAGTTGTAGCGCGGGCGGATCCGGTACACCGGCTTGCCCCCGTTATCGGCGTACAGCGTCGTCGGCAGCGCGAAGCCGCGGAACACCTGCACGCCACTCACCGGATCGAGATCCGTGTAGTGATAGCGGCGCATGTCCATCCACAGCTCGTTGTGCCCCCAACCCCAGAGCGCGATGTACTTCTGCGACATGATGTGCGAGAGCGTCAGCCCCGCCGCGGTCAGCGGCACGACAGTGGTGTCGGCGAGCCACGCGGTCTTCTCGGTTCCCGAGATCTGCGCCGACGCCTGCCCCAGTTCGGCGTATCGGGAGTTGACGAAGTCGATGTGCGACGAGATGCCGTTCCGGTACGCGTTGAGCGCCGTCGCGGCGTCGCCCTTCCGCAGCGCCGCCTCGGCCTTGATGAACTGAAGCTCCGAGAACGTCATCACCGGGATCTTCGACTTGTCGTCGAAGATGTACCGTCCGACCAGCCCGAGGCCGTTGCTGCCCGTGTAGCCGAACAGGTTACGCGGCTGTTGTGGCACGGTGAGCGTTCCGAACGCGGACACGTTCACGTCGAGGCCGCGATACGTCGTGCCCAGCGAGTCGGGCACCAGCATCCGGCTCAGGCGCGGGTCAACCGTGCCAGCGGCGCCGAACTGCGTGCCGTTCAGCAGGCCGAGGATGAACTGCGTCTGGCGGTACAGGGTGATGTTGTTGCGTGACCGGGCGTTGAAGTTGTAGTCCGCCAGGTCCGTGCTGGTGGCCGGGTACTGGAAGAGCGCATCGTCCGAGTTGCTGACGAACGACTTGTCCACGAGGGCGATGACCGAGTCCGGCTTGTACGTCGACTTGTTGGAGTAGTGGTTCAGGTTCAGCGCCAGCATGCCATACGCCAGCTTGAGCCACTTCGTCCGGTCGCCGTTGTACATCTTGTCGGTCTTGCCGACGTACGCCGCGTCGATGTTGCCATCGGTGCGCTGCAGGCTGGTGATGGCGAGCAGCAGCAGGCGCTTCGTCTCGTCGTAGGCGAACTGCTGGTCGTCGTAGTCGAAGGCGAACCGCGTCGGGTCGATCGCCTCCTTGATGATGATCTCGCCGTGCGTGTCGGTGAGCACCTGCCAGCCCCACGCCTTGAGCACGTAGCCGATGCCGAGCACGTCCCATCGCTGCTCGGCCTCCGCCTTGGTCATCATGTCGACGAGATTCTGGCCGAACGTCCAGTACACGTCGCGCCACTGCTGCGCGCCGTTATCGCTCGCGGGATCGTAGCCCATCTTGCCCCACGTGCCGGCCGGGCTCACCGAGGTGGACGTCGAATACCACTCCTGCGTGAAGTGACCGACAAAGCGTCCGTCGAACTGGGGAGACGTCGCCAGCCAGTGCACCATCGGCGCGAGGTACAGGTTGGGCGCGACGCTCTGGGGCGCGTTGGGGTTCGTGTTGACGTCGAGATAGTCCGAGCACGCCGCCGCCGGGAGACAGAGCAAGCCGGCGACGAGCGCCATGTGACGAGTGCGCATCGAAGCTCGCAGAGACGAAGTGATTCGAGAGATGGATAGGCGCATGGCTCAGAACCCCACTTTGACGCCGAGGTTGATCCCGCGCGGCATCGGGAAGTTGCCGTAGTCGATGCCTGCGGCACCGGACCCACCGACGGCCGCTGTGTTGCCGTTCACGATCGGGTCGAGGCCCGTGTAGTTGGTCCAGAGGGCCAGATCCGTCGCGGTCACGAAGAAGCGCGCACCGTTCAGGATCCGATCGGGAAGGTTGTAGCTCAGCGTCACGTCACGGAGCCGCAGCCAGTTGATGTCCTTCTCGATGAACAGCTCCTCGCTCATGTTCTGGTAGTACAGCGTCTGAACCGACGGCACGACGACGATGGTGTTGGCCGTCGGGGTTGCCGAATTCTCCTTCCCATCGCGCAGCACGCCGGGGATCACGCGGGGCTTCTCGCGATCGAGCGTCTGCGTGCTGAGCCCGCGCTGCGTGAGATAGTGCTGCGTCGCGTTGAACACGTCGCCACCGCGGCGGATGTCGACGAGGAAGTCCAAGCCGATCCGGTTGTAGCGGAAGGTGTTGGAGAGGCCGATCGTGTAGTTCGGCTGGCGATCGTAGCCGGCGTCGATGAACGTGGTGGATCGCAGCGGGAGCCCTGTCGCAGGATCGATCAGGAGCTGACCGGCCTTGTTGCGCAGGTAGAAGAGGCCCGTGAGCGACATCGTCGAGAGGCCCGGCGCCACACCATTCCGCACGTTGCCGTAGAGCCACGTGTCCGACACGTACGCCTCGGGGAAGTCGTTCGGGAGCTTGAGCACCTTGCCCCGCGCGCTCTCGAAGTTCGCCAGCACGTCCCACGAGAAGTTGTTCCCGCGAACCGGCGCGCCACGCGCCGTGATCTCCAGCCCCTGATTGCGGGTCGATGCGCCGTTCAGGTTGAACAGCACGAATCCCGTGGCGTAGCTGGCGCGGACGTCGTTGACGATCTGGTCGGTTGTCGTCTTGCGGTACACCGTCACGTCGAGACCGAGGCGGTCGTCGAGGAAGGTCATCTCGCTTCCCAGCTCGTACGACTTCGCGAACTCGGGGCGGAGGTTCGGGTTCGGCCCGGTGAAGCCGTATCCATAGCCGCCGTATGCCGAGGTCTTCGCCTCGAGCGACGAGCGGTACGCATAGGGACGGGCGTCGCGCCCCACCTCGGCGAACGCCGCGCGCAGCTTGCCGGTCATGTACCGGCCGATCGTCGGGAAGGCGTCCGAGTACACGAAGCTCGTCGACACCGACGGATAGAAGAACGAGTTGCGCTGCTTCGGAATCGTCGACGTCCAGTCGTTGCGGCCCTGGAGTGTGAGGTACGCGTAGTGGTTGTAGTCGAGCACCGCCTGCGCGAAGGCACTCACGAGCCGGCGCTGCGAGGTCACCGACGTGCTCGTCCGGCTCAGCGTGTTGTTGACCGAGACGAAGTTGTTGTCGAGGAACTGAACGCCCTCGCCGCCGTCCACGGTGGATTTGTTGTCCGCCACCGCGTTCCCGACCAGACCGCTCACGGAGAAGGACTTCGTGAGCTGACGGCTGTTGAAGTTGAACAGCGTCTGCGCGGTCAGGTTGCGCGTGACATCGTCTGCCTGGTCCAGAATGCCGCCGCTCGAGAGACCGAATGCGCTCTCGGGATGGCGGAGCAGCAGGTTCTGGTTCGCGTAGGTGTCAGCGCCCAGGTTGGTCTTCAGGTATCCCCACGAGAAGGGCGTGATCGTAGCCCCGACGTTCGCGATCAGGCGGTTGACCCTGGAGTTGATGAAGTTCTTGTTGATGCCGAAGTAGGGGTTGTCGATCTCCGCGTTGGCAGCCGTGAGGCGGCGGCGAGCGCCGGTGACGGAGAGGTAGTCCGAGGCATTGTCGTTCGAGGGCCAGACCAGGAGGCTGAGCAGCGGACCGTTGTCGCCCTTGTAGTTCTGGTTGTTCGCCTCGTTCGTGTAGCCCATCGAGAGATCGGCCTTCATCCAGGAGTTCACGTCACCCTGGGAGGCCGCGGTCACGTTGACGCGGTTGAAGTAGGAGTTCGGGATCACGCCGCGTTGCCGCACGACGCCGGACGACAATCGGTAATTCAGCCGGTTATCTGCCGTGGCGCCACCGAAGGCGAGGTTGTGCTTCTGCGAGACACCCGTCTGGAAGAAGCCATCGACGTTGTTGTAGAACGTCGTGGTGTCGGGAAATGGAACGCCGTAGTAGAGGGGCGTGGTGCTGCCGGTGGTCGCCGCCGTGGCTCCGACGCCGGCGAAACCGCTGATCCCATACACCTTCTGGATATCGGGATACGAGCGCACGCTCTCGAAGCGCGTGCTGTTCGTGTACTCGATCCCGTGCTTGCCCGCTCGCCCGCGCTTCGTCGTGATCACGATGGCGCCGTTGGCCGCGTCGATGCCGTAGAGCGCCGCGGCCTCGGGCCCCTTGAGGACACTGATCGATTCGATGTCCTCGGGGTTGATGTCCGCGGCGCGGTTGGTGAAGTCGACGCCGCGATTGTTGAACGCCGTCGACGAGCCAGGCCGGTCGGAGGGAAGCGCCGAGGTGTTCAGCGTCTTGTTGTCGATCGGCAGGCCGTCGACGATCATCAGCGGCTGGTTGCTGCTGCTGATCGAGCTGACGCCGCGGATGGTGATCGACGACGACGCGCCCGGCACCCCCGACGAGCTCACGACGTTCACGCCGGCGACGCGGCCCTGGAGCGCGTTGACGAAGCTCTCGCGCTGCGTGTTCGCGATCTCCGGGCCCTGCACCGTCTGCTGCGCCGTGCCGAGCGCGCGCTGCGCCGTCGTCTGACCAAGCGCCGTGGTCACCACGGCGTCGAGGGACACCGCCACGCGGCGGAGCCGGACGCTGATCACGTTCTCTGCGCCGACGGTCCGCTCGATCGGCGTGGTGCCGACGAAGCGGAACTGCAACACCTGTCCGGGCGCGACCCGGATGCTGTAGTTCCCGGACGCGTTGGTCAGCGTGCCGGTGGTGGTGCCCCTGATGATGACGGAGGCGCCGGCGATGGGAGAGCTCGCCTCGTCGGTCACCGTACCGGTGACGGTCTTCTGCTGCGCCGACGCACGAGCGGAACAGAGGAAGATCCCCATCATTGCGATGAGAATTCTTGTCTTCATAGCGAGATGTACCTGAATTGTGGTTGACGCTGGGGCTGGACATCGCCCCCGCGTGGTGCGGGCGGGAAAGGCGTCAGGAGCCTGAGACGGTCCGCGGATCTGGCTCGCGGCCGTCGGCACTCATCGTCGCGCGGTCGCGCTGCGCGCGGCGCGCGCCCACGTCACCGTAGTCGGCGACTGCGGCATCGGGCCACACGTTGCCGGTGAGGGGGTCATCTCGGCGAGCACGTAATCGCCGCGAGACGCCGGAGTGAACGACTCGGCGCGCCGGCGGTTTGCGACGAACACGAGAAACGTGCGAGGAGCGAAATCCAACAACCCGATCCTCCCATCTGACGGCCGTACGATCCGCGACGCCGGAGCGCAATCCTTTCGCTCCGTATCAACAGCATCATGCGCGATCGGCGAGGCCGACGATGATGAGACTGAACGCACGCGATGGTCCGTCGCTACGTCGCGAGAGAGAAGCCGATCGGGTTGCGCGTCAGATACTGCGAGGAGGGCCACTACGGCCATTGTAGAACTCGGCCGAAGTGGAAGCGCGGAATACTATCTGTCGCGCATCGGCGACGCAACTATCTGTTTATGACACTCGCCGCTTCGGTGAGCGACAGCGAGGGAAGTGCGTCTCGCGCGCGCACCGCTGTCGCAAAAGGTCCCAGCAGATGACCGATGCTGTTCGCATAGTAGCTCACTAGTGGCCGCCCTTTGGGCAGCACGAGATAGCCAGTGCCGGTTCGCGAGATCACTCGGCGCATCCTGAGCATCCGGTACGCTCGATCGAACAGCTCTTCGGCCGAACGATCCTGCCGCACCACACCGGCATTCAGCTCGCGCAGGACTCCGCGCATCTCCTCGATCCGCTCGAGCAGCGCGTCACGGGCGATGAACTCGCCGTCGAAGCTCTGGATCGCCGCGCACACGAGCGGCACGGGGGTGACCGGGATCAGGGCTCCCACACGGGTCAGCAGGTCGTCGCACAAGGATTGAACGCGCGCCAGCCGCTCCGACTTCTCGATGGCGAAGAGGTCCTGCTGCGCGGTGAACCAGGGACCAAGTGGCATCGGCGCCCCCACCACGACCGCCGCGCGGCCGTAGCGCTTCCACTGTCGCGTGAGCAGGCGCCCCAGATTCCACGCGACATAGTGTCCCACTTCCCAGGCCTGGGTCAGTCGCGACGGACGGCGACCACCGTCCCTGGAGTCCAGCTCGCGCAGCAGCGAGCGGTCCTCCAGCACGCGATCGTAGTTGACCGCAACCGGCACTACATACAGGCGCGCCGCATATGCCGGGTCGCGCCCGATCCCGAGCACGTAGTCGAGCAGTCCGATCTTCGGTGGGCGCAGCTTGCCGTCGCGAGTGAGCCCGCCCTCGACGAAGATCCCCTGCGTCACCCCTTCGCGCGTGATGAGCTGGACGTACCGCTCGAGCACCGCGTGGTACAGGGGCTCGCGATAGCGACGGCGGATGAAGTAGGAGCCGAACGCCTTGAACACGTGCTCCAGCGGGAAGGCGCGCGCCCACTCCCCGACGGCGTAGGAGATCGCCACCTGACCGGCCAGTCCATAGCTCACCAACACGTAGTCGGCGTTCGATCGGTGGTTCATCACGTACACGATCACGGCTTCGCGCGGCAGCCGCCCGCGTGCCTTCGGCTCGGCGAAGTCGACCGAGACCTTGTAGAACAGGTTCAGCAGCCAGCCGGAAACGCGGTAGCCGATCTGGTAGTACGCGACGACGTTGAAGAACGGCACGATCTCGCGCACGTACGCGTCGACCGTCGCCCAGACGTCGCGTTCCGCGATGCCATTCTCCATGGCATGCGCGCGCACAGCATCGCCGATCGCCGCGTCGGCGAGCAACCGCGCTCGGACGTGCGCGCGGCTCGCCAGCTTGAACCGGTCGATGCGCGCGCGGTTGCGAAGCACCGCGCGCCGCCCCAGGCGGGCGAAGAGGCCTGG
>DASVNI010000306.1:0-7105 GCA_036383935.1 Gemmatimonadaceae bacterium | reverse complement strand
AGGGAGTCCGCGCGCGCGCCCGCGGACGATGTCGAGCGCGACGACTTCGTCGGGTGACTGCGGCGTGATACTGTAGGTGCCGGGGAGATCGAGCACGGCGACGGGCACGTCATCGTGCACGTAGCTCCCTTCCGCGTGCTCGACCGTGACGCCGGGGAAGTTCGCCACGCGCTGCTGCATCCCGGTGAGCGCGTTGAAGAGTGTGCTCTTGCCCGCGTTCGGGTTGCCGACGAGCGCCACACGCAGTGGCCTCGTGGCGGACGGTCCGGGGCTGGCGGCGCCGAACCGCGGCGCGGCGGGGGACGTCGAACGCAAGGCGGCGGCGTCCGCGCTCATGCACCGAGCGGCTGCACCGTGATCCCGGCGACCACCTTCCAGCCGAGCCCGAGGCGGGCGCCCCGCACGTCCAGCACCATCCCGCTGCGCGTATCCACGATGCCCACTCGCGCGCCCTCGTAGAGCCCGAGTGAGCGGAGCCGCTCCGCGTCCAGCGCGGGGCAGTCGATGCAGATGACGGTGGCCTGCTCGCCGGCCCGACAGGTATAGAGGGGGCACGACTCGCAGGCAGCGGTTCGAGCGGCCGACGGAGCCCGTCGACGAAGTAGGCGACTGAGGGAATCGAGTAGGGGCACGGTGAGGCAAGCTCGCCGTGCGCGTACCGGGCGTCTGCCGGGAGTGACCTGATGGCGTGTGGGGACATTCCCGTTGCGGTCCGCGTCGGCCCGCGATGTCGGGACTTTGCCGGGCGGAGAGTGCGTATGGCGTCGGGCGTTTCCCTCGGGTAAGGGGCGCAATTCCCGATACTAGCCTGGCTCCCGCTCCCCGACCTTGAGTACACGAAAATTCGGGAACGGGACAGCCATGTCAGCCGAAACTCTGGTGTCCACCGAGCTCGAGGCTTCCTCGATCTCGCAACCGGCGCTGGGCGTGGACATCCACGCGGAGCACACGCTGGAGATCCTCTCCGATCCGGGAGAAGGCGCGCAGAAGTGCGGGCAGATCTTCGGCGCGGTCTCGGCGAAGATGGGGAACGGCGTCTGGACGGTGGAGATCATCCCCGCCGAGATCCAGCCGCCGCCGCGCATCCCCGAAGGGGCGAGCGGCTTCCGTATCCGCATCGGATCGGGGACGGTCACCAACTGGGGCGACGAGACGCAGTTGGTGCTGGCGTTCAACGAGCAGGTGCTGCTCTCGCGGCACCGCATCGGCGCGCTGGCCCACGACGCGGTGATCCTGCTCGAGGATTGCTGGGCGACGCATCCGGATGAAGACGTGCAGCGCGCGTTCACGGATGCGATCGCCGAGCTGGGGACGCGCGACTACCGGTTGATCCGCGTCCCGATGGACGCGCAGTGCCGCACGCTGGTGGACAATCCACGGAAGGGCAAGAACATGTTCGCCCTCGGCGTGCTGGCCTGTGTGTACGCCCGCGATCTGGACCGCATCCGCGACCAGATCGCCTACGCCTTCCGGAAGAAGTCCGAGGAGGTGTACGCCACCAACGTCGCGCTGCTCGAGCTCGGGCATCGGTGGGCGATGGATAATCTCGATCTGCGCATCGAGGTGCCGGCGATGCCGGCGGACCGGCCGATGGTGGTGATGAACGGGAACGAGGCGCTCGGCATGGGCGCGCTCGCCGCGGGGTTCGAGCTCTGCGCGATGTACCCGATCACGCCGGCGACCTCGGCGTCGCACTACCTCGGTGAGACGTTCGAGCGGTTCGGCGGGATCCTGCACCAGGCGGAGGACGAGATCGCCGCCGCGGGTGTGGCGATCGGCGCGTCGTACGCGGGGAAGGTGGCGCTGACGATCACGAGCGGTCCGGGCCTCGCCCTGAAGACCGAGTTCATCGGCCTCGCGGTGATGACGGAGACGCCGCTCGTCGTGGTGGACGTGCAGCGCGGCGGACCGAGCACCGGCCTGCCGACGAAGGTGGAGCAATCGGACCTGCTCGCCGTGTTGTACGGCCAGCCGGGCGACGCGCCCAAAGTGGTGCTCGCGCCGTCGACGATCGAGGAGTGCTTCCATGTGATGGTGACGGCGCGGCGGATCGCCGAGACCTTCCGCAGCGTGGTGTTCGTGCTGTCGGACGCGAATCTCGCGACGGGCGTGCAGCCCTTCCCGCGGCCGGCGCTCGAGGAGCGCTGGATGCGCGCCGCGCTGGACCAGACGGACGTGGCGCCGGACACGAAGCCGTACGACTGGGATCCTCAGACCGGGCTGTCGCGTCGGCTGATCCCGGGGCAGCACAACGGCGCGTACACACTGACAGGACTCGAGCACGACAGCCGGAGCAAGGTCGCCTACAGCGGCCACGTGCACCAGCACAGCTCCGCGATGCGCAGCCGCAAGCTCGCCGTGCTCCAGTCGATGCTGCTCCCCCCCGTCGTGCACGGCGACGACACCGGCGATCTGCTCGTCGTGGGATGGGGGAGCACGAAGGGGGCGATCGAGGAAGCGGTCGACCGGCTGCGCGCCGAAGGACAACGCGTGTCGTCGACGCACCTGACGTTCCTGTCACCGCTGCAGCCAGGCCTTCGCGAGCTGTTTGGACGATTCGCGCGAGTGTGCACCGTGGAGCTCAACTACAGCGACGAGCCCGGTGCCCCGTACATCACGGCGGAATCGCGTCGATACGGACAGCTCGCATGGCTGCTGCGCGCGCACACGCTCGTGGACGTGGACTGCTGGACGCGCGTCGCCGGCGAGCCGCTCCGGCCAGGCGCGATCGCCGGCGCGATCCGCGAGCGACTCACTGCATCGCATGACGGAGGTGCCGCATGAGCTCCGTGAGCCTGCCGGTCTGCCAGCTCCTCTGCGGCACCGACGAGGACGACGAGCGCTCGCTGGTCCTCTCGGACTACGAGGGCGCCACGGCGCGCTGGTGCCCGGGGTGCGGCGACCACTCCGTGCTGACGTCGGTGGAACGGCTCCTCGTCGCGGAACAGCTCCGCCCCGACAAGACGGTGTTCGTCTCCGGGATCGGGTGCTCGAGCCGCTTCCCGCACTACCTGCGAACGTACGGCTTCCACGGCATCCACGGCCGAGCGCTGCCGGTGGCGACGGGGATCAAGCTGCACCGTCCGGACCTCACGGTGTTCGTGGTGATGGGCGACGGTGACTGCACGTCGATCGGCGCGGGCCACTGGATGCACGCGCTGCGCTACAACGTGCGGATGGTGGCGATGGTGCTCGACAACGGCATCTACGGGCTGACGAAGAAGCAGACGTCGCCGACGACGCCGCAGGGGTTCCAGACCAATACGCAGCCGCGCGGCAGCTATCTCCCCGCCCTCGACCCGATCGAGCTCGCGCTCGGCGTGACGAACGCGTCGTTCGTGGCGCAGACGGCGGAGTGGGTGCCGGCGCACCTCCACGCCACGCTCCGCGCGGCCTACCATCACGACGGCTTCGCCTTCGTTCGCGTGCTCCAGCGGTGCCCGATGTACACGCCGAGCATCTATCAGCAGGCGGTACAGAAGCCCGACGTGACCGAGCTGCTCGTGCACGACGACGGCGTGATCGTCCCCGAGCTGGAGAAGCTCTACCGCAACCGGCTCACGCACGATCCGCGCGATCTCGCGCGAGCGCGCGAGCTGGCGATGCCCGGCGAGAAGATCCGGCTGGGCGTGTTCTACCGCGACGCGTCGCGCGCGCGCTACGACCTGATCCGCCAGGTGAAGTCGAAGACGCCGGCGGAGCGCATGACCCTTCTCGATCAGGAGCTCGACCGGTATGCCGTCTGACGAGCGCTCCATGCGGGCGTACCAGGCGCTCGCCGACCGGATGGCCGCATTCCGCGCCGGCGTGACGTCGGCGCGCGACGAGATGCGGGACATGATCGCGTCGCATCGTGGGGTCGAGCGCTACCTGACACAGTCCGCCGCGCTCGCGCTCGGCGCATTCGCGTCGGGCCGCATCGACACCCAGCGGTTCGGGACGCTGCTGGCGGACCAGCGTGCGCTGGCGCCGGACGCCGCGGACACGCTGGTGAAGTGCGTCGAAGCACTCGACGAGCTGCTGGCCTACGGCGACGCACTGTTCGTGCGCCACGTGCCGCGCGGCGGCCTGCTGCGCGACGAGGTGGACGCCAGGTTCGCCGAGGTGGGTCGCGCCTTCGCCGCGGCGCGCGTGTTCCAGACGGTGCGCCGCGGTGCGCCGATGCCGCCCGAACACCTCGCGATGCTGCGGCAGTTCCCGTTCGCGCAGTGGTCGCGCGCGGAGCGCGACCTCGCGCCGCCGCTGATGATCCGGCTCGACGGTGCCGACCTGCGCGCGGAGCATCTGGCCGAATATCTCGACGGCGCGGTGCGCATCGCCCTCGTGGTCGACGCCGCCGCGTCGCCGGTGCCGCTGGTGCGGCTCATCGCGCCGAACGTGCTGGTGCTCCAGACGAGCGACGCGACGGCGCTCGACGCGCTGAATCGCGCGACGGGACCGGCCGTGGCTGCACTGCTCCCGGAGGGATGCGCGGAGTGGTTGCACGACCCGCGCGGCGGCGCGCGGCTCGACGAGCGGCTGACGATCACGCGCGCCGCCGCGAACACGAAGTGCGAGCCGCTCGGCTGGCGGTCGGCGCGGCAGGCGCGCGACGAAATCGCCCAGCTCGACGCGCTCGCGGAGCTGTGTCGCGCGGCGCGCGACGTGTCGCTGGTCGTGGTGCCGCCCCTCGGTGGCGCCGGCCAGAACGGCGAGGGGAGCGTGGACGCGGTGGCCGAGTGGCTGCTGGCGCAGGCGGGATTCGACGGAGGTGCGGGATGATTCTCCTCGCGGTGGGCATCCTGTGCGGCGTGGGATTGGTGTTCGCCCTGCTGATCGCGATCGCCAATCGCAAGCTCAAGGTCTGGGAGGATCCCCGCATCGATGTCGTGGCGGGAATGCTGCCGGGGGCGAACTGTGGCGCGTGCGGAGTACCAGGCTGCCGCGCATTCGCCGAGAAGCTCGTCGCGGGCGAGGGGAAGCCGGCGGGGTGCAACGTCGCCAACGCGGAGACCAAGGCGGAGATCGCGAGCTATCTCGGCGTGGACGCAGGGCAGTCGACGAAGGTCGTGGCGCGGATGCTCTGCGCCGGCGGAATCCACGTGGCTCGGCAGCAGGCGGAGTATCGCGGGCTTCCAACGTGTGCCGCCGCCGCCGCGGTCGCGGGCGGTGGAAAGGGATGCGCGTGGGGCTGCCTCGGTCTCGCCGACTGCGTGCGGTCGTGCACGTTCGACGCGATGACGATGAGCGCCGACGGCATTCCGGTGATCGACATCGACAAGTGCACGGCGTGCGGCGACTGCGTCGAGGCGTGCCCGAAGGATCTGCTCGCCCTCCACCCACTGGACCATCGGCTGCTCGTGCAGTGCCGCAACCTCAGGGCGGGTGACGAGGTGCTGGAGGACTGCCGCGTGGCGTGCACGGCCTGCGGCAAGTGTGTCATGGACGCCGGACCGGGGTTGATCAGCGTGGCGAGCGGTGTCGCGGTGCTGGACTACCGTCTCAACGATCTGGCCGAGGCGCGGGCGACAGAGCGGTGCCCCACCGGAGCGATCGTGTGGTTGACGGGCGCCCAGTTCGCGGCGAATGCGACGGAGAATCCACCTGCGCGCGCCCGCGTGGCGCCGCAGTTCATCGGGAGCACACCGTGATCAGATTCGGAACGACCGCCGTGCGGGCGGAGCTCACGCCGGACGCCGCGCCCCGCTTCCCCGGAACCGCGGAAGCGATGGACGGCAGCACCGCCGTGGTCCTGATGGAGACCGCCGCCTCCGAGGCAGCGGGGGCGTATCCCATCACGCCATCCACACAGATGGGCGAGGGGTGGGCCGCCGCCGTCGCGGAAGGGAAGCGCAACGTGAACGGACGCCGGCTGCTCTTCTTCGAGCCGGAGGGGGAGCACGCCGCCGCGGCCGTCACGGCGGGGATGAGCATGACGGGGCTGCGCTCGGCGAACTTCTCGAGCGGGCAGGGCGTGGTGTACATGCACGAGTCGCTGTATCCCGCCGTCGGCAAGCGGCTCACCTACGTGCTGAACATGGCCGCGCGCGCGATCACGAAGCACGCGCTGAACGTGCACGCGGGGCACGACGACTATCACGCCGTGGACGACACCGGCTTCTTCCAGCTGTTCGCGAAGGACGTGCAGGAGGCGGCGGACCTCAACCTGATCGCACACCGCGTCGCCGAGCTGTCGCTCAACCCCGGGATCCTGGCGCAGGACGGATTCCTCACGAGCCACGTGATCGAGTCGATGCAGCTCCCCGAGCGCGAGCTGGTCAAGCAGTTCCTCGGCGATCCGGCGGATCTGATCGACTGTCCGACGCCGGCGCAGCGTCTCGTGTTCGGCGCGCAGCGGCGCCGCATCCCCGAGCTGTTCGACTTCGATCTGCCGGCGATGCTCGGCGTGGTGCAGAACCAGGACAGCTACGCGCAGGGGGTGGCGGCACAGCGGCCGTTCTACTTCGACCACGTGGCCGAGCTCACCGATCGCGCATTTGACGAATACGCCGCGCTCACGGGGCGACGCTACGCACGCGCCGCGGGCTACCGGCTCGACGACGCGGAGTGGGTGATCGCGGGGCAGGGAAGCGTCGTCGCGAACGCCGAGGCGGTCGCCGATCATCTGCGCGAAACGCGCGGGCTCGCGGTCGGCGTGCTCGATCTCACGATGTTCCGCCCATTCCCGGCCGATCACGTCACGCGGCTGCTCGCCGGCAAGCGTGGCGTCGTGGTGCTGGAGCGCACCGATCAACCACTGGCGGTGGACGCGCCGCTCCTGCGCGAGCTGCGCTCCGCGATGGGGCAGGCGGTGGAGAACGGGCGGACGCGCGCCAACGTGCGTGCGCGCTCGAAGAAGCAGCGGGCGGAGGAGCCGACGGCACTCCCGTACCCGAAGCTGGCCGCGCTGGAGCCCGAGCAGGTGCCCGACTTCTTCTCCGGCTGCTTCGGGCTGGGGAGCCGCGATCTCCAGCCGGGCGACATCGCCGCCGCGGTGGAGAACATGCTGCCGTCGAGCAAGCGGCTGCGGCAGTTCTATCTCGGCATCGACTTCCTCCGCCCCGACACGCGGCTGCCGAAGCTCCAGATCTGGCAGGAGCAGCTCGTGGAGAGCTACCCGCAGCTC
>DASVNI010000305.1:0-4553 GCA_036383935.1 Gemmatimonadaceae bacterium | reverse complement strand
GAGATGTCGCCCGCCTGCTTCAGCACGTCGTCGACACGACTCCAGTGCACGGCGAGCAGCAGCATCTCCGCATGCTCCGCCGCCTCGCGTGGCGTTCCCGCGCGCGCTCTCTCGCCCGCCTCTCGCGCCAGCTCGTCGAGCGTGCTCCGCTCGCGCGAGTAGCTGAACACCACGTCGTGTCCGGCGCGGGCGAACAGCGTGCCGAGCTTCCCGCCCATCAATCCTGACCCGAGGATCCCGATCCGCATGCTCCGTCCGCTCCGCGCATGTGATGCGGTGCCGGCGCGCACCGCGAGGTCTTTCGTCTAATGGTCGCCTCGCCGGAAGAATCTAGCCTTCGATCGCCGTTCCATAGATCGAACGCAACCGAGAGGATTCCGATGACGTCAGCCACCCGGCGCACCCTCGTCGCCGCCGCATACCTGTGCACCATCGGCAGCGCGTCGGTCGGCGCGCAGGCCACGCCACTCGCCTCGTGGAACGACGGGCAGGCGAAACGCGCCATCATGAACTTCGTGCGCACCACGACCGATCGTTCGAGCCCGCAGTACGTGGCGCCCGACGATCGGATCGCGACGTTCGACAACGACGGCACGCTCTGGGTCGAGCATCCCTTGTATACGGAGGCCGTCTTCGCGCTGGATCGCGTCGGCGAGCTGGCTCCGCAACACCCGGACTGGAAGACCACCGAGCCCTTCAAGTCGGTGCTCGATCGCGACGAGGAGGCGATCGCGAAGTTCAGCGAGTCGGACTGGGAGAAGATCGTCGCCGCCACGCACTCGGGGATGACGGTGGAGCAATTCAACGACATCGCCGCGGATTGGCTCGCCAAGTCCACCGACAAGCGCTACAAGCGGCACTACACCGAGCTGGTGTACCAGCCGATGCTGGAGCTCCTCTCGTATCTGCGCGACAACGGCTACAAGACATACGTCGTCACCGGCGGCGGGCAGGACTTCGTGCGCGCCTTCGCACCGCGCGTCTACGGCGTCCCACCGGAACAGGTCGTCGGCACCGCGGGAAAGACGAAGTTCACGGTCGGCGAGAGTGGCAAGGCGGAGCTCATCAAGGCGCCCGACATCCTCTACGTCGACGACAAGACTGGCAAACCGGAGGGCATCCACCTCGTCATCGGACGTCGCCCACGCGCCGCCTTCGGCAACTCGGACGGCGACGAGCAGATGCTGCAGTGGACCCAGGCCGGGGACGGTTCGCGCCTCATGCTGCTCGTCCATCACGACGACGCCAAGCGCGAGTACGGCTACGCTCCCGACACGAAGGTCGGCACGTTCAGCAACGAGCTGATGGACGTGGCGAAGAAGAACGGGTGGACGGTGGTCAGCATGAAGAACGACTGGCGCCGCATCTTCCCGTTCGACCCCTGATCCTCGGGCTGCGTTTGGCCTTGCTTGCTCCCGCCGCACCGCTTCGTGAGGGCGCGATCACGCAGGCTCGCGCCGCGGTCCGCGCGTCCAGCAGCGTCTCCCGCGCACAGCTTTGCTCGATCAAACCGCGTTGAGCATTCTCGGTTCTCTACCGGGATGATTCCGTAGGAGCGTTGACGCCGTCGCCAACCAACGCGCCTACGGCGTCGTCCCGATCACGGGACGAGAACGGTCCACGTTGGTCGATAGAGAAAAAGGGGGGGCGGGCGCCTACTCTCCTGGGCGCGCGACCCGTCCACGGAGCCCTACGCCGAGCAATCGAGCAAGCGAACGATTGAGAAGCGCCGCTAACCAGCACGTGAACTACACGCGGCTGGATCACCGCGCGTTCACCGGATTGATTGCATCGCACACCTCTCCGGAGAGCAGCGATGCAGACGCGCACACTCGGCAAGAACGGCCTCGAAGTCTCCGCCATCGGTCTCGGCTGCATGGGACTCAGCTTCGGGCTGGGACCCGCCGTCGATCGGGCGCAGGCCATCGCCCTCGTCCGCGCCGCCGCCGAGCGCGGTGTCACCCTGTTCGATACCGCGCAGGTCTACGGGCCGTTCACGAACGAGGACGTCGTCGGTGAAGCGCTCGAGCCGTACCGCGGCAAGGTCGCCATCGCCACCAAGTTTGGCTTCGACATCGATCCGGTGACGGGCGAGAATCGCGGTGGGCTCAACAGCCGCCCCGAACAGATCCGCGCGTCGACCGACAGCTCACTTCGCCGCCTCCGCATCGACGCGATCGATCTCTACTACCAGCACCGCGTCGACCCGAAGGTGCCGATCGAGGACGTTGCCGGCACCGTGCGCGACCTCATCGCCGAGGGGAAGGTGAAGCACTTCGGTCTCTCGGAAGCGGGCGTGCGCACGATTCGCCGCGCCCACGCCGTGCAGCCGGTCACGGCGTTGCAGAGCGAGTACTCGCTCTGGTGGCGCGAGCCCGAGGCGGAAATTCTCCCGACCCTCGAGGAGCTCGGCATCGGCTTCGTCCCCTTCAGCCCGCTCGGCAAGGGCTTCCTCACCGGCAAGATCGACGAGACGACGACCTTCGACAGCACCGACTTCCGCAACACCGTTCCGCGCTTCTCGGCCGAGAACCGCCGGGCCAACCAGGCGGTCGTCGACGTCGTGCGCACCATGGCGTCGAAGAAGCGCGTGACTCCAGCGCAGATCGCCCTCGCCTGGGTGCTCGCGCAGAAGCCGTGGATCGTCCCGATCCCGGGCACGACGAAGATCCATCGTCTCGAGGAGAACCTCGGTGCGGCGAACGTGGTGCTCACAGCGGACGATCTAGGACAGATCGACGCCGTCCTCGAGATCCCGGTGCAGGGCGCCCGCTACGGCGAAGCCTCGCAGAAGATGATCGACCGCTGAGCGCCTCCGACCCCACGTCCCCATGGCTCGGCCCGCAACGCTGCGCTACGTTCGTGAGCACGCGCACCAGCGGCCCATCACTTCACACAGCGCCCTCATGACCGCGACGCACGACGCCACCGTCACGAACGACACCGCCGCGACGAAGCTGCCCGACGGCGTGCGGAGCCTCGATCAGATCACGCCCGCTCCCGAGACCTTTCCGGGATGCCGCGTGTTCGTGCACTACAACGGCCCGACCGATCAGTTGAGCAGCGCGTCGATGGGTATGGTCGTGCTCGATCCCGGCGCGAAGCCGCACGAGGCGCATCGCCATCCCGAAGAGGAGTTCATGCTCGTCGCCTCGGGCACCGGCGAGATCCTCTGCGGCGACACGACGACCCAGGTGGGACCGGGCGCGGTCATGTACTGCGCCGGCGACGTCCTGCACAACATCGTCAACACCGGCCCGGTGCCGCTGACCTTCTACTGGTCCAAGTGGATGGCGAAGGGCTTCTAGGCACTCGAGCGCGTCCGCCCCGCGTCGATGATCTCGAACAGGTAGCCGTTCACCGGCTCACGAAAGAAGAACCGCTCGAACGGCGTGGCGCGCTCCGGCTCCACGAGCTCCGCCCCTTCAGCGATCAACCGCTCCTTGATCGCCGGAAAGTCCGACACGGGGTGCAGCAGCGCGATGTGTCGCCCGAACTCGGTCTCGAACGGCGACACCTCGAATTCCGCCACGTAGAAGACGTGGAGCTCCTGCCCGTTGCCGAGGTCGAGCCAGTACACCGGGACGGGCGAGTTCTGCGGTGTCGGCAGCCACTCGAGCCCGAGCGTCTTCACGAGAAACTGGCACGTGCGTTCCACGTGCTGTGTCGGGAGCGTGATGTGCGCGAAGTGCATGGCCGCTGAGCCTCGGAAAATTGAGCCAGCACAATATGCGCGAGAGCGTCACCCCGTGTCATCCCGCGCAATCCCGAGCGAGCCCCGTGTCATCCCGAGCGAGCGCAGCGAGTCGAGGGATCTGCACCTGAAGATCACTGCGCCGGATTTTCACGCGGAGGCGCGGAGGATCGCGGGGGCGCGGAGGACTGCTCTCGGGGTCGAGCACTGCGCACCGGCGCAATGCCCCTCTCCAGCCATGATTCCAAAATCCTTGATGGTCCGGCGGAGAGACCTCTCCGCCACGCTCCGCGCCTCCGCGGGCCCAGGCGCCAAGTGGCTCACGTCGGCGCGCCGCTCCGCGCCTCCGCGTGAAATCGCGGTGCGCCGGAGCGTCCCGAGGCCGGCTGCCCACTCACCCACTCACCCACTCACCCACTCACCCACTCACCCACTCACCGTACCTCGGGAGAAATCGAGGGATCCGCACTCACCCAGTCACAGCACTTCCACTCCGCTCGAAGTGCAGACCCCCCGATTCGCTCCGCTCGGGTTTACGGAAGGGCTTCGCACTCCCGCATCCCCGCTTCCCCTCATCTTCGCAGGGTCACGCCACGCGCGAACGTACCTGCCACTCGATGACGCTCGCGAACAGCGCCATCAGCTCGTCCACGCCAATGGGCTTGCGCAGACACGCCAGCGCTCCGCGCGCGAGCCAGCGGATGCTCGTCTCCGGCGAGTCGTCGGCCGTGATGGTGATCACCGCGACGCGATCCGTGTACTCCGCCATGCGCCGCTGCACCTCGAGGCCGCTCATCTCCGGCATGTGCATGTCGAGCAGCACGCAGTCGGGCGTCACGCCGTCGTGGAGCGCGTCCAG
>DASVNI010000304.1:0-6193 GCA_036383935.1 Gemmatimonadaceae bacterium | reverse complement strand
CGACGGATTCTTCGGCTTGCATCCGTCGCTCGCGCCGATGAAGCCGTTGTGGGATCAGGGGCTCCTCGCGCCGGTGCACGCGGTCGGCAGTCCGAGCAACACGCGCTCGCACTTCGACGCGCAGGACTACATGGAGACGGGCACCCCCGATCAGAAGGGGACGCACGACGGCTGGCTGAATCGCTACCTCGCCGTGCGCGGGACGTGCGAGGCCGGCTGCGCGCACGACGCGGCGCAGCATCCCTTCCGAGCGGTGGCGATGACGCAGCAGACGCCGCGCATCCTCGAAGGCCCGGAGGCGTCGATCGCGATGAACTCACTGGAGGAGTTCAGCGTGCGCGCGAGTGGCCCCGCGGCCGAACGACTCGAGGCGCTCTATCGCACGGGAAGCGCGGACGTCGTGCATGCGGCGGGCGGCGAGATGTTCGAGGCCGTGAAGATTCTCCGCGCCGCGAATCCGCGGCAGTACGCGCCGCGGAATGGCGCCGAGTATCCCGCGACGCAGTTCGGCCAGCGGCTGAAGCAGATCGCGCAGCTCATCAAGGCGGACATCGGCCTGGAAGTGGCATTCGCCGATGTCGGCGGCTGGGACACGCACGTGAACCAGGGCGCAGCGACGGGACAGCTCGCGCTACGCCTCGACGACTTCGCTCGCTCCATCGCGGCGCTCGTCACCGACCTCGGCGACCGGATGGGAGACGTCACGATTCTCACGATGTCGGAGTTCGGCCGCACGGTGCGGCAGAACGGAAGCGGCGGCACCGACCACGGCCACGCGAGCGCGCTGTTCGTGATCGGGGGCGACGTGAAGGGGAAGAAGGTGCACGGCCGGTGGCCTGGGCTCGAGCCAGAGCAGCTCTACGAAGGGCGCGACCTCGCGCTCACGACGGATTTCCGCAGCGTGTTCTCGGAGGTGGCCGCGAAGCATCTGGGCGCGAAGCGGCTGGATGTGTTGTTCCCGGGATTTGCGGGGGGAAATGGGAGCTGGCTCGGGGTGCTGTGAATGAGTGAATGAGTGAGTGAGTGAGTGACGTGCGAATGGCAACGGCCTCGGGAGGCAGAAGCTTCCCGAGGCCGTCTCTCACTCACCCACTCACCCACTCACCCACTCACCCACTCACCGCGTTTAGAATCGGAAGATCCTCCGCAGGATCTTTCCAATCCCGTTCGCGCCGCGCTCGATCGGATCCTGGCGCTGCTGACCAGTGTCCCAGGGCGCCTCCTGATCCTGATAGGTCGGCTCGGTGTGCACGTTGCACACCTCCGTGGGCTCGGTGCCGGGCTTGAAGTACTCGCGCTTCTTGATCGGGCACCATTCGTTGGCGAGCATGCCGGTGCCGGGATCGATGAGGCGCATCGTCATGCCGGGTGGTGGAGTCCACCCGTCGGCCGACGACGCCGGCTCGCGCCAGCCGTTGAGATAGAAGTCGGCCCACGCCGGCGCGGCGAGGTGTCCGCCTGACGCGTGTGGTGCGATCTCGCGCGGCGTGTCGTAGCCGAACCAGACGCCGGCGACGAGCGTCGGCGTGTAGCCCACGAACCAGACGTCGGCCGCGTTGTTGGTCGTGCCCGTCTTGCCGGCGACCGGCCCTCGCACGCCCGCGTCGCGGATCGTGCGCGCGGTGCCGTTGTCCACCACGCCGCGCAGCATCGACGTCAGCTGATACGCGTCGCGCGCATCCATGACCGTGTCCGCCGGCGCGATCTCCGCGCTCCAGAGGACGGTGCCATCAGCGGCCTCGATGCGACGCACGAGCCGCGGGTGCACACGCAGCCCACCATTCGCAAAGGGCGCGTACGCCGCGACCAATTCGAGCGGCGTCACGTCCACGGCGCCGAGCGCGATGGCCGGATAGCTGGGCAGCGGACTCGAGATGCCGTTGCGCCGCGCCGCCTGGATGACGCTCGGGATGCCGACCGTCTGGCTCACGCGCACGGCGGCAGCATTCGACGAGACGGCGAGTGCCTTGGTGAGGGTGATCGTGCCGATGTAGCTCCCCTCGTAGTTGGCGGGCCGCCAGATGCTGCGCCCCTGCGCCACCTCCACCGGCTCGTCGTCGACGAGCGTGGCCGGTGTCATCCCTGCCCTGAGTGCCGCAGCGTAGACGAACGGCTTGAATGCCGAACCGGGCTGGCGACGCGCCTTGAAGGCGCGGTTGAATCCCTTCTTGCTGCGACGCCCGCCGACGAGCGCGCGGATGTCGCCATTTCGCGGATCGAGCGCGACGAGAGCCCCCTGCGCCGGCTCGTTCACACGATAGCCGGCGTACTGCGTCTCTCGGCTCACGAGGCCGGCCTGGCGAAGCACGGCGCGGTCCGCCGCCTTCTGGGCATTCATGTCGAGCGTCGTGTACACCGTCACGTCCCCTTCCTGGAGCGCGTCCGGAAGGAGCGAGTCGATCATGACACGGACGGCGTCGAGGGCGAGCGGCTCGTTGCCCGTCTCCGGGCGCCACTCGTCCTCGGCGACGTCGAGACGCTTGGCCGCTGCGGTCGAAGCTTCGCCGGGCGTGATGTAGCCCTCCTGCGCCATGAGCGAGAGCACGAGGTTGCGGCGTCGGAAGGCGCGGTCGGGATGGTCGCGCGGGGTGTACGCGCTGGGCCCCTTGGGCAGCGCGGCGAGCACCGCGCCCTCGTCGATCGAGAGCTTGGAGACGCTCTTCCCGAACAGGTCGCGGCTCGCTGCCTCGACGCCGTTCATGCCATTGCCGAGGTAGATCAGGTTGAGGTAGAGCTCGAGGATCTGGTCCTTCGAGAGCTCGCCCTCGATCAGGCGGGTGAGTCGCAGCTCGATCAGCTTGCGGCTCAGGGTGCGCCCGGAGCGCATCTTCACGAGGTGCGAGTTGCGGGCGACCTGCATCGTGATCGTGCTGAATCCTTCGCGCACGCCGAGGTGGCGCACGTTCGCGGCGGCGGCGCGGAAGAGTCCGCGCCAGTCCAGCCCGTTGTGATCGTAGAAGCGGCGGTCCTCGGTGGCGAGGAAGGCCTGGCGAACGTGCAGTGGGATCGCGTCGAGCGGGACGTTGACTCGGCGGACGATCGCGATGCGGCCGAGGAAGCGATCGTTCCGGTCGACGATCTTGCCGCCCTCGCCGGGGCGGAAGGCGCGGATCTCGGAAGGGGTCGGGCAGCCCTGGAATCCGCAGGTCGTCAGCCAGGCGTCGAAGAGGATGACGCCGACGCAGGCGAGCCCGAGCACGGAAAGGGACCGCCACTGCCGGCGCATCCACACCCGCGCGGGCTCCGAGGGCGCCTGGAGGCGCTGCCGGAGGATCGCGAATCGTTCCTTCAGAACACGGGTAAAGTGGGGCACGAGGGGCTGGTCGGTCGACAGATTATGGTACGTCTGCTGCGGAAGCAGGTTTCTGGCCGCAGCACCGGAAGCAGCTCCCTGAGGTGGGAAACCGCCCTCTTCTTGTCACCCCACAGGTTGGAAATGGATCGCCGAATTCTTGTCGCAATCTCACTCGCCGCGGCCAGCGCCTGCGGCGACTCCTCCTCCCAGCGCAGCGCGGCGAAGGACACCGCGATCGCGCCCCCGATCGAGGGCAAGGCCTCTGGGGAGGTCGCAGCTGCCATGACCGGGAGCGCCGCGCCAAACCTCCAGGGGCGCATTCCCGTGCTCGAGTATCACGTGATCGGGGGCGACAAGAACACGCTCTACACGCGAACCGCCGCGAGCTATCGGGCCGACCTGGAAGAGGCGTACAAGCAGGGCTACCGGCCGATCACGATCTCGCAGATGCTGGACAAGAACTTCTCGGACGTGCCTGCGGGGATGGCGCCGGTCGTCTTCGTGTTCGACGACGCGTCCGACTCACAGTTCCGCTACATCGAGCAGAACGGAAAGCTGGTGATCGATCCGACGAGTGCGGTCGGCATCTGGCTGGATTTCGCGAAGACGCATCCCGGCTGGAAGAACCGCGCGGTGTTCTGCATGCTGAACGGCGGTGCGGCGGGCCACAACTTCTTCGGCGACAACGTGAAGTTCAACGGCCAGAAGAAGGAGTGGCGATTCCCGAAGGTGAAGTGGCTCGCCGACAACGGCTTCGAGCTGTGCGACCACACGCTCTGGCACGCGAAGCTGAGCCAGTACCCGGACGCCGTCGTGCAGGAGCAGATCGCGCGGAACGCGATGGGCATCGATTCGGCGGTGCCGGGCTACAAGATCCGCACGATGGCGCTGCCGTACGGACTGTGGCCGAAGAATCGGCCGCTCGCGTGGCAGGGGAGCTGGACGGACCCGAAGACCAAGCAGACGCACAACTACAAGTTCGAGGCGGTGCTCGAGGTGGCGGGTGGGCCGGCGCGCAGCCCGTACGACCCGCAGTTCAATCCGAAGAGCATCAACCGGATCGAAGCGATCGGCGACGACATCCGCAGACAGCTCGACAAGCTCGCGCAGACCAACACGCGGTTCGTGGCGAAATAAGTCGACGCGGCGCGAGGTGTTCGCGCCTACGTGATGAGACATCGAGGGGGACGACCACGCCGTGGTCGTCCCCCTCGTTCATCCGTGCTGAGAGAGTCGCTTCAGGCGCGGTCAGCGCTTGGCGCCGAGCTTGAACTCCACGATGGGCAGGGTGCCATACGCGGAGGCATTTCCCTTCTTCGCGGATGAGATCTGCGCGGTGAAGCCGGCGGCGTAGTCGCGGTCGGTGGACGGGATCTGCTGGTCGAGGATCGTGCCGCGGAGCGTGATGGAAAGCTCCTTCGCGGGGGCATCGCCGTCCTTGTCGCGTGAATCGTAGAGCGCCTGCATCGCGGCGACGAAGACCGCCGGTCGAACGCTGCTCGACGGGACGAGGAGCACGTTCTTGAACGGTCCCGTCTTGTGACGCTCGACGACGGCGATGGCGTCGGCGGGAACCTGATCGCTGACGATGACGAACACCGAGGGAAGATCGGCGCTGCTCTGCGCGCGGGCCGGCGTGCCCGCTGTCGCGAGCCGCGAGAGCGCGATGCGCGGCGACGACAGTCTGTCGTAGCTACCGGCGATCCAGTTGCAGTATCGCGTCTCGTAGGGTGTGCCCGTGTTCCATGTGGTGCATTCCCAATGACCGGGCGAGCCGGTCGGATAGTACGGAGGCGGGTAGTAGGTGCCCGGTGGGTTGTTGCCCGACGGGGGAATGGGAGCGCTGCCGGAGGAGTAGGTGCAGGGCAGCGGCCCTCCGTAGTTGGTCGCCTTCGCGTCCTGGCAGGTGGGTGGAGGGGGGCAGCTTGCTTGCGAAGCGGATTTGGTGTCGCTCTGCGCCTGATTGCCCCACCTCACCGTGTTCTGGAGGGTATTCAGCCAGGTGTTGAATGCGGTGCCGCTCGCCTGGGCCTGGGCGACGCTGCCGCACGTCGGCGTTACGAACGCGTTCGTGCTGACCCGCAGCGTGTGCTCGCCCGGGAATACCCACGACTCGGCGGCATGTCCCGAGTTGGAGCCAATGATCGCACCCGACGCGTTACGAATCGTGAGCTTGACGTCGGCGGTGGCGTTGTTGGCCCCGTACTGGACGATCGATTGACCGTACGAGGTATTCGCATCGATCCATCCCGCATCTGCGATGACGTTGATCCATGTGTATGACTGGTACTCCGGGGGCGCGTCAGATGGAGGATCCTGACCAATGACTGTGACGACACGCCGACTATCCGCTGGGACTTCGAGGCGCGGTACTGCGTCCTTCAACTGCTGAGTCGGAACGACCTGTTCGCCGCATGCGAACAACGAGAGCGCGGCGACGAGTACTGCGACTGCGGAGAGCTTGCTGGTGTTCATGTACTCCCTGGGCTCGAGAAGGCCGCCTTCATGGTGAGCGCGCGTCTGCTATTGGGCACCTCCAGGCATAGGTTTCGAGCATTGAGATCACTGCTGGATCTCGCGGGGGCTGTGCAGCTTTCGATGCGATGAGCACTACACGATCCTGCGTGAGCGCGGCACCGAAGAGTCCGCGATATTCGGTCGGCTTCGAGAGGACCACGCTGACGCGGAGCGGCTTGTGGTACTCGAAGACGCGGATATCGCGCGTCGGGCCGCCACCGTCGTAAGTGGCAACGACACCGACGTCGCCAAGCGACGATGCCACCAGCTTGCTGGCGTATGTGGGCATCGAGATCGGCGTAGCAGCGCTGTCCGAGATCGTTGCCAGCGACTCGACCCATGCTCTGGTGGCACGGAACAGCGGACCGGTGCCCCAAAGCA
>DASVNI010000303.1:0-4654 GCA_036383935.1 Gemmatimonadaceae bacterium | reverse complement strand
GCTCGACTCCGCGAAGCTGGACTACGCGATCAACCAGCGGCACATCGGCGCGCTGCTCAACGTGTTCAACGTCGCGATGTCCCCCGAGGAATGGCGCGACGCGAACAACATGATCGCGCGCTTCTCGGCGCGCGCGCATCTCAAGATCCCGGTCATCTACGGGATTGATGCGGTTCATGGGCAAATTTATCAGACGCGGAGCACGATCTTCCCGCAGAACATCGCGATGGCGGCGACCTTCGACCGCTCGCTGATGCGGCGGGCGAGCGAGATCACCGCGTACGAGACCCGCGCGAGCGGCATCCCCTGGAACTTCTCGCCCGTGCTCGACCTCGGGCGGCAGCCGCTCTGGCCGCGCTACTACGAGACGTTCGGTGAGGATCCATACGTCGCCTCGGCGATGGGCGTCGAAGCGGTGCTCGGCTACCAGCGCGATCCGTGGCCCGGCCTCGCGCCACTGCTCGGCGCGAACGCTGCGGGAAAGCCGAAGTTCAGCGGCCCGGTGTTCGTCGCCGCGTCGGCGAAGCACTACCTCGGCTACTCGATGCCGCTCAGCGGGAAGGACCGCACGACGGCGTGGATCCCCGAGCGCCAGCTGCGAGAGCTCTTCCTGCCGAGCTTCCGCGCCGCGATCAACGCGGGGATCCGCACGGTGATGGTCAACTCGAGCGACATCAACGGCGTCCCCGTGCACGCCGATCCGAAGATCCTCACCGATCTGCTCCGCAAGGAGCTCGGCTTCACCGGCGTCACCGACTCGGATTGGGAAGACATCATCCGGCTCTACCGCATCCACGGCATCGCGAAGACGAACAAGGAAGCGGTGCGCGAGGCGGTGATGGCGGGGATCGACATGAGCATGGTGCCGAACGAGTGGTCGTTCACCGACGACCTGCTCGCGCTCGTGAAGGAAGGCAAGGTGCCGATGTCACGCATCGACGAAGCCGTGCGCCGCATCCTGCGCATGAAGTTCGAGCTGGGCGTGTTCGAGAACAACCAGCCCGACCCCGCGATGATGGCCAACATCGGCGCGCCGGCGTTCCAGGCGGTGAGCAAGGAAGCAGCGGCCGAGGCGGTCACGCTGCTCAAGAACGATCGCGAGCTGCTGCCCCTGAAGAAGTCGGCGAAGGTGTTCGTCACCGGTCCGACGGCCGACCATCTCCCCTCGCAGTACGGCGGGTGGTCGTTCACCTGGCAGGGCACCGAAGAGGCGATGTACCCGAAGGCGAAGACGCTGCTGGCGGCCATTCGCGATCAGGTGGGCGAGGCGAACGTGAAGTACGTGCCTGGCGCGAAGATCAACGACACGCTCGACATCGCCGCCGCCGTCGCGGGGGTCGAGGGCGCGGACGTCGCCATCGTCGCGCTGGGCGAGGATGCGTACGCCGAGACGCCGGGCAACATCGATGACCTCACGCTGCCCGCGGCACAGATCCGGCTCGCCCGCGCCATCGAGGCGACGGGGGTGCCCGTGGTGCTCGCGCTGTATCATGGGCGTCCGCGCATCATCCGCGATGCGGTGGACGGCGCGCGCGCGATCGTCACGGGGTACGAGACGGGCCCCTACGGCGGCGAAGCCGTGGCCGCGGTGCTCTTCGGCGACGTGAATCCGAGCGGTCGCCTGCCCTTCAGCTGGCCGCGCTACACCGGCGCGATCCTCAACGCGTACGACCGCGCGCGACCGGCGGACATCGGCGGCACCGATTCCACCAACCGTGGCTACAACCCGGAGTGGGCGTTCGGCCACGGGCTGTCGTACACGACCTACGCCTACTCCGACCTGAAGGTCGCGACGCCGCGCGTCGCTCCGGGCGACTCGGTGCGCGTCTCCGTCACGGTGAAGAACACCGGCAACCGCGCCGGCACCGAGCCGGTGCTGCTGTACGTGCGCGACCTCGTCGCGTCGGTCGATCCGCCGATGCGCCGGCTGCGCCGCTTCGACCGGGTGTCGCTCCAGCCGGGCGAGTCGAAGACGGTGAGCTTCGCGGTCGCCGCGCGCGAGCTCAGCTTCGTCGGCCGCGACAACAAGCTCGTGCTCGAGCCCGGCGCGTTCGACGCGATCGTCGGCCCGCTCACGTCGCGCTTCGAGGTGACGGGGGGAGGTACACGCTGAGCTAGCCGCACGGACTTTGCCCATCTCGCCGTCTCTATGCTCGAGGACGGCGAGATGCGGCAGGTGCTTCGTGATGTGGTGACGTGCGCGGCGCTGGTGGTGGCAGCGGGCGCGTGCACGGTGGAGGATGTGAAGGATACTCGCGTGGCAGACAGCCTGGCCGCGCTGACCAGTAAGACCGGCACGTCGCGAGCGTCGAGTGCAGCCGTGGCACCGGCCCAGACGTCCGCGCCGCAGGCGGTGCCGAGCGGGGCGACCTCCCCATCTGGCGCCCAGACGTCGATCTCGGCGCCAAGAGGCTCGCCGCGTTCGACGGCGACAAGCGCATCGCGACGTACCGAATTGCCATCGGCTCCCCACAGTGGCCGACCCAGACGGGCCAGTGGGAGGTGAAGCAGGTCGTCTGGAACCCGGAATGGATTCCGCCCAAGGAGGAGCAGTGGGCGGAGGACAAGGATCCGAAGGCGCCGGGCGCGCCGGACAACCCGCTCGGCCGCGTCCAACTCGTCTACGATCCGCCGCGCACCGTGCACGGCACCAATGCCCCCTCCTCGATCGGGAAGGCGGTGTCGCACGGCTCGATCCGCATGGCGAACGCGGACATCGTTCAGCTCGCGCGGCGCGTGATGGAGATGGCGGGAGCGCCGAAAGACGATTCCTTTTATCAGCGCGCTGCGCGGAACCGCACGGAGAAGATCATCGTGGACTTGCCGCAACGCGTCCCGATCCGCGTATTCTGAGAGGGTTGGCGAACGAATCCGCTCGGCCGGGCCTTCGTCGACGACACGGTCCTCATCCACGCTTCGGAGTCCACGCATGTCAGACCCCTCGACGATCCTCCAGCCGGGCACACCGGCCCCCGACTTCACCCTTCCGGTGACGCCGGACCAGACGGTGTCGCTCTCCGACTTCCGCGGGCGGCCCGTGATCCTCGCCTTCTATCCCAACGACTTCAGCCCCGTCTGCGGCGACCAGCTGGGCCTGTACAACGAGATCCTCTCCGAGTTTCACAAGCATCACGCCGAGCTGCTCGGCATCTCGGTGGACAGCAGCTGGTGCCACGGCGCGTTCGCATCGACGCGCAAGTTCCACTTCCCCCTGCTCGCCGACTTCGAGCCGAAGGGCGCGGTGGCGAAGCGCTACGGCGTGTACCGTGAGCACGAGGGCACGGCGGCGCGCGCGCTGTTCGTCATCGACGGCGATGGGGTCATCCGCTGGAGCTACCTCTCGCCGGTCGGCGTGAATCCCGGTGCCGACGGCATCCTCGACGCCCTCGAGGAGCTCGACTCGCACGCGGGAGCGAAGGCGTGACGACGAAACAACAGGGCACGCTCCGCCCCGAGGTGAGCGAGCAAGATCACATGCTCGGCCCCGTGGGCGCGCCGATCACGCTCGTGGAGTACGGAGACCTGCAGTGTCCGCACTGCCGCCGAGCGCACGGCGTGCTGCCGCGCGTGATGAAGCGCCTGGGTGATCGGATGCGGTTCGTCTTCCGGCACTTCCCCATCACCGAGAGTCACCCGAACGCGCTGCACGCGGCGGAAGCGGCAGAGAGCGTCGCGGCGCAGGTGGGCGAGGATGCGTTCTGGAAGATGCACGACCTGCTCTACGAGCATCAGCCCGAGTGGGAAGATGAGCCGGACGACACACGGATTCTCCAGCTGGCACGCGAGGCCGGTGCGGACCCCGACGTCGTCGCCGCCGATCTCAACTCCGACAAATACGAGGAACACGTGAAGGCGGACTTCATGAGCGGCGTCCGCAGCGGCGTGAATGGCACGCCCACCTTCTTCATCAACGGCCGACGCTTCGACGGAGACTGGACGAGCGTCGACACCTTCGTCGCCGCGTTGGAGGCGGCGGAATCGTGACCGACACGGGACCGATCAAGGGCGACGCGATCGCCAACCCGATCGACAGCCGCAACGCGACGGACGAGCGCGAGTGGATCTCGGCGACCGTCGGCGCGTCGGGCTACCGCGCCGACGTGCAGGCCGGACCGCACGCCTTCATCGCCGACGAGCCGATTCCACTCGGTGGCACGGGTCTCGGCCCGACGCCCTACGAGCTGCTGCTCGGCGCGTTGAGCTCGTGCATGGCGATGACGCTCCGCATGTACGCCGACCGCAAGAAGTGGCCGCTCCAGAGCGTGACCGTCCAGCTACGCTCCGACCGCGCGCATCAGAAGGACTGCGAGCGGTGCGAGACTGCCGAAGTCGGGCTCCCGCGCATCGCACGCCGGATCGAGCTCGCCGGCCCGCTCAGCGATGAACAGCGCACGCGGTTGTTGCAGATCGCGGATCGGTGCCCGGTGAAGCAGACGCTGGAGAGAGGGCTCAGAGTGGAGCCAGTAAGCCAGTAAACCAGTGAGTTGGTGAGTTGGTGAGTTGGTGAGTTGGTTGCCGGCCTCGGGACGCTCCGGCGCGCCGAAGTTTCACGCGGAGGCGCGGAGCGGTGCGCCAGTGTAGGCCACTAGCGCCTGGGCCCGCGGAGCGCGGAGCGTGGCGGAGAGATCTTTCCGCCGGACCAAAAACTACTTTG
>DASVNI010000302.1:0-14179 GCA_036383935.1 Gemmatimonadaceae bacterium | reverse complement strand
ATCGCGGCGGCGACGGGGACGCCGGTGAAGGCGGTGGCGCCGGGCACGGTGGTGAGCGTCGGGCAGCTCGGCACGTATGGTCTCACCGTGATCGTGCAGCACGGCGGCGGCGACTACTCGGTGTACGCGTCGCTCAACTCGTCGAGCGTGCAGAAGAACCAGGCGATCCGGAAGGGCGACGTGGTGGGCACGGTGGGGGTGTCCGACCCCGAGCTGCGACCCCACCTGCACTTCGAGATCCGCCCGCAGGGGCGCGCGGTGGATCCGGAGAGCTGGCTGCGCGGGTCACGTTGACGATGTCCGTGACGAAGCGGTGCCCCGTGTGTGGCCGATTCCGCGCGTACGACGAGCAGGACGAGTTCTGCATCGGGTGCGGGAACGAGGGACTCGAAGCGCACTGCGAATGCGGGCGGTCGTACGAGTACGCGCTCGCGGAGGGTGGAGACCTGCACTGCCCGCGCTGTGGGCGAATGCTGCGCGGCCGCGCGCCGGAGCTCGGTTCCTGACGTCTCGAGTGCAGATTCCTCGACAGTCAGGTGCAGATCCCTCGACTCGCTTCGCTCGCTCGGGATGACACCTTCGCTGTCATCCCGAGCGCAGTCGAGGGATCCGCACTTACACAGCACTTACTCGGGATGACAGATGAACGTGGATGACATCCTGCTCGGCGCGCACGTGAGCTCGGCGGGGGGCGTGCCGGAGGCGCCGCCGCGCGCCGCGGCGATCGAGGCGACGGCGCTGCAGCTGTTCACCAAGATGGCCAACCGGTGGGCCGAGCGTGAATGCCTCGACGAGGAATGCGTGTCGTTCCGCGCGCGGCTCGCCGAGACGAAGGTGCGCGCGACGATGGCGCACGACTCGTATCTGATCAACCTGGCGAGCCCCGATCCCGTGTTGCGCGCGCGATCGCTCGCGTCGTTCGTGAGCGAGCTACGGCGCTGCGAGGCGCTCGGGCTGGACTACCTCGTGTCGCATCCGGGGAACTTCATGGACGAGCGCGATGCCGGTCTGGCGCGCAACGCGGATGCGATCAGCAACGCGCTGGCGCAGGCGCCGGGCCGCACCGTGCTCTGCCTCGAGACGACGGCGGGCTCGGGGACGGCGCTGGGCGCGACGTTCGAGGAGCTGGCGGCAATCATCGAGCGGGTCGATGCGACGCACCGCGACCGCGTCGGCATCTGCCTCGATACGTGCCACGCGTACTCGGCCGGCTACGATCTCGTGAACGATTACGACGGCGTGATGGCGAAGCTGCAGGACACGCTCGGACTCGAGCGGCTGCGCGTGATGCACCTCAACGACTCGAAGACGCCGTTCGCCTCGCGGCGCGACCGGCACGAGCTGATCGCCGAGGGCTCGCTTGGCGAAGCGCCGTTCCGGCGGATCATGACCGACGAGCGGCTGGCCCGCGTGCCGAAGGTGATCGAGACGCCGAAGCTGGACGACGCGACGGTGACCGACGCGCGCATGCTGCAGCGACTGCGAGGCTACGCGGCGTCGGGCTGAATCAGATCAGTGAGTGTCGGACGACCGTCCCCTCGAGGGAGTCGCCGCCGATGTTCACGTAGAGATGACGCTCGGTCACCGTGAGGTCGAATGTGGTGCGGCGGTCGCGGCGCGCGACGAGCTCGGCGATGAGGTCGCGGTCCAGTGCCCAGAGCTCGATCTGATCGGCCTTGTGGATCCGCTGGCCGGCGAGCTGCTCGATCAGACGGGCCGGATCCTTGTGCGTGTAGACGGCGACGCGAGGTGCGGCCTTGCTCGCCTTGTGCAGCCTCGCCGCATCGGGAGAACCGATGTCGATCCAGACGCGCAGCGCGCCGGTGAGGTCGCGGACGAACAGGGGCGGCTCATCGGGCTCGGCGATTCCGCGCGAGAAGCCGATCCCTTCCGCGTACTCCAGGCAGTAGGCCAGGACGCGGGCCATCGCGTACTCATCGGACTCGGAGGGCTGCTGCGCCACCTTGAACGACAGCGACTCGTACACGCCGCGGTCGGCGTCGGCGAGCTGTACGTCGAAGTTGTAGATCGTCGCGGTGAGCGCCATCGCTATTCGCCGGCGGGGTGAGAGAGGATCTCGCGCGCGGCGTCCACCGCATCCGAGGGGACGAGGACCCGAACGCCACGCGCGGACGAACCGGCGAAGCCAGGCCCGAAGACTCCCACGATGTCGTTGCCGCGTGCGACGGCGAGGATTCCCGCCGATTCGAGGCGCACCACGGCCAGATCCGCCTCGAACGAGGACGCGAAATCGGCGACGGGAACCCATTGTGGCCTGCTCATCCCGCAAAATCGCGGGCGGCGCATGGCGGCGCCACGGTCGGGGGCCGATCCAGGCGACTCTGACATCGGTGAATCGGTGTGGGCTGGTGAATCGGCTGGTGAATCAGTGAATTGCGCAGCACCGGTCACAGCCAGCGTGGAGACCGCTCAGCGAGACTCCACGCTGGTTGAGCGCCAAGGTTTCAGACACCGAAGGTGTCTGACCCCAATGCATCGCCGGTTGAGTGGCCCGTGCAGCTCGATCAACCGACTCACCTTTCGATTCACTGATTCACCGACTCACCCAATTGCCCCTGATCCCGACTCCGACGATCAGGCCGGTGCGACATGGACAGCAGTGCCGTAGCAGAGCACCTCGGTGACGCCGCTCATCACCTCGGTCGCGTCGTAGCGGACGGCGACGATCCCCGTCGCGCCGACATCGACGGCGTGACGGATCATGATCTCGAAGGCTTCGGCGCGCGACTGCTCACAGAGCTCGGTGAGCAGGGTGATGTTGCCGCCTCGCAGCGTCTGGAGCGCGGCGCCGAGGGAGCCGACGACGGAGCGCGAGCGCACAGTCACGCCGCGGACGACGCCGAGGCAGGCGGTGATACGGTGATTCGGCAGCTCGAGCGCGGTGGTGATGAGGGAGCGGTCCATAAAACCGGTTAACGGTTGGCGGTCAACGGTGAACGGCGAGCAAAGTTCCGACGAAGCGTACGCAAGCTGCCGGCGGCCGGGTTCAGCGTCCAGAGAGAGCAGCCTCTGGTACGCTCCTTGACCAGCAGCCGGCCATGACGACGCAACAGTGGCCTGAGCGGCTCTGGATCGTGCGGCATGGCGAGAGCGCGGGCAACATCGCGCGCGATGAGGCGTACGCATCGGGGCTGGCGGTGATCGACATCGCGGAGCGCGACGTCGACGTGCCGTTGAGCGCCCTGGGCGAGCGCCAGTCGCGCGCGCTCGGCGACTGGTTCGGTGCGCAGGCCGAGGGGAAGCGACCGACCGCGGTGCTCACGTCGACGTATCTGCGCGCGCGGCAGACCGCCCAGGCAATCCGCGACGCGGGTGGTGTCGCGCACGACGCACCGACCGTGATCGACGAGCGGCTGCGCGAGAAGGAGTTCGGCGTTCTGGACCGGCTCACCAAGATGGGTATCGAACAACGCTTCCCCGCTCAGGCCGCGCTGCGGGCGCGCATCGGCAAGTTCTACTTCCGCCCGCCCGGAGGCGAGAGCTGGTGCGACGTGATCCTGCGCCTGCGCAGCGTGCTCGATACGGTGAGCTTGCACTACAGTCACCCCCGCTCGCGCGTGCTCGTCGTCGGACACCAGGTGATCGTGCTGTGCCTGCGCTACCTGATCGAGGAGCTGACGGAAGACGAGATCATGGCGATCGACCGGAGCGGAGATGTCGCCAACTGCGGCGTGACGTCGTACACGCTCGACCGGAGCGCGGCGCCGGGTGGCCGGCTCATACTCGACGCCTACAACTTCGTCGCGCCGCTCGAGCAGGCGGGCGCACCCGTGACGTCGCGGCCCGACACACCCGCGGGCGCGAAGTGATTGGTGCGGGAGTGCGAACGCTATTTCCGCTTCGCTCGGGGCTTTGGCGTTGATTTCCCCCGGGACTGCACTGAATTCGCACCCGACTTCGCACCAGATTTCGCACCCGACTTCGCGCGCGGTTTGGCTTGCGGCTTCGGCGGCGCGGGCGCGTCCAGTTGCGCGACGAGCTTCTTCGGCGCGGTGAGGCGATAGGCGTCGCGCAGGAGGTCGGCGATGATCTCCCAGTCCGCACCACGACCGATGTACGCGCCGACCCACCCGCTCTTCCCCACGTACGGCGGGACGAAGTAGCGCTTCGGGTCGGCGCGGACGAGCATGTCCTGCGTCACGTGCGCCGACTTGATCCAGACGCCCTCGCGCCCGTTGCCGTGATGGGTATCGGAGTTGGCATGCATGGCAAAGAGCTTGTTCTTCACGCGGAAGGTCGGCTCACCCCAGGCCTCGGCTTCGTGCGCCTCGGGGAGGGCGAGACAGAGCTTCCTGAGACGCGCGAGCGGAGTGCGTGCGGCCGGCACGCGTCAGCGCAGGCCGATCGCGCTGGCGATCGAGTCGCCGACGTTGTCGAGCGCGTCGAAGGTGGAGCGCACGACGCGAGCGAAGAGCTCGCGCGCGGCGATGACGTCGTCGTCGCCCCAGGTGCGTGGCGGCAGAGGCGCCGCTGTGGCGAGCGCGGTGGACGGCACGTGCGGCGCCGGCACGAGCGCGCCGCTCGGCTCGGGTTCTGGGATGCGCTCGTCGTCAATCATGGGTCGCCTCGCAGTCAGCTGACGCGATAATCACGCTCGGCCTCGCGCGCCGGCGTGGGAGCGCGGCGCGTGACGAGCCAGAGCAGCCAGAGGAGAAGCGGAGGACCGCAGAGCCAGAGGACGACACTCATCACCGACGCGGAGCCAGTCCAGTGTACTCCCTTGCCGAGGATGGTGAGGTTGAACGCCCCATCGCCCATTCCGGCGTTGATACTGCCGTGCTCCCCTTCCGGTGCGTTCATCACGCGGAGCGCCGCGACAATTGCGGGTCCGAGCTTCACGAGCACGAGCGCGATCCAGTACGCCGCCCACGCGCCCAGTAGATGCCTCGCCTTCCACCGACTCAACGATAACGCCACGGCTGCTCCGGTTGTCGTGCCACGCCATTCACTTCGCCGGCCCACGGCGCTCGATGCGTGCTGCTCGAGTGCCGCAGTGCCGGTCCTGTAGCTCCTTACGGCGTGTGCGACGACGCGTTTCAGTGCGTCGTCGCGATCACACCCAACTCAGGTCGTGCTTCGAGAGCGGGAGCGAGCGGATCCGCTTGCCCGTCGCAGCGTGGATCGCGCTGCAGAGCGCCGGCACCACTGGCGGCAGCGCCGGCTCGCCAAGTCCGGTGACCGTATTGTCAGTGACGAGGAAGTGCACTTCGACGGGCGCCGCCTGCGCCATGCGAATGAGCGGGAACTCGGTGAAGTTGTTCTGCACGACGCGACCGCGCTCGATCGTGATCTCCTGCGCGAGCGCCTCGGAGATGCCGTCGAGCACCGAGCCCTGCACCTGGTTCTCGGCGTTGCTCGGGTTGATGATCTGGGCGCCGATGTCGCCGGCGACCCAGACCTTGTCGACCTTCAGCTTGCCGGCGCGACTCACCGTGGCCTGGACGACCTCGGCGAAGTAGCCGCGATGGCTGAAGTGGAAGGCGACGCCCATGCCCGTGCCCTTCGGCAGCTTGTCGCGCGATGCCCAACCCGACTTCTCACGCACGAGCTCGAGCACGCCGCGCATGCGCGACGCGACGAGCGCGCCCTGTGGCGTCTCCGCCGGATCGGCGAGCAGGTCGAGGCGGAACTGGAGCGGATCCTTCCCCGCCGCGTCCGCAAGCTCGTCGATGAAGCTCTGCGTGGCGTAGGCGATGCCGTTGCTGCCCGGCGCGCGCAGATAACCCGTCGGCACGTGCTGCTGCATCACCGACGCGTCGAGCATGAAGTTCGGGACGAAGCGCGCCGGGAACTCGCCGCCACCGATCCCTGCACCGGCGCCGAATGGCGGCGGTGCGTTGCCCGCCGCGGGCGCGGCGAACTTCTCGGCGTCGCCGAACGAGACGAAGTGGTTCTTCCACGCGACGATCTTCCCGCTCGCGTCCACCGCGCCGGTGAAATTGTGGAAGCTGGCGGCGCGATAGAAGTCGTGGTGCATGTCGTCCTCGCGCGTCCACAGCAGCTTCACGGGCGTGCCCGTCTCTTTCGCGATGCGCGCCGCCTCGACGACGAAGTCGTTCATCAACCGGCGACCAAAGCCGCCGCCGCCGCGCGTGAGGTGAATCGTGATGTTGCTCTCGTCGATGCCGAGTGCCTTCGAGACGAGAGTGCGCGCCGGAGCGGGAAGCTGCGTCGGCGCCCAGATCTCCATCTTGCCGTCGGCGAAGCGCGCCGTGGCGTTCTGCGGCTCGAGGTTGGCGTGCGAGATGTACGGGTAGTAGTACTCGGCGCGCACGACCTTGGCGGCGCTCTCGAGCGCAGCGTCCACGTCGCCGTCCTTGCGCAGCGAGCGTTGCGGCGGCTGCTTGGCCAACTTGGCGGCCGTGGCCGAGATCTCGGCGCTGCTCAGCGTCGCGTGCGGTCCCTCGTTCCACTCGACCTGCAGCTTCTTGCGCGCCGATCGGGCGAGCCACCAGCTATCGGCGACGATGGCGACGCCGCCGAGCAGTCCCGTCGGATCCGTGCCGACTCCTTCGACGACGAAGGCATGACGCACGCCCGGCTCGCGCTTGATGACGTCGAGGTTGGCGCTCTTCACCGAGCCGCCGAACACCGGGCACTTCTCGTACACGGCATAGAGCATTCCCGGTAGTGTGACGTCGATGCCGTAGAGCGGCTTGCCGGTGACGATGGAGTGGTTGTCCACGCCGCGCACCTTCGTGCCGACGATGCGGAAGCTCTTCGGGTCCTTGATCGCGACCGTCTTGAGGTCGGGCGCGGGCATCGTGGCCGCCTTGTCGAGCAGCTCGACGTAGCGAAGCTTGCGGCCGCTCGCCTTGTGCACGACGGTGGCGGACGACGTCTCGCACTCGGCGGCGGGCACGCCCCACGTGGACGCCGCAGCAGCGACGAGCATCGAGCGCGCGGCCGCGCCGACGCGGCGCATCGGCAGATAGTGGTTCGGCGTGGCCGTGCTGCCACCCGCGAGCTGCGCGGTGAAGTGCACGGTATCGAGGTCCCCCTGCACGATCTTCACGTCATTCCAGTCGACGTCGAGCTCCTCGGCGATGAGCATGGGGAGCATCGTCTTGATCCCCTGTCCCACTTCCGGGTTCTGCGCGACGATGGTGACCGAGCCGTCGGGAGCGAGGCGGATCCAGGCGTTCGGTGTGAACTCACCGGCGGAGGGGCCCGTTGCGACGTCGGCGGCGAAGAGTTGCGCGGCGCCGGTGGCATCGAGCATGGTGCCGAGGAGGAGTCCGCCGCCGACGAGGGACGAGACGCGGAGAAACTGCCGGCGGTCGACGCGTGCGTTGATGGTCACGATCGTCTCCTCAGTTGCGGGGAGTGCCGGCCTGGCGGGGCCGGCTCGAGGAGGCCGCGGGCGCGGCGGGAGAGGCGGCCGACGTGGCCGCCGCCTTGTGGATCGCCTCGCGGATGCGGAGGTACGTTGCGCACCGACAGAGGTTGCCGTTCATCGCCGTGGTGATGTCGGCGTCGGAGGGCGACGGATTCTTCTGGAGGAGCGCGGCGGCCGACATGATCTGGCCCGCCTGGCAGTAGCCGCACTGCGGCACGTCGATCTCGTCCCAGGCCTTCTGGACGGGATGCGAGCCGTCGGCCGAGAGCCCCTCGATGGTCGTGATCTCGGCGCCCTGGAGCGAGGAGACGGGGAGCTGGCAGGAGCGCACCGCGGCGCCCTTGTAGTGCACGGTGCACGCGCCGCACTGGCCGACGCCGCAGCCGTACTTGGTGCCCTTGAGGTCGAGCACGTCGCGCAGCACCCAGAGGAGGGGCATGTCGGACGGCGCGTCCACGGTCGTGGGCTTGCCGTTCACCTTGAGCGAGACCTTCATCGGGAGAGGGGCTAGCGGTTCGTCGAGCTGCGTCGAGAAACGAGCAGTGAGCGCACGTTCCTAGGGGGAAAGACTGCCGTAGCGTGCGGCCGAACGCAACGGTGCAAGGCATGGCTTCGGCTTGCTACGGTCCGGTCCGTCGAAACGCTGAGGGGGTCAGACATCGGGGTCGGACACCAGGGTCAGACACCAGGGTGACAGAAATGGGGTCAGAGTCGACTGACTCTGACCCCACTGACTCTGACCCCACTGACTCTGACCCCACTGACTCTGACCCCACTGACCCCCGGCGACTGCTGGCGACGGGATCGCCCTACTCCCAGTGGATCGGCTCCTCCTCTACGGCGTGGAACTTTGCCGTGTCCACCTTGATCTCGGGGAAGGTCGCCTCGGCCGCGCCAAAGTGGAACGCCGACACGCGATGCTGGAGATCTTCGATCAGCGTGTTGAGGTCCTGCATCGACGACGCGATGGACTGATTGCCGCGCACCGCGCTGTGGGTGACCTGCGAGATCGTCTCGATGTTCTCGCTGATGTGCGCGGTGGTGGACGACTGCTCCTCGCTCGAGGCGCGCACCTGCTGGATGCAGGCGAGCATCCGCTCCGCGTTGTCGATGATCGTGTCGAGCGCGCTGCCGGCCTTGTCGACGAGCTCCTTGCCGCGCTCCACCTGGCCGCCGACGCGTGACATGGCGGAGACGGCGCTCTCCACCTCGCGCTGGTTGTGCTCGATGACCTTCGCGATCTGGTTCGTCGCCTGGGCGGTACGCTCGGCGAGGCGCTGTACCTCCTGGGCGACGACGGCGAAGGTCTTGCCGTGGCGCCCCGCGCGCGCCGCCTCGATGGCCGCGTTGAGCGAGAGAAGCTCCGTCTGGTCGGCGATCTGCTCGATGACGCGCGTGATGGCGCCGATCTGCTCGCTGCTGCGGCCGAGCGCCTGGACGGTGCGGGCGGAGATGTCGACCGTGCTCACGATCTCGTCCATCCCGGCGAAGGTGTCGCGGACGATTCGACCGCCTTCGTGCGCCTCGGCGCCGGAGCGCTGGGCGATCTCCGACGCTTCGCTGATGCTGCTCGCACTGCTCGACACCGTCTGCGCCATCTGCTGCGCCGCGCCGGCGACGAGGAGCGTCTGGCTGATCTGCTCTTCCGCGCCGCGTGTCAGCTCGTTCGTGTCCGTCTGGATCTTCCAGACCGTATGCACCGTCGAGTCAAGCACGTCGCGCACCTGCTGCACCATCGAGCGGATGTTGATGACGGCGCGGTTCACGCCACCGCGCAGGCGGCCGATGGGGTCATCCTTCTCCACGGCGAGCGATACCGAGAGATCGCCCTCGGAGAAGCGCTCCATCGCCTCGAGCACCTCGAGGACGTTCTTCTCCAGGTACTGCTGCGCGCGTCGATCACGCTCGGCCGCTTCGGCGAGGGTGGCGTTCATGCGCTCGAGGCTCTCGCGGCGCTCGCGCTGCAGGCGGAGCCCGTAGCGCACCGCGTACGCGGCAGCGAGGAGGACGATCGTGCGGAACCACCACGACGCCCAGAAAGGCGGCACCACCTTGATCTCCAGCGACGCGCCTTCCTGGTTCCACACCCCGTCGTTGTTCGTGCCCTTCACGCGGAAGGTGTACGTACCGGAGGGCAGGTTGGTGTACGACGCGATGCGCTTGTCGCCGACCTCGTTCCAATCCTTGTCCAACCCCTCGAGCTTGTAGGCGTACTGGTTCTTCTCCGGCGCGACGAAGTCGAGCGCGGCGAATTCGAGGGTGAAGACGCCCTGATTGTGGTGCAGGACGAGGCGATTCGTCGTCGTGATGCTCTGCTCGAGGGGCGAGCCCTTGGCGCCGATCGCGACCGGCTTGTTGAAGAGCTGGAAGCCGGTGATCGCCATCACCGGGACGTGCGCGTTCTCGACGATGCGCGCCGGCTCCAGCACGTTGAAGCCCTGGCTGCCGCCGAAGTAGACGATGCCCTCTCTCGAGCGATAGTACGACGCGAAGTTGAACTCGCTCCCCTGAAGTCCATCCGCGACCGTGTACGCTTTCGACTTCTTCTTCACCGGATCGAAGCGTACGATGCCGCGGTCGCCGCTCAGCCAGAGCTGGCCGCTGGCGTCGGCAACGATGCCATTCACCGCGGAACCCGGCAGCCCATCCGTCTCGGTGTAGTGGTCGAACTTGCCGGACGTCCGGTCGAGTCGATCGAGCCCGCTCCCCGTGCCGATCCAGACGATGCCAGGCTCCGTCTCGACGATCGCATTGATCGCCGATGCGCTCACGCCGTTGGCACCCACCGGGAAGACGCGCTTGTTGCCGGTGCGCGGGAAGTACTCGATCATGCTGCCGCCCGTCGTCCCGATGAACAGGGCTCCGTCGGACAGCGGCGTGATGACGCGGATCTGGCTCTCCCTGTTCTTCCCGAAGGTGATCGGTGCGCTGAACTTGCCCGTGGTGGGATCGAAGCGCTGAAGCCCTTTCGAATAGGTGCCGACCCAACCCTGGCCGAAGCCATCGACAGCGACGGCGAAGGCGTTCGCGTCGGCGATCGCGCTGTTCTTCGGCGTGTAGGGCGTGAAGCGTCCCGTCTGCGGATCGAAGCTGCTGACGCCCCCCGCCCACGTGGCGATCCAGATCTTCCCGTACTTGTCCTGGGCGAGGGAGAGAACGGCGTCGGAGTTGAGGTTGCTCGTCGTCGTGGAGTAGCGCTGGAACTTGCCGGTCGCAGGGTCGAAGCGATTCAACCCGCCACCGTCGGTCGCGACCCACATCGCGCCGCGCGGATCCTCGAGGAAGGCCATCACCGAGTTGTAGCTCAGGCTCGTCGGGTCTCCCGCGACGGAGCGGAAGCGGCGGATGGCACCCCCGTTGGGGCGCGCAATGTTCACCCCCCCGGCAAATGTGCCGACCCACAGCGTGCCGCTGGGATCCTTGTACAGCGACCAGATCGAGTTGCTGTTCAATCCCGAGGGGTTGTTCGCGTCGAACTTGTTGTGGACGAAGCGCCGCGTGGTGAACTCGAAGTAGTCGAGGCCACCGTTCTCCGTGCCGACCCACATGCCGCGCTTGCCGTCGAGCAGCAGCGAGTGCACCGCATTGATGCCGAGGCTCTGCGGATCCTGTGGATCGTGCTGGAAGAGCGCGATCCCACCGGTGGCGCGATTGATCCGGGCGATGCCGCCGTCCATCATCGCCATGTAGATGTTGCCGTCGCCGTCCTCGACGAACTGCCGGACGTCGTTGCCCTTCAGATTCGCCGAGTCGGAGTTCTCCGGATCGATCTTCCAGGTCTTGATCTGACCGGTCCTCGGATCGAACTCTCGCGCGCCGCTCCCCTTGCCGCCGAGCCAGAGATGGTGGTCGCTATCCTCGAACAGGCCCTGGATGTCGAAGCCGACGAGCTGTTCGGAGACCGGCGTCGCCCGATGCGCTTCGCGGTCGAACTTGTAGAGACCGCGCGCCGTCCCGACGTAGAGCGTGCCCTGCGCCTCGAGGATGGCGCTCACGGCGACGCTGTCGCCAGGGACGATGAGAAAATTCTCGAACGCGTCGTGCTCGCGATCGTAGCGACTGAGTCCCTTCGTCGTGCCGACCCAGAGGGACTTCCGCGCGTCCTCGTAGAGGAACATCGCGTCGCTGTCGATGATGCTGGTCGAGTCGCCGACGCGGTGGCGGTAGACGGTGACGTTGTAGCCGTCGTAGCGGTTGACTCCCTTCTTCGTGCCGAGCCAGATGAAGCCGCGGCTGTCCTGCGTGATGGCCTGGACGAGAGAGCTGGAAAGCCCCTGGTCCGGCGTCAGCTGGCGGAACTGCGGCTTCTGTGCGGAGGCGGTCGACGCGGCTATCGCGAGCGCAGCCGCCACGAGCCCGATGCGCACAGCGAGCGTGCGGAGGCGCGGATGGCTCGGCGACGCGCCAGCGGCGGCGCGGAAGACGATTCTGCGAGGCGACATGCAATTTGGAGTGGGCGACAACTATCGACGCCTCAGCTCGGCAGGATGCAACAGGGGACCCGGTTTTACGGTTGCCGGTTGACGGTTTAGAGCCGGCCTCGGGACGCTTCGTTCTCCCGGGGGCGTCTCACCGTGCGATCCCCCCATCCGCATCCCCGCATCCCCGCGATCAGTCCGAGCCTGCGATCGTCGCTCCGGCGGAGGAGAGGAGGTCGGCGAGGATGCTCCGATGGCAGTGGCTCGGGTCCTCGCAGTAGCAGCCGACCGAGAAATCGGTCGTCTTCGACATCGCGGCGAGCAGCTCGATCAGGTGGCGCGGTGCGGGAGCCGACATCTCGCGGCGGTAGGTGCGCTCGAAGCGGCGCCACCGAGCCGGGGTCCAGTCCTCCGCCAGGGCGCTCGAGACGACGTCCGCGCTCGGCGAGAGCTCGGGGAGCCAGACGTCGTAGTAGTCGCGGCGCGCAAAGTCCGCCTTGGGTACGCCGCGCGGGGGGCGGCGGACGGTGCCGAGTCGCAGCCCTTCGTCCGTCGCGCGCGGCGTGCCCAGTCTGACGATGCGAATGGCCATGTGAGGTTGTTTACGGAGCTGGATGCGACCGGCTACAATCAGTCGCCCCGATGCATACCCTCGGCAAGTCCCCCGCACGCGCCCTCATGATCCGCTCGCACGCCCGCGCCCTGCTTCGCGCCGCCACCATTGGGGTCAGAGCCCGGGCTCGGACCCCAGTGCTGCTGCTCATCGCGACGCTCGCCTCGGCGCTCGGAGCGCAGACGCCTTCGACGCAGAGCGCCGGCGCGAATGCTCCCTTCCCCGTGACCATTCGCGTGGATGCGGGCCGGCCGCTGGGCGAGCTCCAGCCGATCTGGCGGTTCTTCGGCGCGGACGAGCCGAACTACGCAACGATGAAGGACGGGCGGAAGCTGATCGGCGAGCTCGGAGCGCTGCGTCCCAAACAGGTCTACTTCCGGACGCACAACCTGCTCAACACGGGCGACGGTACGCCGGCGCTCAAGTGGGGGAGCACGAACGTCTACACGGAGGACGCCAAGGGGCGCCCCGTATACGACTGGACGGTGCTCGACCGGATCTTCGACACGTACGTCGCGCGCGGCGTTCGCCCGTACGCGCAGATCGGCTTCATGCCGGAGGCGATGTCGACGCACCCGGAGCCGTACCAGCACGAGTGGCGGCCCGGGTTGCGCTACGACGCGATTACCACGGGATGGGCGTATCCGCCGAAGGACTACGCAAAGTGGGCCGAGCTCACCTACCAGTGGGTGAAGCACTGCGTTCAGCGGTATGGTCGCGCCGAAGTCGAGCAGTGGTACTGGGAGGTGTGGAACGAGGCGAACATCCCCGCGTACTGGCGCGGCTCGCCCGAGGAGTTCTACAAGCTTCACGACTACGCGGTGGCAGCGGTGCGTCGCGCGCTGCCGACGGCGCGCGTCGGCGGACCGGACGTCGCCGGCTCGGGCGGCGCGTTCATGGATGGCTTCCTCCGCCACGTCGTGAGCGGCGTGAATGGCGCCACCGGACGCGTTGGAACCCCAACAGACTTTCTCTCGTTCCACGCCAAGGGAGCGCCGACGTACGTGGACGGGCACGTGCGGATGGGGATCGCGAACCAGCTCAGGACGATCGACGAAGGGTTCGCGAAGATCGCCGCTGTCCCGGAGCTGAAGGCCAAGCCGATCGTGATCGGCGAATCCGATCCGGAAGGATGCGCCGCGTGCCAGGGTCCCTCGCTCGGCTATCGCAACGGTACGATGTACTCGAGCTACACGGCGGCGGTGTTCGCGCGGAAGCACGAGCTCGCGGCGCTGCGCGGGGTGAAACTACTTGGCGCGCTGACGTGGGCGTTCGAGTTCGAGGACCAGCCCTACTTCGCCGGCTTCCGCGCGATCGCGAGCAACGGGATCGACCTGCCGGTGCTGAACGTCTTCCGCATGTTCGCCCAGATGCGGGGACAGCGCGTTGCCACGGAGAGCTCGGCGCAGATCCCGCTCGCGCAGATCATGGCGAGCGGCGTGCGCGGCCAGCCCGACGTCGGAGCGCTCGCGAGCGCGAACGACTCGACCGTCGCCGTGCTCGTGTGGCACTACCACGACGACGACGTCGCTGGACCGGATGCCGAGGTGTCGCTCTCGCTCGCGGGGCTGCCGGCGGGCGGGATCCGACTCACGCACTATCGGATCGACGAGACGCACTCGAACGCGTACGGCGCGTGGCGTCGCTTGGGCTCCCCGATCGCGCCGAACGACAAGCAGTATCAGGAGCTGCTCGAGGCGTCGAAGTTGGCGCGGATGGAGCCGCCGACGCCGATCCGCGCGGAGTCGGGTGAGACCGTGATGACGTTCACGCTGCCGCGTCAGGGCG
>DASVNI010000301.1:0-1918 GCA_036383935.1 Gemmatimonadaceae bacterium | reverse complement strand
TGGCACTGGCGCCGCCTCACGCGCCAACGCTTCGCACTGCTCTACTACAACGGCGGGACGACGACGCGGCCCTTCACGCGCACGGACTTCGTGCAGCAGGTCACGCCGGAGGGGCTCGCGAGCGCGCTCGAGCGCGGCGAGTCCGCCGACCGGCAGACGGTGCTGCCGCACGGCATGCACGTACCCACCGCACTGCCCGTACACCTCATCGGCAACGCCCGCCGCTCCCTCGGACTGCCCGCCGATCGTCCCGTCATCCTCTCCGTGGGGATGCTCGACACGGCGCACAAGCGGATGGACTACCTCATCCGCGAGGTGGCCGCGCTCCCCGCGCCGCGTCCCTTCCTCTGCCTCCTCGGCGCCGACGGCCCCGACGCCAATGCGGTGCGCGCCCTCGCGCACGAGCTGCTGGGCGACGACGTGCTCGTGGGCGCCGTGCCGCACGACGCGATCGGCGACTACTACCGCGCGGCGGACGTGTTCGTGCTCGCGTCGCAGCGGGAAGGGTTCGGCCTCGCGTACGTCGAGGCGTTGATGCACGGCCTGCCGATCGTGGCGTTCGACACCCCCGTCACGCGCCACCTGCTCGGCGACTTCGCCCTCCTGCGCGATCTCTCCATCATCGGCGAAGGCACGCACGCCATCGCCTCCGCGCTCGCCACGCCACTCTCCGAGCGCGAACGCCTCGCGCGTCACGCCTCGGCGCGCGCCCGTTTCGATTGGGCGTCGTTGCGTGAGCCGTACGTCGAGATGCTCCTCCAGACGGCGAGGCGCGCCGCATGAGCACGCGGCTCATCAGCGTCGTCATCCCCACGCGCGACCGCAACGCGACGCTCGCCCTCTGCCTCGATCGCCTCGCGCCAGGCGCGCAGACGCTGCCGCACGATCAGTACGAGGTGATCGTGAGCGACGACAGCGCGGCGCACCTCGCGTTCGAGCTCGTACGCGACCGCTATCCGTGGGCGCGCTGGCAGGAAGGGCCGGGGCGCGGACCCGCGGCGAATCGCAATGCCGGTGCACGCGCCGCACGCGGCACCTGGCTCGTGTTCACCGACGACGACTGCCTCCCCGATCCGGCCTGGCTCGAGGCGTACGTCACCGCGATGAACCCGAACGAGGAAGCGCTCGACGTGCTCGAGGGGCGCACGACCTGCCGCGCCGGGCTGGACTCGCCGCGCCAGACCGCGCCGCTCAACCTGGAAGGCGGCCGGCTCTGGTCGTGCAACTTCGCCATCCGGCGCGCGGGCTTCGAGAAGATCGGCGGCTTCGACGAGCGGTATCCGTTCGCGCACATGGAGGACGCCGACCTCCAGTTCCGGCTCCGCAAGGCGGGGTACATGATCCACTTCGTCGCCGAGGCGGAGGTGGACCATCCGCCGCGCCCCCTCCCGTGGGGCGTGCGACTCGCCCGCGTGCACGAGTCCAGCGTGCTGCACATGGTGCTCCACGGCCCGCGCCGCGGCCTGCCCTGGTACCTCGTGAATCAGGCGCGCGCGCGGCTCTCGCGCATCGCGCACGGCCGCAAGTCGATCGACACCTTCAGCGCACTCGCGTCGCTCCCCGTCGAGCTGTCGTCCATCGCGCTCCACTGGCGCGCCTGGCATCGCAAGGCGCAATCATACACCCAACAGCGCGCATGAGCGCCGCCGCCGTGCTCGAGGCGGCGCGCGAGCCTCTCGCCGCGGCGCCGCGGCGCTGGTGCATCGTGACCTGCGAGTATCCGCCTCTCACGGGCGGCGTGAGCGATCACACCTTCCAGCTCGCGCGCGCCCTCGCGGCGGCGGGTGACGTCGTCGACGTGTGGTGCCCTCCCGCGGCCGGCACGCCTCCCCAGTTGCCCGGCGTCTCGATACACGTGTTGCCGTCGCACTTCGGTCGCGATGCCCTCCGCGTCCTCGGTGTTGCCCTCCGCGCTCTC
>DASVNI010000300.1:0-7088 GCA_036383935.1 Gemmatimonadaceae bacterium | reverse complement strand
TGAAGCTTCCCCCTCCGCCAAGATTCCGGAGGATGGAGATGCGCGTGAGCTGTGGATCGGCGCGGAAGCCGACGCCGCTCACGGTGCGTCCCGGTTCCACGAGCGTGAAGTTCGTGTCGCTCGAGACCTCGTTCATGCTCTGGACGTACCGGATGAGCGGCGAGGTGAGCCGGCGCCCCTCGTTGGTGACGATGACGACATTGCCGAACCCCTCGAGCGTCCCGTCGCGCGTGCTGTAGCGGCCCTTGTCGCCGCTCATCACGCCGTCCTTGGTACCCGTACTCGTGTTGAACGTCGCGCGAACGTTGCGCAGGTCGAAGCGCGTCTGGTCGTCGAACACGTACGCCGTGTCGGCGAACATCTCCCCGCGCTGGACGCCCTGGTCGGTCAGCAGGGCGCGCACGTCGAGCATCACCTGGTCCGCGCTGTCGGCCATCGAGCGGCCCCCCTTCACCGGCGGCGCGGCGCCCTTGTCCCGGCAGGCGACGCCGGCGATGACCAGCAGGGCCACCACAGCGACTCGAATGGCCTTCATGCGACGCGCGCCCGCATGAGGTCGTGCAGGTGCACGACGCCGACGATGTGCTGCGCGTCGTCGAGGACGGGCATGGCCATCACGCCGTTCGTCTCCATGCGGTACATCACGGCACTCGCCAGCTCGCCGCTGTGCGCGGTGCGCGGCGTTCGGGTCATGATGCGCTCCACCGGATGGGACAGCACGTCCACTTCGTGTTCCATGAGCCTGGTCAGATCGCCCGCGGTGAGCACGCCCTCCAATCGCCCGCCCGGTCCGGCGACGAGCACGATACCGCGCTGCTCGGCGAGGACGACGACCGCTTGCCGGAGGGAAGAGCCCGGCGCCAACACGGGAAGGGGATCGGTGATCATCACCTCTTCTACCCGGCGAAGCAGCCGCCGGCCAATCGCGCCCCCGGGATGCAGCCGCGCAAAGTCCTCGCGGCGAAATCCCTTGTACTCGAGCAGCGTCACCGCCAGTGCGTCGCCGAGGGCGAGCGCGACAGTCGTGCTCGTCGTCGGGGCGAGATCGTGCGGGCACGCCTCCTCGCGCACCCATGCATCGAGGGCCACGTCGCACAGCTTCCCCAGCGCCGAGCCCGTCTCTCCCGTGATCGCGATCGTGCGTACCCCGAGCCCCTGCAGATGTTCGAGCAGCACGAGCAGCTCGTCCGACTCCCCCGACTTGGAGATGAGGATCGCCACGTCGTTGGCGCCGACGATGCCCAGATCGCCGTGCGCGCTCTCGGCGGGGTGCAGGAAGACAGCCGGCGTTCCGGTGGACGTCAGCGTCGCGGCGATCTTCCGGCCGACGAGCCCGGACTTCCCGACCCCGGCGACGATGACGCGGCCTGGCGAAAGCGCGACCAGCTCTACCGCGCGAGCGAACGACTCGGCGAGCCGCTCCTCGATCGTGGCGAGCGCCTCGCGCTCGAGCCGCACGACGCGTCTGCCGCGCGCGATGATCTCGTCCGGGGTCACGGAGCGGCGATGCCCGAGGTGAGGGAGCGCTCGCGCACGTACCCCTCCGTCACGTCCTCCCACTGGCCCCGCGCCTTGAGCAGCAGCTCGGCGAACTCGCGGACCGCCCCTGCCCCGCCGCTGCGCGTGAGCTGGAGCCTGCACGCCGCGCTGATCTCCGGAACGGCGTTGCCGACGGCGACGGGGAGCCCGACGAGGCGCAGCACGGCCATATCGGGGAAATCGTCGCCGACGAAGGCTGCCTCCGACGGCGCGATGCCGTGCCGATCGAGCATGGCGAGGAATGCAGGGAGCTTCCGCGCGCTCGGATCCTGCGCGACGTCCTCCACGTCGAGCTCGAGAGCGCGCAGCCGGACGCTGTCGGAGACGCGGCCCGTGACGATGACCACCTTCAGCCCGGCGCGCTGCATGAAGTGCACGCCGAGGCCGTCCTGGATCTCGTACCGCTTCAGCTCCACCGGACTGCCGTCGGCGGCGCCGAGATAGATCCCGCCGTCGGTCATCACACCGTCGACGTCGAGTCCGACGAGCCGGATGGAGCGCGCGAGCGCTGGGTCGATCATGCGCGCGCGCGGTGCCAGATGTCGACGGCGCGCAGCACGAGGTCGTCGAGCGCCTTCAGCGGCACCATGTTCGGTCCGTCGCTCGGCGCCTTGTCGGGATCGGGGTGCGTCTCGAGGAAGAGCCCATCCGTTCCGACGGCACACGCCGCGTACGTCAACGGCGCAACGAACTCGCGCGCACCGCCGCTCGCCCCGCCCTCGCCGCGGCCCGGCTGCTGCACGCTGTGCGTCGCGTCGAACACGACCGGCGCATCGCAGGCAGCGCGCATGCGTGGCAAGGCGCGGAAGTCCACCACCAGATCACCGTAACCGAAGAAGCTTCCGCGCTCGCAGACGGCGACCTCGATCTTTCCCGTCGCACCCGACGACGCGAAGCCCTCGCGCACCTTGGCGACGGCGCCGGGCATCCCCTCGGGATGCATCCACTGCCCCTTCTTGATGTTCACCGGCTTTCCCGCCGCGCCGGCGGCGAGCAGGAGATCGGTCTGGCGGCAGAGGAAGGCCGGGATCTGCAGGACGTCGGCGACCTGCGCCGCCGGCGCGCACTGTTCGGGGAGATGCACATCGGTGAGGATGGGCAGCCCCGTGTCGGTGCGCACGCGATCGAGCGCGGCGAGCCCCTCCTCGAGGCCCGGCCCACGAAACGCGCCGGCATTCGATCGATTGGCCTTGTCGAAGCTGGCCTTGAAGATGATGCCGCCCGGCACGCGCTCGGCGAGCCGCGCAAGATGTTCGGCGACGCTCAGGTTGAGCGCGTCGTCCTCGAGGACACAGGGACCGGCGATGAGGAACAGGGCATCGCGTCGCAACCGGAGTGCGGTCACTGGCGCGCCGCGCTCACCAGAGACGGCGCCTCGGCACTCTCCTTCCGACGCTTCGCGGCCGTGGCCGCGGCGATGAAGCCGGCGAACAGCGGATGCGGCCGCGTCGGGCGAGACTGCAGCTCGGGGTGGAACTGACAGCCGACGAAATAGGGATGATTGGGCAGCTCGATCATCTCGACGAGCTGACCGTCCGGAGAGAGTCCGCTGAGGCGCAGTCCCTTCTGGACGAACAGGTCGCGATACGAGTTCGCCACCTCGTAGCGGTGACGGTGCCGCTCGCTCACTTCGGCGACGCCGTACACCTCGGCGGCGCGCGAGCCGCGTGCGAGGCGACACGGATACGCACCGAGTCGCATCGTGCCACCCATGTCGGTGACGTGCTGCTGCGACTCCATGAGCGAGATCACGGCATTGTCGCACTCGGGGGCGAACTCGCTCGAGTGACTGTCGTCGAGCCCGCACACGTTGCGCGCGAACTCGATGATGGCCGTCTGCATGCCGAGACAGATGCCGAAGAAGGGCACGCCGTGCTCGCGCGCGTGACGGATGGCATCGACCATCCCTTCCACGCCGCGCACGCCGAACCCGCCCGGGACGAGCAGGCCATGGTGGCGGCCGAGAATGTCCGCGGCGGCCTTGGCGTCGACGAAGTCGTCGCTGGAGATCCAGTTGATGTCCACGCCGACGTCGTTCGCGATGCCGCCGTGAATGAGCGCTTCCTGCACGCTCTTGTAGCTGTCGACGAAGTCGGTGTACTTGCCGACGACGGCGATCTGCACGCGCTCCGAGGGGGCGACGATGCGCTGCACCATCTCGCTCCACTGCGTGAGGTCCGGCGCGGGGCGGTCGATGCCGAACTTCTGCAGCACCTTGTCGTCGAAGCCCTGCTCGCGGAAGGCGAGCGGGATCTCGTAGATCGTGGAGACGTCCGGCGACTCTATCACGGCGCCGAACTCCACGTTGCAGAAGAGCGCGATCTTGCGCTTGATCTCGTCCGACACGGGACGCTCGGTGCGGACGATGAGGATGTCGGGCTGGATTCCGAGCTCCATCAGCTCGCGCACGGAGTGCTGCGTCGGCTTGGTCTTGAGCTCTCCCGCGGCCGCGATGTACGGAATGAGCGTGAGGTGCACGAAGATCGCGTTCTCGCGTCCGACGTCGTGGCGGAACTGACGAATCGCTTCGAGGAACGGCTGCGACTCGATGTCGCCGACCGTGCCGCCGATCTCGACGATGACGACGTCGTTCTCCGGCGCGATGCGGCGGACGGCCGCCTTGATCTCGTCCGTGATGTGCGGGATCACCTGCACCGTGGAGCCGAGGTATTCGCCGCGGCGCTCCTTGGTGATGACGTTCTGGTAGATCCGCCCGGTGGTGACGTTGTTCGCCTGGGAGAGCGAGCGGTCGATGAACCGCTCGTAGTGTCCCAGATCGAGATCGGTCTCGGCGCCGTCGTCGGTGACGTACACCTCGCCGTGCTGGAACGGCGACATCGTGCCCGGATCCACGTTGAGATACGGGTCGAACTTCATCATCGTGACGCGCAGTCCGCGCTCCACGAGCAGGCGCCCCAGCGAGGCTGCCGCGATACCCTTGCCCAGCGAGGAGACCACCCCGCCGGTCACGAAGATGAACTTCGTCGTGTGTTTTGGAGTCGTGGTCTGCATCAGCTCTCGGTCGTGAAAGTCGCCCACTGAGAATTCGCCTCTTCCAGGTCTGCTTCGGTATCGATTCCGCTTCGCGCCGCGACGTCGAGGATCGCGACGCCGATGCGCATGCCATGCGCGAGGGGGCGCAGCTGCTCGAGTCGCTCGATGCGCTCGAGCGGGTGCACGGGCAGCGCGACCCAACTGGCCAGCGCCTCGGGGGTGTACGCGTAGACTCCGATGTGATGGAGAATGCGCGCATCGCGCTCCGCCGCGTCCGTGTCGTCGCGGAGGAAGGGAATCGGTGCTCGTGAAAAATACATTGCGGCCCCGTCGTCGGCGGCAACGACTTTCACCACGTCGGGGCGTGCGAGAATGTCGCGGCTGGCGCGGACGGCAGCGGTCCCGAGAGGAAAGCCGCGTGCGGTCACCTGCTCCAGTGCGCCGCGAAGCGCTTCGGTCGCGACGAATGGTTCGTCGCCCTGCACGTTGAGGATGGCGCCGTAGCCGCGGAAGTCAGCGCGCGCCGCGACTTCGGCGACGCGGTCCGTTCCGCTCGGGTGCCGCTCGTCGGTGAGCACGGCTTCGCCGCCGACACGGAGGACCTCTTCCCGGATCAACTCGCTGTCGGTCGCGACGACGCAGCGATCGGCGACGCGGAGCTCGCGCACGCGCTCGAGGACGCGGACGACGAGGGGGAGTCCGGCGAGGAGTCGGAGCGGCTTCCGGGGGAGACGCGTCGCGCCCAGTCGGGCTGGGATGACGGCCAGCGTCTTCACGAGAGACGCATGGGTCCGCGGTGAGGCGATGCACGCGGTGGGCGCGCGCCGGACGCAACTTTCACGCCATATAAGGTACGCCCGCGCATGCGTTTGGGCAATGCGCGCGCGGCCGCGTTCAGCGCGGAAGCGAGAAACCGACGGAGAAGATCGTCGGGAGGTCGTCCGAGGCGTCGAAGACGACCGCCGCCCTGAACAGGTTGATCGACAGTCCGAGGCCGATCTCCTGCTGGAGGTTCGGAAGTGACCCGACTCCGGCGGTGCCCAGGTAGTGCGTCACGATCAACGTCGGCGGGCCGACCATCGGCAGCGCCAGGCGGTTGATCGGGATGCTGTACTCGCTGTCGAGGAAGAGCAGCTGGTCGCCGCCCAACTCCAGCAGCTGCAGCAGCGGAAGCGTGGCTGCGCGCCCCAGGTATGCGTAGCGCGCGAGCGGGACGTTGTCGCCCGCGGTCGCCACGGCGTGTCCCGCGATGCTGAGCCGCTGATCGCGGAAGGTCGGGAAATCGATCGCCCCGTTCAGCGTCAGCTGCGTGAACGCCGAGGTGAGATCGGGCGTGTCGAAGCTCTGCTCCGCTTCGGCACTCAACCTCGCGGTGACGTCGCCGGCCGCATATGCCAGCGAAGCACCGAAGAGCCCCGAGGTGATTCTGCCCGGTTGCACCAGCGGGTTGGGGCGCGACCCTTGATTCAGGTCATCGCGGCCCCAGAAGCTGAACACATTTCCCCCTGCACTGATCGGGCGGACCTCCTCGGTGCGCGCACCGACCCACGGCTCGAAGGTGACCGTGGCCTTCTCGATGTGCCCGATGACACGCGCCGTTCCACCGACGGCGCGGAAGTAGTTGCGCGTGTCGTTGCCGAAGGCGAGCGACGCGGCGGAGTTCAGCAGATCGCTGTAGATCCACGTCTCGTTCGAGCGCAGGCTTCGACCATAGTCGGCTTCCAGGCGCACCGGCTTCTCCGGTCCGATGCGAAGCTCCACACCGGGATCGTACTGCCCGAGGCGACTGCGATACGTCACCGTCGGTTGGATCTCGACCGCGCGATCGCCGAAGGTGACCAGCGCACCAACCGGCTGCGAGAGTCCCACGACGCGGTCGTACGTCGGCACCAGGAGTCCCTGCAGACCAGCGAGCTGGAACATCGGCGGCCTGTCCTTCTTTGCCGCGTATTCGAGCTCGTAGCCCGAGTTGGTCGTTCGGATGAAATAGTCGTCGTCCCGATAGCTCTCGACGTCGCCGCCGACGGAGCCGAGGGGGGTGCGGTAGACAGCTCCGCCGATCGCGATGGCGCGCCCGCTGATCGACGAGAGGGGGCGCAGAAAGAGATCGCCCCCCACGACGACGACGTCGCCCTCGACATGGCTCGAGACATAGGTGCGTCGCCCGAGCACGAGGAGATTTCCCTGGATGGTGCTGTCGCGTGGCAGCACGAGATCACCCTCGCCAGCGCGCAGGGTGTGCTGCCGCTCCGCCGCCGTGCGAATGATGGCGGCGATGCGTTCAGGTCCCGGTTCTCGAAGGACGATCTGCTGTGCGCCCGCGATGGCGGGCGCGAGGAGCGCGGCGAGGAGCGCGCTCCTCATCCGGCGACGAGATCGAGAAAGTTGCGCAGCAGCCGCTTCCCGTCGGGGGTGAGCACCGACTCGGGATGGAACTGCACGCCCCACACCGGATGCTCGGCGTGGCGCAGCGCGTGGATCTCCGAGGGGTCGTGCTCCGCGGTCGCGGTCACGCGCAGTGAGTCAGGGAGGCTGGCCCGCTCGACCGTCAGCGA
>DASVNI010000299.1:0-10618 GCA_036383935.1 Gemmatimonadaceae bacterium | reverse complement strand
CACTTCGCGCTCTTCCAGAAATAGAGGTGCGGCACCAGCAACCGTGCCGGCCCACCGTGTTCTGGGTCGAGCGGCGCGCCATCGAAGCCGAACGCGACCCACGCCTTTCCGCCGGTGACGTCCGCCGAAGGAAGATTCGTCGTGTATCCGCCATCCGAGAACGCGACCACGAACGCCCCGTCGACCAGTCCCTTTGCGCGCGCCGCGTCCAGCAGCGTGTCGATCGACACCCCTTCCCAGCGCGTGTCGAACTTGGACCACTTGGTCACGCAGTGGATATCCACCGTTGGCGTCGTGTGCGGCAGCGCCTGGAACTCGTCCCATGACCAGCGTATCGATTTGCCGGCGTCGTCCGAGATCGTGAAATCCCAGTCGCTCGTCCTGATCTGCGGTGTTGGGCCCGCGGAGAGTACTGGGAAGTCACGCGTCTCGTACTGCCCCGGCGGCAACCGGCCGGCCGGCCCCGCTTCGCGACTGCGATGAAATCCGCGCGCAATGAATGGAGTATCGGTCATTGTCGGGCTCAGTCTGCTGTAGATACCGCCGCCCGCCCCTGGCCCGTTGCGTGTTCCACGGCCCACGCCAGTGCAAAGTCGGCGACCTCTTCCCACCCCCGCTGTGCGGGCATGAGGTGCGAACGCCCCGGAAACTCCTTGATCTCCGTGATCGTGTTCGACTTGTAGTGCTTCGCGTTCGAGCGTTGGATGGCGGGCGGCATCAGGTGATCCTCGCCCCCCGAGATGAAGAGCAGTGGCGCTCGCGCGTCATTGTGGTAGTTCACAGCGATGTCCTGCGGGCCGGGGATGAAGTTCGCCAGCACGCTGTCCCAGAAGATGTGCCCCGATGCCGGAACGTGGTAGCGCTCGTAGGCCGCGCGCGCATCCGCTTCGTCGAATGTATTCGTGAAGATGTAGCGCCATTGCTCGTACGTGAGCGCTACTGCCTTGTGGCGATTCGCCGGATTCTTCAGCACGGGCCAGCTCGCCTTGAGCTGCGACAACGGTGTGATGCGCACCCCTTCGGTCGGCGCGGAGTCGAGCGTCACCCCGACTGCCCCGTAGCCATGATCGAGGAGGAGCTGGACGAACGCGCCACCCGCCGAATGCCCGATGAGGATCGGCGGCGCCTCGAGTCCCGCGACGACGCTTTCGAGGTGGGCCATGATCGCGGCCACCGTCAGATGCTCGATGGGCGAAGGATCACGATTGAGCGCTTCGACCTCGACCTCGAGCCCCGGATACGCTGGAGCGAGCACGCGGTAGCCCTGAGCTTGATAGCGCGTGATCCAGTGCTCCCAGCTTCGCGGCGTCACCCAGAAGCCGTGAACGAGCACGATCGTATCCGGACGGTTCGCTGGCGCGGGCATGGTGGCTCTCCCTGAGGGTCTGCGCATGGGCCGCACGAAGCGTTCCGATCGCGCTGATCCCGCCGACGAACAAGTCGTTCGACGTCGACTTCTGCACGGTCGCACGCTGGGACGAGGGGCAGATCGTCGAGGAGAATCTGTTCTACGACCTCGTCATTTTCATGAAGCAGATCGGCCTCGGCAAATGAGGAACGGGAGCCCAGTCCAGGGCTCCCGTTCTCGCTCTCGCACGTGCCTTGCGACTGCCCGTCGCCTCGTGAGCCATCCACTGCGGCTGCGACTCGTCGTGCTGCTGGTCATCCCGATCTGGGTCATCGCCTTCGCCGTCGGGTTCGAGGGTGCCGCCGATGCCGCCCCGGTGGTTCGGCTCGTCGCGCCCGGGTCGCCGATCGACAGCGGAGAGCACATCTATCGCACCACCTGCGTCGCCTGCCACGGGGCAACCGGCAGTGGCGCGCCGCAGACGACGGTCGGCTTCACCAACCCGCTGCCCGATTTCACCGACTGCAACTTCGCCACGCGCGAGACATCGGCCGACTGGTACGCGATCGTGCGCGACGGCGGTCCGGTACGAGGCTTCAGTCGCATCATGCCGGCATTCCGGTATCTGCTCACACCGCAACAGATCCGGAATGTCGTCGCGTACATGCACACATTCTGCTCGGACAGGCGTTGGCCACGCGGTGAGTTCAACCTCCCGCTCGCCCTCGTCACCGAGAAGGCGTTTCCCGAAGACGAGTTCGTGCTGACGGGAGCGGTCGAGACGAGCGGGCCCGGCGCGTTCACCAACCATCTGATCCGGGAGAAGCGGTTCGGCATCCGCGATCAGATCGAGCTCGACATCCCATTTGGCTTCACGAACCGGCCCGACTCGAGCTGGGCGGGTGGGCTCGGCGACATCTCGATCACGAACAAGTACGTCTTCTTCTCGAGCCTGAAGAGTGGGACGATTCTGAGCGGCCTCGCCGGTATCGTCCTGCCGACGGGCAGCCAGTCACTCGGCCTCGGCAGCGGCGTGACGACCTTCGAAGGGGCCTTGCTCGGCGCACAGCTCCTCCCCGCACGGAGCTTCATCCAGTATCAGGGGACGATCGAGATCCCGACGCAGCTCGCGATCGCGCCGCGTGCCGCCTCGTGGAGCGCGGCGTTGGGGACGAGCGTGCCCTTCTCGCCGATCACGCGGCTCTGGTCGCCGATGGTCGAGCTCACCGGATCACGCGATCTCGTGAGCGGCGCGCCCACCACGTGGAGCGTGGTGCCCCAGATGCAGATCACGCTCAGCGCGCTCCAGCACGTGCGCGCGAACGTCGGCGTGAACATTCCGTTCACCGAGCGCGATGCGAACCACGTACAGGTCCTGGCGTACGTGCTGTGGGACACCTTCGACGGTCCGCTCAACCAGTTCTGGCATGGATGGTGTCCGGGATGCCAACACTGACACGCCTCGGCTGGTACCTCGCGGCACTCTTCATGGTGGCGGTCGCGGTCGCGGCCACCGGATACGGCACCGCCTCCGATACGGCGCCGCGCGTCGGTCCGGCGCATTTCCTGACCGCCGATCGGTGCATGCCCTGTCACAACAGCCTGACGACCGAGACGGGAGAGGACGCATCGATCGGCTTCGACTGGCGCGGGTCGATCATGGCGAATGCATCGCGCGATCCGTACTGGCAGGCCGGCGTGCGCCGCGAGACGCTGGATCATCCGAAGCTGACGGCGGAGATCCAGGATGAGTGCTCGACCTGCCACATGCCGATGCAGCGGTTCACCGCGCACGCGGCCGGCGGTCGCGGTGAGGTGTTCGCTCATCTTCCGGCGAACAATGGCAGCAGCCTCCTCGACAGCCTCTCTGCCGACGGGGTCTCGTGCACGACCTGCCACCAGATCCAGCCCGACAACTTCGGCCAGCGCTCCAGCTTCAACGGCGGCTTCGTCATCGACACGACGACGCCGCTCGAGCGGCGCCCGATCTTCGGCCCCTACACGGTCGATCAAGGCCACATGGTCGTGATGCATTCGTCGACCGGGTTCGTGCCGACGCCGTCGCAGCACCTCCGGGAGTCCGAGCTCTGCGCGACGTGTCACACGCTGTACACGCCGATCTTCGATTCAGCGGGTACCCGCGTGGGGACGCTCCCGGAGCAGATGCCATTTCTGGAGTGGAAGCGCAGCGCGTACCGAGGCGAGCGTAGCTGCCAGTCGTGCCACATGGCGCTTGCCAACGCGAGCAGCGACAGCCTGCCCATCACGAGCGTCAACGGGCCGCCGCGCCCCGAGCTGCGGCGGCACTGGATCCCCGGCGGGAATTTCTTCCTGCTCGGGATCCTCAATCGCTATCGCGCCGAGCTTGCGGTCGAGGCGCAGCCGATGGAGCTGAGTACGGCGGCTGCGCAGACGCGCGAGTTCCTCGGCCAGGCCGCGCGACTCAAGGTGACGCCTGGCTCTGCGGCGGCCGGCCACGTCGTCGTCGACGTCGACATCACGAGCCTGACGGGCCACAAGCTCCCGACCGCGTACCCGTCACGTCGCGCGTGGCTGCACGTCGTCGTGCGCGACAATGCCGGCAAGGCCGTCTTCGAGTCGGGAGCGATCCTGCCGAGTGGCCAGATCCTCGGGAACGACAACGACGACGACCGGCTGAAGTACGAGCCGCACTACCGCGAGATCACGCGTCCCGACCAGGTGCAGATCTACGAGAGCATCATGATCGATGCGCACGGACACCTCACGACGGGGCTGCTGTTCGGTCTCCGCTACGTGAAGGACAATCGCATCCTCCCACGCGGCTTCGACAAGGCGACCGCCGACGCGGACGTGGCCGTCGCCGGCGACGCGAAGACCGATCCTGGCTTCACCGGCGGCGCGGCACGCACCCGCTACAGCGTGGACGTCTCGCGCGCTAGAGGTCCATTCCGGATCGACGCCGAGCTGTGGTATCAGCCGATCGGATTCCGCTGGGCGCAGAACCTCCGGCTGCAACCGTCGGAGGAGGGCAACCGCTTCCTGCGCTACTACGAGGAGATGGGGAACGTCTCCGCCATCGTGCTCGCGCGAGATTCCCTGACGATCAGGTGAGAAGCGTCAACGCTCAGGCGGGCACGAATGCCGCCGCCCACTCCTTCGGGTTGTCGTCCGCCTGATAGATCGTGTCGATGTCCACGACCAGCTCGGCGCCCGCTCGCCGTATGGCCAGACGATCCATGTTGCGCGTCGCGCGTCCGTCGATGAAGGTGCCGTCCGCCGTGTAGCGCGAATGGTGCTTCGGGCACTGGAACTCGTGATCGTGGTCGTTCCACCTGAGCGCCGTGTTCTGGTGCGGACAGGAGAGCGAGAAGGCGTACACCTTGCCTCCCGCGCGCGCGATCATCACGGAGTTGTCGCGATCGATTGCCACGCCATCGGCCGTGGGCACGGCGTATTGCTTCGTCGCTGCCGTCGGTCCATCCCGGCCGATCACCTCGGCGAACGCGACCGCTGGCATCGCTCGGGCATCGCGTGCCCCAATGCCGAGCAGACCGAGCGACGCCATGGCGAGCCCGGCAGCGCGGAGAAATTCCCGCCGCTGCATTGCCGCCGGCGTGGAGAGCGCATCGTGGAGCGAGCAGCCGCCGCAATCGGCCGGCACGCCCGAGGTCGTGTCGTCGGTCATCGGTAGTGATGTTGAGGTAGCGTGCGGTTCGCCCTGCTCCGCTCGCGCCGCCGCGAGATCAGCTGACGTTGGTGAGCACGACGCCGGCGAGTGTGATGGCGAGCCAGAGGACGAGACTCGTGATTGCGATACCCCGTAGACGCAGCCATTGGTCCGCTGCTGCGCCTGCGGGCCCGGCGAGCGCCCGCTCGAGCCTGGTCATCCGCGCACCATTCGCGAGCAGCGCCACGATGAGCGCCATCTTGAGCCAGAACACCCACGATCCGAGGAAGGTGTCGAGATCCGCCGCGAGCATGGCGAGCCCGCTCAGCAGCAAGACCACGAGGGCCGACAGCACGATGCGATGCACGGATGCGAGCTCCGTGAGATGCCGTTCGCGCACCAGCCGGTCGTTGGCGTCGAGCCGCAACGCGGCGCGGTCCAGCGCGATCGCGAGCCCTCCGCCGACGACGAGCGGCGCGATGTGCAGGAAGGTGACGATCGTCGACGCAACCTTCGAGTGGCTATAGAAGTGCGCCCAGGGCTCGACGAGTCGGGTGAGGACTTCCGGGGTCGTCATCGATTGCCGAAGAACATGATGCCGTAGCCGACGAGCGCGGTGCCAATCGACGCGTAGGCCCAGTTGCGATGCTGGTCTCGGCTCGACGAGGAGCGCTTCGCGTCGTCCGCCAGCTTGATTCCCGTGTAGGTGAAACCGGCGTCCGACGCGAGCATGAGAATCGAGTGCACCCACCGCCGCGTCCGGCCGTCGGTGTTCGCGCGCTGATCATACAGCGACCACACCCCCGTTATCGTGTTCACGGCGAACACGGTGCCGATCGCCGCCGCGCCAAAGCTGTGCGCGCCCTGCGCCCAGCCCGGCCGCTCCACACCGCCGTTGTCGGCCTGGAGGAGCTGGTTCCCGGCGATCGCCTGCAGCGCGAACAGCGGGATCACGGTGTACGACGCGTAGCGATGGATCCGCAGCCGCAGGAGCGCGGCGTCGCTCATCACGACGGCGCGCCGGCGCTTGTGCACCGTGGTGTCTTCACTCGCCAGGCGTTCGCCCAGGAGGGTCGGTGCGAACATCACGCTCGCCCGCGAGACGGCCTGTGCAACGACGCTGTCCGAGCCCGTCGAGTCGGCCACCGGCGCGTCCGCCGCGGGCAGCCTCGCGGAAAGCCGCATGGTATCGAGCGGCGCGCGGGCAGGCGTGGTGGCCGCCGCGCCGAGCGCGAGGAGAAACGACGCGAGCGAGATCATTGCCGTCGTTGTGGTCGGTTCAGTGAGTTGCGGATGAGAGCAGCCGTCTATGCGACACTTCTCGTGCCAGGGACCCTACATGCGTGGCTCACCCGTGTGCGTCGCCGGCCGAGCCATTGCCTTTGGCCGGCGTCGTACGCCACGTTCCTCGCTCACTGATTGTGCATGAGGCACGACATGACCACCGCGAGCGGCACGTCGGTCGGACCACGGATGCCATGAGCTCCGTCGAACGCAATCCTGCACCCGGCGGCCCGGGCATCGAGCCCCGCTGGACGTCCAGTGCGAAGAGTGGCGTCGGCACGGCGTACGACGGCCGCAGCCTCGTCTGGTTCACGATCTCATTTGGGATCGTCGACGAGGTGTACTACCCGCGCGTGGATCAGGCCAACACGCGAGACTTCGGCCTGCTGGTCACCGAGACCCGCCAGGGCCAGCCGCCACTTCTCTCCGAGGAGAAGCGTGACACGCGCAGCGAGGTGCATCTCCTCGCCCCCGGCGTGCCCGGCTACCGCCTGGTGAACACGAGCGTCGATGGCCGCTACGAGATCGAGAAGACCATCATCGCGGATCCGGAGCGTGACGTGCTCCTCCAGCGCGTTCGCTTCCGCGCGCTCGTCGGCTCCATCAGGGACTACCGCGTCTACGCGCTGGTCGCGCCGCACCTCGGCAATCAGGGCGCCGGCAACGACGCGTGGGCCGACGCATACAAGGGACAGCCCATGCTCTTTGCCAGCCGCGGCGCCATCTCGGTGGCGCTCGCATCGAGCGTCGGCTGGTGTGCGCGCAGCTGCGGATACGTGGGCGTGAACGACGGCTGGCACCAGCTTCACGAACACGGCCGCCTCGTCGACGAGTTCACCGAGGCACGCGACGGCAACGTCGCCATGACCGGCGAAGTCGATCTTGCGGCCTGCGTGCGCACCATCGAGAACGTGGAAGTCGCCGAATTCGTCCTGGCACTCGGCTTCGGGGCGGGACCTGCGGAGGCCGCGCAGCGCGCGCGCATGTCGCTCGCCTCGAGCTTCGATCGCCAACAGGACGCGTACGTCACGCAGTGGCGATCGTTTCACGAACGCACGCTCGGTCCGCGACTGGATGGCCGATCCACGATGCCCGACGCGGTACGCGCGGACGCCGAGCGGCAGTTTCCATCGCGCGCCGAGCAGTCGCTCCATGCTGAGCGCGCGACGGGTTCGTCCGACCCGCGCGACCGCACGCCGATCGAGATACCGACGCCCCTCTTCGACATGTTCTGGGAGAGCGCCGCGCTCCTCGCCGTCCATGGCGACAAGCGTTCCATCGGCGCCCTCATCGCCAGCCTGTCCATTCCGTGGGGACAGTCGAAGGGCGACCACGAGCTCGGCGGCTATCATCTCGTCTGGTCACGCGATCTCGTCGAGTGCGCCGGCGGCCTGCTCGCCGCGGGCCACGCCAGGCTGGCCGGACGTACGCTGCGCTATCTCATCAGCACCCAGGAGGCCGACGGGTCATGGCCGCAGAACATGTGGCTCGACGGCACGGCATACTGGCGAGGGAAGCAGCTCGATGAGGTCGCGTTCCCGATCCTGCTTGCCCAGCTCCTGTACCGCGAGAGAGCACTGGGCTACGTCGATCCGTGGCCGATGATCCAGAAGGCGGCCGGGTTCATCATTCGACAGGGACCCGCGACCGAACAGGATCGATGGGAGGAGGACGCCGGCTACTCGCCGTTCACGCTGGCCGTCGAAGTCGCCGCGCTCGTCATCGCCGCGGAGCATGCCGACCGCGCCGGAGATCGCGAGACCGCGCAGGTGCTCCGCGATACGGCGGATGCGTGGAACGACAACATCGAGCGCTGGACGTACGTCCCCGACGCGGGGATCGCCGGCTTTCCCGGCGTCGACGGATACTATGCGCGCATCGCGCCGCCCGACCTCGCGGCGATCAGTGACGGCGTGGACACACCGGCCGACTACGTGATGGTCCGCAACCGGCCTGTCGGCTCCGACGAGACGCCCTATCAGAAGATGGTGAGCCCCGATGCCCTCGCCCTCGTGCGATTCGGTCTGCGCGACGCGAACGACGAGCGGATCGTGAACACCGTGCGAGTGATCGACGCGCTGCTCTGTCATCGGACGCGTACGGGCCCCGTCTGGCACCGGTACAACGGCGACGGCTATGGCGAGCACGAGGACGGCGCCCCGTTCGACGGCATCGGCGTCGGACGTGGCTGGCCTCTGCTCGTCGGCGAGCGCGCGCACTACGAGCTGGCTCGCGGCCATCCGGACGCCGCGCTGCAGCTGCTCGGCGTCATGCGCGCGCAGGCGAGTGACGGCGGCATGCTCCCTGAGCAGATCTGGGATGCCCCCGACATCCCCGAGCTCGGGCTGATCAACGGCCGGCCCACCGGCGGCGCCATGCCGCTCGCCTGGGCGCACGCCGAGTACGTGAAGCTCGTGCGCTCCCTATTGGACGGTGTCGTGTTCGACCTGCCCGATGCGACGTACGAGCGCTACGTGCGACAGAAGGTCGTCGGGCTGTACACCATCTGGAGCCCGAGCAACAAGACGCGCGTCGTCGTCCGCGGGCGCGTGCTGCGCGTGCAGACGGAGGTGCCGGCGACGGTGCACTGGTCCGTCGACGGGTGGGTCACGAAGCACGACACCATGGCGCGCGCCGTCCCTCGACTCGGCGTCTGGATCGCCGATCTCGACACTGAGCACCTGGCGGCGCGCGCCGCCGTGGATTTCACGCTCTTCTATCCCGACGAGCAACGCTGGGAAGGGCGCGACTACCGCGTCGTGGTGGAAGAGTAGCGCTGTCGCCACCGTGAGCGACCGGGCGTTACCTGTCATTCAGGTTCGGCAACCTAGCTTGCCACCATGCGCATTCTGGTCGCTGAAGACGACACACTGCTCGCGCACTCGCTCGCCCGAGCGCTGCGCGAAAACACGTATGCCGTGGACCTCGCCGAAGACGGGGAGGCGGCGACGCTCCAGGGCGTCCTCAACGAGTACGACGCGATCGTGCTCGACATTGCATTGCCCAAGCGTGACGGCCTCGAGGTCGCGCGGGCGCTGCGTGCACGCGATGTCCACGCGCCGATCCTCATGCTCACCGCGCGCGACACTGTCCGGGACAAGGTTGCGGGCCTCGACGCGGGTGCCGACGACTATCTGACCAAGCCGTTCGAGCTCGACGAACTGCTTGCCCGACTTCGAGCCTTGCTCCGACGCGGCCACACGGTGCTCCCCGAGGCCATCGAAGTCGGTGATCTCACGATCGACACGCGCAGCCAGACCGCGAGGCGCGCCGGCCGTGCGATTCCGCTCACCTCGCGCGAGTACGCGATGCTCGAGTTTCTCGCGCGCCACGCGGGTGAGGTCGTGAGCCGTGCCGACATCACCGCGCACGTGTGGGACGAGAATCACGATCCGTTTTCCAACGCGCTCGAAGTCTATGTCGGGCGGCTTCGGCGAAAGATCGACACGGAGGGACTCCGGCCGCTCATCCACACGCGGCGCGGCGCCGGCTACATGCTCGCCGAATCGAGTGCGGCCACTGACGCCGACGACGCTGCTCCGTGATCTCCTCCATCCGAACGCGCCTGGCGCTCTGGCATACCGCTGTACTCGCCGTGCTCCTGGTGCTGTTCGCGGGCGGCGCGTACGGCTTTCTCGTCCGTGCCGTCCAGGTGCGGACGGACGCTTCGCTCAGTGATGCCCTGCTCGAGCTCCGCGACGGGCTCGTCGCGGAACGCGGACCAGGCGTGAAGACCCGCACCGTCGCGCGCGAGGTGCTGAGCGACATGCGATTTCGCTCGATCGCGCTGGCCGTGTTCGACGACTCCGGGCGCGTCATCGCGTCGGCTGTGCCGCCACCACGGCCGATGTCCGAGGAAGACGCGGAGCCGCCGTTCGATCCAGGCCGCATCGCGCCGTTCATTCGATCGCCCCACGCCGGGCGCCCATTCTCGCTCACGCTCCCTGACTCCGAGGGCGGGTATCGCGTCGCGCTGGCTCGGGTCGTGATGACGGATGGGCCCTACACGATCGCCGCTGCCACGTCGCTCCATGACGACGAAGAGATGCTGAGTTCGGCGCGTCTCGCAGTCGTCATCGCCAGTCCCGTCGCGCTACTGCTCGCCTGGTTGGGCGGGTGGCTGCTCGCGCGGCGCAGCCTCGCACCGATGGTCGCCATCCGCGACGCCACGGCGCGGATCAGCGCGAGCACACTCGGCGAGCGCGTCCCGACGGCCAACCCCGACGACGAGGTTGGTCAGCTCGCTACCGTCATCAACGGTCTCCTCGAACGCCTCGAGCGTGCGTTCGCACAGCAGCGGCAATTCATGGCCGATGCGTCGCACGAGCTGCGTACTC
>DASVNI010000298.1:0-3075 GCA_036383935.1 Gemmatimonadaceae bacterium | reverse complement strand
ATTGGCTGTGGCCGAACCCGCTCGCCCTGGTCAGCGGGCTCGGCGGGGTGGGGGTGGCGGCGACCTTTCTGGCGCGGGACGAGGAAAGCGATCTCCCGGCGATCGGGCTCGTCCTGGTGCTCGGCGGGATGGCCCTCTCGGCGATCGATCAGCTGGCGAGCCTCCAGCCGTACGCGTACACCCCATTCGCGACGCGAGCGAGCGCGTCCGCGCTCGTGGCGCTGCTGGCGGTGGCGGGCGGGGCTGTCGTACTCGAGGGGGGGCGAGGTGCACCTGCTCAGGTGCTCGGTCGAGCCCACCGGGTCGGGGCGACGGTCGCGCTCGCGTTCGTCTGGGGCCGGATGGAGGTGGTCCACGCCTTTTCGCGCGATGCGGGCACCTTTCTCTTGACGGCCTACTACGCGGCGACCGGGGTGGTGGGGATCGTCGTGGGGCGGAGAACGGACAGCAAGGCGTTCCGGGTCGCCGGGCTGATGGTCGCGATCTACGCGGGCGCCAAGGCGGTGATCGAGGCGACCAACATCAGCGGCCTGATGCTCCGGGTCGGGTGCTACGCCGCCGTCGGAGCCTTCCTGCTTGGGGCGGGCTACCTCTATAGAAACGCCGGTACGGGGACCGAGGCCGTCGGAGCGAGCGAGGCCGCGTCCGGCGCCACGGGCATCTGACGAAGCCGCTCGCGCGCTGGAGAAGGAGTACGTCGAGCGGTTGACATGCCACGGATCTCCAATAAATTCAGGGGGCTACGGGTAATTTTTCTCGGCTCACTGCGGCCGAATTTATGGGCGACCGGGAGTTACGGTCGAGGCTCTTCAGGCCAGTGGCTTCGCGCCACTCCCGAGAAGCAACGCAGGACAATTTGACGCCGGGCTGGTAAAGCCGGCGCGCCTTGGGTCCCCGCTCGCGCTGCAGAGGCGAGCACACCCTGGCGACAGCGGATGGATACCGGCCCGGTTCGGGCGTCTGGTCCACCCGCGTTTGTATTTCCGGAATTGCGCATTCTCGCAGGCGCCGACGTCACCGCACGATGGCTGCCGCGACTGACACCTGAAGGGTTGATATGGCACGCACAACCACGCTCGAGCACTATCGCAACATCGGCATCATGGCCCACATCGATGCCGGGAAGACGACGACGACCGAGCGCATCCTCTACTATACCGGTAAGCAGCACAAGATCGGCGAGGTGCACGAAGGCGCCGCGACGATGGACTGGATGGAGCAGGAGCAGGAGCGCGGCATCACGATCACGTCCGCTGCGACGACGTGCTTCTGGAAGCGCCACGGTCAGTCGTACGAGAAGGGCGAGGGGCCCGAATACCGGATCAACATCATCGACACGCCAGGCCACGTCGACTTCACCGTCGAGGTGGAGCGTTCGCTGCGCGTGCTCGACGGCGCGGTCGCGCTGCTGGATTCCGTCGCCGGCGTCGAGCCGCAGACGGAGACGGTGTGGCGCCAGGCGGACCGGTACAAGGTCCCGCGCATGATCTTCTCGAACAAGATGGACCGTGTCGGCGCGGACTTCACGCGCTGCATGGCGATGATCAAGGATCGGTTGAGCAAGCGCGCCTTCGCGCTGCAGCTCCCGGTCGGATCGGGTGAGCTGTTCACGGGCCACATCGACGTCATCGAGCGGAAGCAGTACATCTTCGATGAGGCGAGCCTCGGGAAGACGTTCGAGGTCGTGGACGTGCCGGCCGAGTACCACGACGCGGTCGAGGCGGCGCGCCACGAGGCGGTGGAAGCGGCGGTCGAGCACGACGAGGCGCTGATGGAGAAGTACCTCGGCGGCGAGGAGCTGACGGTCGACGAGATCCGTCAGGCGATTCGCAAGGCCACCATCGCGATGGAGTTCGTCCCGGTGCTGTGCGGCGCCTCGTTCAAGAACAAGGGCGTGCAGGCGCTGCTCGACGCGGTGATCGACTATCTCCCGGCGCCGATCGAGGTCAAGGCGATCCAGGGGCATCTGCCGCATCACGACGAGCACTTCGAGGAGCGCCCGGTGGACGACGGCTCGCCGTTCGCGGCGCTGGCGTTCAAGATTGCCACGGATCCCTTCGTGGGAAAGCTGACGTTCTTCCGCGTGTACAGCGGCGTGCTGAAGTCCGGCTCGTACGTCTACAACGCGACGAAGGACAAGCGCGAGCGCGTGGGTCGTCTGCTCCAGATGCACGCGAACAAGCGCGAGGAGATCGAGGAAGTACGCGCCGGCGACATCGCCGCGGCGATCGGGCTCAAGGACACGCGCACGGGCGACACCATGTGCGACGATGACCATCCGATCATCCTCGAGGCGATGAAGTTCCCGAATCCCGTCATCGACGTGGCCATCGAGCCGAAGACGAAGGCGGATCAGGACAAGCTGGCGATCGCGCTGCAGAAGCTGTCGGAGGAGGATCCGACCTTCCGCGTGCACTCGGATCCCGAGACGTCGCAGACGATCATCTCGGGCATGGGTGAGCTGCACCTCGAGATCATCGTCGACCGCATGATGCGCGAGTTCAAGGTCGACGCGAACATCGGGCGGCCGCAGGTCGCCTACCGCGAGACGATCAAGAAGCGCGTCGAGAAGGTCGAGGGGAAGTTCATCCGCCAGTCGGGTGGTAAGGGCCAGTACGGCCACTGCGTCATCAACATGCAGCCGTCCGAGCCGGGCCAGGGCTTCGTGTTCGAGGACAAGATCGTTGGCGGTGTGATCCCGCGTGAGTACATCGGACCCATCGAGCAGGGGATCAAGGAGGCGCTGGAGAACGGTGTCCTCGCCGGCTACCCGATGGTGGACGTGAAGGTCGAGCTGATCTACGGGTCGTATCACGACGTCGACTCGTCCGAGATGGCGTTCAAGATCGCCGGCTCGATGGCGTTCAAGGAGGCGGCGAAGAAGGCAAACCCCGTCATCCTCGAGCCAATGATGAACGTCGAGGTGGTCTGCCCGGAGTCGTACATGGGCGACGTGCTCGGCGACCTGTCGTCGCGCCGCGGCAAGATCGGCGGGATGACACAGCGTGGTGAGGCGCAGGTGATCGCCGCCACGGTGCCGCTCTCCGAGATGTTCGGGTACTCGACCAAGCTGCG
>DASVNI010000297.1:0-16233 GCA_036383935.1 Gemmatimonadaceae bacterium | reverse complement strand
CCCAACTCACGGAGCAACCTGACGAGCCCCGCATTCGAGTTGGCCTTCAGCGTGTAGTGAATCCGGTGCGGTACATCCGAGAGCGCTTCGTCGAGCCGCACGAAACGGTCACGCACCATCGCGGCGCTGTAGACGTACGTCGGTGTGCCGATCTCGCGCGCGATGCGCTCGAGCGGGACGCCCTCGCAGGCGAGCCCGCTCTCGGTGCGCGTGAAGCCGGAGGTCAGTACGCCTTCGCCCATAGTGCTTCGCTGGTTGCTGGACGTCCACACTTGAGGCAGGTCGTCGGCGCTTCGGCCGACCGGAACTCCTCGTCCGGAATGCATCGAATCGTCGCCTTCGTCTCCTCCTTGATCTCCGCTTCGCAGGCGCCACTGCCGCACCAGCCTGCGTAGACGAACGCGCCCTCGCCGTCCATGATCTCGCGGAAGCGGTCGTAGGAGATGCGCTCGCGCACGCTGTTCGCCTCACGCCGCTCGAACGCAGCGGCGAGCATCTCGCGCTGGATCGTCGACAGCGTGTCGGCCACGTCCTCTCCGATCGTCGACAGCGACACAGGGCGCTTGGCGCGCGTGTCGCGCCGTACCAGCACGCCCTGGTTGCTGGCGAGATCGCGTGGACCGAGCTCGAGTCGCAGCGGGACGCCGCGGAGCTCCCACTCGTAATACTTCGCGCCGGGCTTCATCCCGTCGCGCGCGTCGACATGCACGCGAATCCTCTCCGTGCCCCGCCCTGCCCACTCGGCGAGCGAGGTCACGATCCGGTTGGCCGCCTCGAGCACCGCCGAACGCTCCTCGTCGCTCCGGTAGATCGGCACGATCACCAGCTCGATCGGCGCGAGGAGCGGAGGAACACGGAGCCCGTTGTCGTCGCCGTGCGTCATCACGAGCCCGCCGACCATGCGCGTCGACACGCCCCAGCTGGTGTTCCACGCGTACTCGGTCGAGCCGCTCTCCGACTGGAACTTCAGGTCGAACGCCTTCGCGAAGTTCTGCCCGAGGTTGTGCGACGTGCCCGCCTGCAGCGCCTTGTTGTCCTGCATCATCGCCTCGCACGAGTACGTGCGCAGCGCGCCGGCGAACCTCTCGGCGTCCGTCTTCTGCCCCGTCACGACGGGCATCGCGATGTAGCCTTCCATGAAATCGCGATAGACGCCGAGCATCCGGCGCGCTTCCTCTTCCGCCTCGTCGTGCGTGGTGTGCGCGGTGTGTCCCTCCTGCCAGAGGAACTCGGTGGTGCGCAGGAAGAGTCGCGTACGCATCTCCCAGCGCACGACGTTCGCCCACTGGTTCATCAGCAGCGGCAGATCGCGGTAGCTCTGCACCCACTTGGAGAACATCGAGTAGATGATCGTCTCCGACGTGGGCCGAACGACGAGCGGCTCCTCGAGCTCCTTGCCACCGCCGTGCGTGACGACGGCCGCCTCTGGCGCGAAGCCCTCGACATGCTCCGCTTCCTTGTGCAGGAACGACTCCGGGATGAACAGCGGGAAATACGCGTTCTGATGCCCGGTCGCCTTGAACATGTTGTCGAGCTGCCGCTGCATCCGCTCCCAGATGCCGTAGCCATTCGGCCGGATGACCATGCAACCACGGACCGGCGAGTAGTCGGCGAGCTCGCTGCGCAGCACGACTTCGTTGTACCAGGCGCTGAAGTCCGCCGCCCTGGTCGTGAGCTTTTTATCGTCAGCCATTCGTGCCGTCGTTCGTGAGTGTGACAAAGGTTTTCGCGCCGCTGGCCTGCGCGGCCTTCTTCTGCTTGCTGAGCGTCTGCGCCCGAAGCGCGTACTCCACCGCGTGCCCTTCCGCACGCAGGCGCGCCGCCTCGCGCATGATTCTCTCCAGCGGAAGATCGTCCTCGCCGGAGATCCAGAAATCCGCGCGCGAGTCTGCCGGTCGCATCAACCCCTTCGCGCGAAGGAGCTCGCCGAGCACCACGTCGCCCATGCCGAAGCCGAGTGCCGGCAGATCAGTGCCGCCGAGCGATTGCAGGAGCGTGTCGTAGCGGCCACCGCCACAGATCGCGCGGAACTCGCCCGACCGGTCGAACAGCTCGAAGACGATGCCGGTATAGTACGCCAGCCCGCGCACGATCGAGAGATCGAGGCGGAGCCAGCTCTCGTCTCCCCCCAACAGCGCGGGCACGAAACGGAGGAAGTCCGCGAACTCCTGAACCACCGGCGCCGCAGGCGTCGTGGCGAGGCGCGACGAGAGCTCGTCGAACCCGACGTCCGCGATCGTCACGATGCGCTCGATCGCCTCGGCCGGGACGCCCAGCGCCGCCAACTTCTCCGCCGAAACGGTGGCCGGCTGACGCTCCAGCTTGTCGATCACGCCATAGACGCCGACCACGGAATCGGCAGGCACTCCCAGCGACTCCAGATACGCCTGGAGGATCCGACGGTCGGAGACACGCACGACGACGTCCTGGGAGCCGAGGCCGAACGCCCGCATGATGTCGATGGCGCACGCCACCAGCTCGGCGTCGGCGGCGACGTCGGCCGCGCCGAAGAGATCCACGTTGAGCTGGAAGTGCTCCCGCAACCTCCCCTTCTGCTGGCGCTCGTAGCGGAAGAGCTGCGGCATCGAGAACCAGCGGACCGGCTTGCGCAGCGCATTCGCCCGCGCCGCGACCATGCGCGCGACGGTGGGAGTCATCTCGGGGCGCAGCGCCACCTCCCGCCCGCCCTTGTCGACGAAGTTGTAGAGCTGTCCGACGATCTCGTCACCGCTCTTCCGCGTGTACAGCTCGAGCGGCTCGAGCGGCGGTCCGTCGTACTCCACGAATGCGTAGCGGCGGGCCACCTCCCGCCAGGTCGCCATGATGAAGGCGCGCTCGGAGAGCTCCTGGGGATAGAAGTCGCGAAAACCGGGGAGGCTGCCCTTGAACATTCAACTAAGCTACCCGGTGAGCGGAGACACCTGCAAGCGCGCCATCGCGTCGCCGACAGTGTGAAATGAGCCTGTCACCAGCGTCGTTCCAGCGAACGATTGCGCGCGCGCCAACGCCGCGTCGAAGTCGGGCTCCACGACGATCTCCACGCCGAGCGACGCCGCGTACGTCGCCACCTCGTCCAGCGCCCAGCGACGACTCGCCGGTGCCGTCGGCGAGTCCGTGAGGATGAACCGCGCGGCGATCGGCACGAGTGCCAGTATCATCTCGCGCCAGTCCTTGTCCGCCAGGACGCAAAGCAGCACCGTGACCGCGCCATCGTGGCCCGGGACGGTGGCCAGTGTCCCGGCGAGGGTCCGCGCACCGTCGGCGTTGTGTGCGACGTCGAAGATCCACCGATCGACGCGCTGGAAGCGTCCGGGGAGCTGAATCGCTTCGGCTGCGGCCTTCGCGTCGGCCGGCGTGGCGGCCATCGGGACGCCGGCTGCATCGAGCAGCAGCAGCGTGAAGGCGAAGTTCGTCGCCTGATGCTGTCCCACGAGCGGCGTGCGCAGTCGCTCACTCGTGCCAAGCGCGTGCAGCGTGAAGGAAGTCCCCGTGGGGTCGATCTCGACGTCCTCGATGCGCGTTTCCTCGGCGACGACGCGAATAGCGCTCGCGCCGGCCTCGCTCGCCGCTGCGGCCAGCCACTCCGCGACTTCCGGCGACGGCTCGCCGATCACCGCCGGCACACCGGGCTTGAAGATGCCGGCCTTCTCGCGCGCGATCGATTCGAGCGTGGGGCCCAGATACTCTGTGTGATCGAGACCGATCGACGTCACCCCGGCGGCGAGCGGGTGCACCACGTTGGTGGAATCGAGTCGTCCCCCGAGGCCGGTCTCGATCAGCGCCACATCCGCGTGCGCCCGCACGAAGTGCAGGAACGCCATCGCCGTGGTCGCCTCGAAGAAGGACGCCTCGACTCGCTCGACGACGCCCATCCATCGGTCGACGAACTCCACGACCTCGGGCTCGGCGATCGGCGTCCCCGCGACGACGATGCGTTCGCGAAAGTCGACGAGGTGGGGCGACGTGTACCGCGCGACGCGTAGTCCCTTCGCTCGGAGGATCGCCTCTGCTGTCGCCACACTGCTTCCCTTCCCGTTCGTCCCCGCGATGTGAACCGTGGACACGGCGAGGTGCGGATCTCCCATCTCCGCGAGCAGAGCGCGCGTGCGCTCGAGGCCGAACTTGAACGCGCCCGTCGTGCGCGCGTACAGATAGTCGAGCGCCGCGCGGTAGTCGCTCAGGGCGACGACCACCCGGAGGCGGCCGGCTTTCCGCTCATGTGTCGCAGCAGCTGGCTGATCGTGCTCTTGAGATCACGGCGATGCACTACCTGATCGAGCATCCCGTGGTCGAGCAGGAACTCCGCGGTCTGGAAGCCCTCGGGAAGATCCTGGCCGAGCGTCTGCTTGATGACGCGTGGTCCGGCAAAGCCGATCACGGCGCCCGGCTCGGCGAGGATCGCGTCACCCAGCATCGCGTAGCTGGCGCTCACGCCGCCCGTCGTGGGGTTGGTGAGGAGGGCGATGTAGGGGATCCGCCGTTCGGCGAGCTGCGCGAGCATCGCGCTGACCTTGGCCATCTGCATCAGCGAGAGCACGCCTTCCTGCATGCGCGCGCCGCCCGATGCGCAGATCACGATGAGCGGATGCTTCCGCTCGAGTGAACGCTGGCCGAGCCGGGCGATCTTCTCCCCGACCACCGAGCCCATGGAGCCGCCCATGAAGGCGAAGTCCATCACGCCGAGACTTACCGGCAGAGCGGCAACGGTTCCGGAAGCCGCGAGGAGGGCATCGCCTTCCCCGGCGTTCGCCGTCGCTTTCTTCAGGCGGGCCGGGTACTCCGGAAAGCCGAGTGGGTCGGTCGACCTGATGTCGAGCTCGAGCTCCTCGATCGTCCCCTCATCGAGGAGGAGCGAGCAGTACTCGGTCGCCCGATAGCGACGATGGTAGTCGCAGTTCGGACAGACGTTGAAGTTGCGAACGAACTTCTCGCGGATGTCCGTGTGGCCGCACGCCTCACACTTCTCCCACACGTCGGCGGGAATCTCCAACCGTTCCCGTCGCGGCTGACGCGGCTTCTTTTCCTTGCGGAACCAGGCCATCAGCGCAATGTGCCCGAGGTCGCCCGCAGGGGCAAGGGATTGACGAGCCCGCGTCGCGGGCCCGCGGACCGTCAGATTGCGAAGGGACCCGTGCGGCCGCCACGGCCTTCGGCCGCGATCCGGACCAGGATGCCGATGGCCAGCCAGCTCGCCAGCATGAAGCTGCCGCCGTAGCTGAAGAAGGGGAGCGGAATCCCCGTGATCGGCATGAGGTTCAGCGTCATTCCGACGTTGACGAGGACGTGCACGAACCAGCTGGCCAGCAGCCCGAACGCGACGAGGCTACTGTACGAGTCGTTCGCGCGTTCCGCGATCTTCGTCACGCGCAGGAAGAGCAGCAGGAACAGCGTGAACGCGAGCACCACGCCGACGAAGCCGAGCTCCTCACCCACCACGGCGAAGATGAAGTCCGTGTGCTGCGCGGGGAGGAAGGCCAGTCGCTTCTGCGGGCCCTGCGTGTACCCCTTCCCGAACAACCCGCCCGAGCCGATCGCGATCTGCGACTGCAGCACGTGGTAGCCGGCCGCCCGCCGATCGAGGTCGGGGTTGAGGAACACGAGCAGTCGCTTCTGCTGATATGGCGCGAGCTTGTCCCAGATGATCGGCGCCAGCACCCCGAAGAGGACATTCGTGCAGGCGAGGAAGATCCCCTCGTACAGGTAGGGCTTGTACCACAACACGAGGGCGATCAGCAGCAGGAACCAGGCGCCCCACACCTGCACGTTGAACGCGAGGATCAGGCTCACGACCGGGCTCGCGACGAGCACGAGCAGTGGCCACGACACGCCGGACCAGAAGAGCATCGCGAAGGCGAAGCCGACGAACACGATGCCCGTGCCGAGATCCGGCTGCATCATGATCAGCACCCACGGCACGCCGACGACGAGCGCCGGTTTCCACAGCTCGAGGAGCGACTTCGGTGGCTCCTTGAACGTCGAGAGCACTTTCGCGAGCGCGAGCACCACGGTGATCTTCGCCAGCTCCGAGGGCTGGCCGATGCGGAATCCGCCGATGGCCAGCCAGCTCTTGGTGCTCGCCGCCGTGCCCGCCCCCTTGCCGACGAAGATCAGCAGGATGAGCATGGCGATCGAGAGCCAGTACGCCGGCCACGTCAGCCAGTCCAGCAGGCGCACGGAACAGCGCGTGGCGGCGTAGGCGGCGCCAATCGAGAGGAAGAACCAGAGGAGCTGTGTTTTCCACAGTCGTCCGACGGCCGTCGGAATGTCGGTCTGTCCGGCCGAGTAGACGATCGAGATCCCGTACAGCGAGAGCAACAGCGCGATGATCACCAGCGGCCAGTCGACCGCGAGTCGCTTGGTTGCCATCAGCCGTCCGTGGTGATGTCGGAGACGGGCGTGACCTTCAGGTAGTTGGCGATGATCGACGACGCGATCGCCGCGGCGCGCGTGCCGTGGCCGCCGAACTCGATCATCACCGCCACCACGATCTTCGGATCGCTCGCCGGCGCGAAGCCGACGAACCACGCGTGATCCATCTCCTTCCCGAACGCGTCGAGCCTGCCGGACTGCGCCGTGCCCGTCTTGCCGGCCAGCTGCACGCCCTTGATCGCCGACCTCGCGGCCGTTCCGCCCTCCACCACACCGACCAGCGCGGTCTGCACCTGCGCCAGCTGGTCAGGCGTGAGCTTCACCATCGGTGTGCGCTCAGGCTTGCCGCGGACGATCTCAGGCTTGGCTGCGGAGCCATCCGTGGCCAGCGCCGAATAGAAGCGCGCCATGTTCAGGATGGTCTGCGAGTTGTCGCCCTGTCCGATCGCCATGCTGAGCACGATCGACTGGCTCCAGTTCCGGCCGTACTTCCGGTTGAAGTAGTCGAGGCTCTCGGGGAAGCGAGGCCGCTTCTCCTCCGGCAGGTCGATTCCCGCCTTGCTGTCCATGCCGAGGCTCACGCCGCCGGCGAGGAGTCGAGCGAGGCCGAGCTTGAGCCCGAGCTGGTAGAAGTAGACGTCGCACGACTTCGCGATCGCGCCCTGGAGCGAGAGGCTCCCGTGTCCGCGCTTGTCCCAGCAGCGGAAGTACCGGTTGCCGTACTGCATGCCGCCGGTGCACGAGATCGGCATGTGGTCGCTCATCGTCACGGCGCCCGTCTCGAGTCCGACGACCGTGGTCGCGAGCTTCCACGTCGAGCCCGGCGGATACTGCCCCTGCAACGCCTTGTTGTAGAGCGGCTTCCTCGGATCGGTGCGGAGGGAATCGTAGTAGGCGACCGGCACGCCGCCGATGAAGCGATTGAAGTCGGGGCTCGGCGCGCTGTACAACGCGAGCACCGCACCCGTCTTCGGCTCGATCGCGACGGCGCCGCCGATCAGCGAGTCGCCGAAGATGCCGGCGATGTAGCGCTGGAGGTCGAGATCGATGTTCGTGTAGAGCGGCGGAGCCGCGACCGGCAACAGGTCGGGGCGAGCCCCGCCCTGTCCACGCACGATGCGCCCGCGCGCGTCCACCTCGGCGAACTGGCTCCCTTCCTTGCCGCGCAGCACCGACTCGTACGCCTTCTCGAGCCCCTGCTTCCCCACCTGCTGTCCCGCCTTGTAGTCGGCGAACGCCGGCTGAGCCAGCTCGTTCTCGCTGATCTCGCCCGTGTAGCCGACGAACGGCGCGACGATTGGCCCGTCGGGATAGAAGCGCCTCGGCGAGCTCTGGATATTGAGCTGAGGGAACTGCGACCGATGCTCCTCGAGCACACTCACCACGTCGAACGATGCGTCGGGGAGAATGACGGCAGGACGCGTCGGTGCGCGGCGGTACCGGCGCACCGTCTGCTCGATCTGGGTCGGCGTGATGTTGATCGTGCTGGACAGGCGCTGAAGGACCGCGCGAAGCGTGTCCTCACGCTGCGCCAGCACGGACACCGTGTAGCCGATCACGTTGTCGGCGATCACCTTGCCGTTGCGATCGTAGATGATGCCACGCGGCGCGGGCAGCGGCAGCTCGCGGAGGCGATTCGTCTCCGACTGGAGCGTGTACTTCTCGTGCTGGAGTACCTGCGTGCGGAAGAACCCAGCACCGAGGAAGAGCAGTACACCCGTGACGATGACGTTCGCGGCAATGCCGCGCCGCCGCATGTCATTCGGATGGAAGCTCACGCCGCCCTCGTCTCGAGCACCGGGCGCAGGGCCATGAGCGCGAGCACACCGGCAACGGCTGTCACGAACGCCGACAACGACGACCAGACGAGGATCTGCATCAGCAACTCAGCACCCTGCATCCGTCGTTCCACGACGTTCATCACGACTTCATACACCCACTTGCCGAGGAACAGGAAGAAGCCGTTGAGGAGCACGTGGTCGGCGAAGAAAACCGCCTTCAGCTTCGACCAGCTGAACCCGATCAGCGTCATGGCGAGCGCACCGGCGCCGAAGGCGCCGAGCGCCAGCGAATCCGAGGCGAGGCCGATGACGAACCCGATCATCGCCGCGACGCCCGGCCGCACGCGGACGGCGGCCAGCAGGAGGGCGATGATCAGGAAATCCGGCGACGCGCGCCATGCCAGCAGGGGGCGCAGCGTGTAATGCAGAAATACCAGGATGGAGCACAGGATCAGCGTCCGGACCGTCGCGCTCCAATTCACGGGCGTGCCCCTCGCGTCGTGTCCACCGGCCGCGGAGCGGCTGGCGTGGCGCGAATCACCGGCGCGCCGGGAATGGCGCGCGCGATCGAGTCCGCGGTGGCGGCGGTATCACGCCGCGCGGAGTCGCGGACGGTGCGAACCGCCGAATCGATCGCGGCGCGCCGTGCGGCAGCCTCGGCCGAGGCCGCCTGACGGGCCAGCGAGTCCCCAGCCGCAACGATCTTGCGAGTGGCCGAGTCGACGGAGCCGACCTCCGCCCAGACGTTGTTGAGCCCTGCTGTGCCGCGTTGAGGAGTCAGCACCATCACCGAACTGATCTCCGACGGATTCACCGACGGACGTAGAAGATACGTGCGAGCCCAGGCCTCGGTCGTCTTGATCTCTCCGATCACGACGCCGACCGGGATGCCACGCGGATAGATGCCGCCCAGCCCGGAGCTGTACACCACAGCGCCCGGTTTGAGCGTGCTGCGGAATGGAACGCCCCGGAGCTCGAGCAGCCAGCGCTCGGACTGCAAATAGCCGTTCTGGCTCGGGTTCAGCGTCGCCGTCCCGGCGATGTGGGGCTGGACGATCCCGAAGGCGCTGCCGTCGGCCGACATCGCGCTGACGCGGAAATCCGGGTGGGCGAACAGGATCGCGAGGCTCATCGTCGGATCGACTGTCTGCACCATGCCGACGACGCCTTCCGGCGCGACGACCAAGCTCCGCTCCCGGATGCCGGCTCGCGAGCCGGCGCTCAGCGTGATGGTGAAATCGTCGGCCCGGCCACGCCCCTGGAGCGCCTGCGCGGGGATGAAGCCCCATTGCAGCTTGCTTCCCAGACCGAGGATCTGCCGGAGCCGGTCGTTGTCCGCCTCGAGTGTCGGTACGCGCGCGGCGGCCAGCGCGAGGGTGTCGCGCCGCAGCTCCTCGCGCTCCGCCGTGAGATAGGCGCCACGCCACTTCTCGGCGCCACGCTGGAGTTTCACCAGCGGAGCGACGAGCGACCGGCGCAGACCACCCGCTACCGGCTCGCGCAGGTTGGGCGGCAGCACCATCGCCACGAGCGAGAGCAGGATGCACCCGCCGAAGAGAACGAGGTCGAAGCGGTTCGTGAACCGGGCTGCGCGGGCCACCGGGAACTCAGGTGCTCAGGACCGACCAGTACTTCTCCTCGTCGTCGAGGATTCGTCCGGTGCCGCGCACGACGCACGTCAACGGGTCCTCGTCCACGTGGATTGGCAGCCCCGTCTCCTGGCTCAGCAGGAGGTCGAGGCCGCGGATCAGGGCGCCGCCACCAGTCATGACGATACCCCGATCGACGATGTCGCTCGCGAGCTCCGGCGGCGTGATCTCGAGCGCACGACGCACGGCGTCGACGATCTGCTGGATCGGCTCCTGGATCGCCTCGCGGATCTCGCTGGAGTGGACGCGCACCGTCTTCGGGATACCCGAGACCAGGTCGCGGCCCTTGACCTCCATCTCACGCTCCTCACCCACGGGTGCGGCGCTGCCGATCTGGATCTTGATCTGCTCCGCCGTCGGCTCGCCGATCAGAAGGTTGTAATTCTTTCGCATGAACTGCACGATCGACATGTCGAGCTCGTCGCCGCCGGTCCGGATCGAGGTATCGCTGACGATGCCGGAGAGCGCGATGACGGCGATCTCCGTCGTCCCGCCTCCGATGTCGATCACCATGTTACCCGTCGGCGTCTCGACTGGTAGCCCGACACCGATCGCCGCGGCCATCGGCTCAGCCACCATGAAGACTTCCTTCGCGCCGGCGCCAAGCGCCGAGTCGCGAACCGCGCGCTTCTCCACCTCGGTGATGCCGCTCGGCACGCACACGATCACGCGCGGCTTCACCTTGAAGACGTGATTGTCGATGATGAGCTTCAAAAAATAGCGAAGCATCTTCTCGGTCACGTCGAAGTCGGCGATCACGCCGTCCTTCATCGGCCGCACGGCGATGACCCCCTCCGGCGTTCGGCCGAGCATGCGCTTGGCTTCGAGGCCGACGCCCTGGATCTGTTTGCTTTCGCGGTTGATTGCTACGACCGACGGCTCATTGAGGACGATGCCCTCACCCTTGACGTAGATCAGGGTGTTCGCGGTGCCGAGGTCGACACCGATAGCGTTCGCGGGGAAAAGACTTCCCGCCTTGAAGAAGGGCCAGCGCATCAATCCGGGGTTGGGGCGCCCGCTCCGTTGCAGGGAACGAGCCGTACGATTTTCGTGGGCGAAAGCTTCGTAACCTACCGAGCGTGCAAATCACCAACAAGGCATTGTCACTGCACGACCTACGTCACCGATCGCATACGGACTGCGTCACGAGCGATGGACCTGCGGAACTCCGACCGGAGGTGCGAAGCGCCGCAGGGAGGAGCAATCACGTCGGCGCGCGCTACACGCGTACGGCGGCTTCGATGTGGGGGACGAGGGTGTGACGAGCGCCTCGCGGCTTCGTCACCGCGCCCGACCGTACCGTTATCCGACGAACTGCGCCGGGTCCTGATACTCCATCCCGAACGCCTCGGCGACACCCTCGTAAGTGACCTGGCCGTCAGCGACGTTGAGCCCCTTGAGCAGCGCCGGATTCTCCTTCAGCGCCCGCTTCCAGCCCTTGTTGGCGAGTTGCAGGGCATACGGCAGCGTGGCGTTCGTGAGGGCGAGGGTCGAGGTCCGCGGAACGCCGCCGGGCATGTTGGCGACACCGTAGTGAATCACGCCGTCGACCACGTACGTCGGGTTCTCGTGGGTCGTCGCGTGGATCGTCTCCACGCAGCCGCCCTGGTCGATCGCGACGTCCACGATCACCGACCCGGGTTGCATCAGGGAAAGGTCGGGCCGACGGATGAGCTTCGGCGCCTTCGCCCCCGGTATCAACACGCCGCCGATGACCAGGTCCGCCGACGTGATCTGCTCGAGGATGTTGTGCCGGTTCGAGTGGATGAGCTGGCAGTTGGCGGGCATGACGTCGCTCAGATAGCGCAGGCGCTCGAGCGAGATGTCCAGGATGACGACCTTTGCCCCCAGGCCGGCGGCCATCTTGGCCGCGTTGATCCCGACGATGCCGCCGCCGAGGATCACGACCTTCGCCGGCGCCACGCCCGGCACGCCGCCGAGCAGCACACCCCGTCCCCCATACAGCTTCTCGAGGTACTTCGCGCCCTCCTGCACCGCCATGCGACCCGCGACCTCCGACATGGGGGTCAGCAGCGGCAGCTCCCGCGTCGGCAGCTCGACCGTCTCGTACGCCACGCAGATCGCCCCGCTGTCGAGGTGCGCGCGCGTGAGCTCCTCGTCGGCCGCGAAGTGGAAATAGGTGAACAGGAGCTGGCCCTTCCGCATGCGCGGCCATTCGACCCTGATCGGCTCCTTCACCTTCATGATCATCTCGCTTTCACGCCACACCGTATCCGCGTCGGGGGCGATCTTGGCGCCCACCGCCACGAAGTCCTCATCGGTGAACCCGCTACCGAGACCGGCTCCGGTCTCGATGAGGATCGAGTGGCCGGCGCCGACCAGGGTCTCAGCCCCCGCCGGCACGAGGGCGATGCGATTCTCGTTCGTCTTGATCTCTTTCGGGACGCCGATCTTCATGGATAGTGCTCGGTCTAGAGTTGCGGGCGCCATTCGGCGCGCCGGTCGCCGGTCAGAACTGCTCGCCAGGTCCGAGCGACACGATGGTCTGTCGCTCCGGAGCGAAGAACTCCCGTGCAACCTCGGCGACCTGCTCCGAGGTCACCGAATCAACGAGTGCGAGCATCTCGTCGAGGGAGCGGTAGGGTTCGCCGTACAGCTCGACGGCGGCAGCGCGATACATCCGAGCCGTGACGCTCTCGAGGGACAACGTGATCTGGCCCTTGAGCTGGCTCTTGCCCAGCGCGAGCTCGGATTCGGGAAGCCCTCGCTCGGCGACGTCAGCAAGCTCGACATGGATCGCTTCGAGCGCGTCACGAGCAGTTTCGGGGCCGGTGCCAACGTACACGCCGTGCATTCCGACGTCGGCGTGAAATGACTGGAAGGTGTAGACCGAGTACGCCAGCCCGAGCTCTTCGCGCACGCGCTGGAACAGGCGCGAGCTCATACCGCCACCCAGAACGCTGCTGAGCAGGATCATCGCGTGCCGCCGCGGATCCTCGTGAGCGACGGTCGTGGTGCCGACGACGATGTGCGTCTGCGCGCCATCGCGTTCTACATGGCGACGCGATGGCGCGGCGGCTTGCGGTGGCGGAACGGTGAGGCGCGTCGCGTCGCCTCCGATGCGAGCCGTCCAGCCCGTGCGCTCAAGCACGGCGAGCAGGTCGTCGTGGTCCACATTGCCCGATGCTGCGACGATCAGCTGCGACGGATGGTAGGCCCGCTCGTGCAATGCCTTGAGATCCGCGGTCCGCAGCGACGACACCGTGTCACGCGTCCCGAGGATCGAGTAGCCGTAGGGGTGCGCTCCCCACAACGCCTCGTTGTGCAGCTCGAACACCAGATCGTCGGGCGTGTCGTCCACCATCGCGATCTCCTCGAGCACCACCTTCCGCTCGAGGTCCAGATCGGAGGTCCGCAACGACGGTCCGAACACGAAGTCGCCGATCACGTCGGCCGCGATCTCGAGATGCTCGTCCAGGACGCGCGCCTGATACACGGTGTGCTCGCGAGACGTGAAGGCGTCGAGCGAGCCGCCGAGCGCCTCGAGCTCGAGCGCGATCTGCTTGGCCGAGCGGCGCGCCGTCCCCTTGAACACCATGTGCTCGAGGAGGTGCGACACGCCCATCAGCTCGCGCGGCTCGTGCAGCGACGCCGCGCGGACCCAGGCTCCAAACGCGACCGACCGCACTCCCGGCATGCTCTCCGAGAGTACGGTCAGTCCGTTCGGCAGCACCGTCCGGCGGAACGCGCCCGCCGGCGTGTCACCGCGCTTCACTAGCGGCGCGAGCGCTCTCCGCCGCGCCCACCGCGGCGTGACCGCTCGCCGCCATTCTCCGAGCGGGGGCGGTCACCGTCGCCCTCGCCACGCGGCGGACGCGGCTCTTCCTCCGGCATCCCCTCGGGCTTCGGCACGAGCGCCTTCATCGAGAGCCGCAGCCGCCCACGCTCATCGCGATCGAGCAGCTTCACCGTCACGCGGTCGCCCTTGTTCACGACGTCCTCGGTCTTCTCGGTGCGGCCGTGCTTGAGCTCCGAGATGTGCACCAGCCCTTCGGTGCCCGGCATGATCTCGACGAACGCACCGAAGGCGGTCGTCGTCTTGACCGTGCCCTCGTAGGTCGCGCCGATCTCCGGCTCGGCCGTGATCGCCTGCACCATCTGACGCGCGCGCTGCATCGCGTCGCCGCCCACGGCGGCGATCGTGACCAGACCCGTGTCGTCGACGGTGAGCTCCGCGCCCGTCTCGTCCTGGATGCCGCGGATGGTCTTTCCCTTCGGACCGATCAGATCGCCGATCTTCTCCGGATTGATCTGCAGCGTCACGATGCGCGGCGCGAACGGGCTCAGGTCGCCGCGCGGCGCGGCGAGCGCCTTGTCCATCTCGCCGAGGATGTGCAGACGTCCTTCCTTCGCCTGCGCGAGCGCTTCCGTCATGATCTGCAGGTTCAGCCCCTCGATCTTGATGTCCATCTGGATCGAGGTGATGCCTTCCCGCGTTCCGGCGACCTTGAAGTCCATGTCGCCGAGATGGTCTTCGGTGCCGAGGATGTCGGTGAGGATCGCGTACTTCTTCCCCTCCTTGATGAGTCCCATCGCCACGCCCGCGACCGCGGCGCGAATCGGCACGCCGGCATCCATCATCGCCAGCGAGCCGCCGCAGACCGACGCCATCGAGCTGGAGCCGTTGGACTCGAGGATCTCCGACACGATGCGCAGCGTGTACGGGAAGTCGGCGAACTCCGGCAGCACGGCTTGCAGCGCCCGCTCGGCCAGATTGCCGTGGCCGATCTCGCGACGCGACGTACCACGCACAGGCCGCACTTCACCTGTCGAGAACGGCGGGAAGTTGTAGTGCAGCATGAACGTCCGCGTCGTCTCGGTCGGGCTATCGATCGTGTCGAGACGCTGCGCATCGTTCGCCGTGCCAAGCGTGACCGCGACGAGCGCCTGCGTCTGGCCGCGCGTGAACAGCGCGGAGCCGTGTGCGCGAGGCAGCAGGCTGGTGTCGATCGTGATCGGCCGGACCTCGGTTGTCGAGCGGCCGTCGACGCGCTTCTTCGTGTCGAGCACCTGCGAGCGCAGCGCGTTGTACTCGAGATCGCCGAGGATGTGCTTGATCTCCTTGGCGTTGTCGGGCAGATCGGCGCTCAGCGCCTCGGCGACTTCGCGCTTCACGAGCTCCACGGCCTGCACGCGCGTGTGCTTGTCCTTCTGGTTCAGCGCTTCGCTGATCTTCACATCGGCGATCGCACGCACCTTGTCGTGGAGGCCTTCCGTGACGGCGGCCTTCTCCCACTCCATCTTCTCGGCGCGCCCCGCGGCCTTGAACAGCTCTTCCTGGTAGCCGATCAGCTCGCGAATGCCGCCCTGCGCAACCGTGAGCGCCTCGACGACGTCGTCCTCACTGACTTCGAGCGCTCCGCCCTCGACCATGATGATCGAGTCGTTCGAGCCGGCGACGACGATGTCCATGTCGCTGTACTCGAGCTGCTGGAAGGTCGGATTCAGCACCCAGTTCCCCTGGATCCGCCCGACGCGGACGCCGGCGATCGGCGTGGCGAAGGGGATGCGGCTCGCGTTGAGCGCGTACGACGTGGCGAGGAGCGCCAGCGAGTCGGCGTCATTCTCCTGGTCCGCCGAGATCACGTAGCAGAAGACCTGGACCTCGTTCTGGAACCCCTCTGGGAAGAGAGGGCGGATCGAGCGGTCGATGATTCGGGCGCTGAGGATCTCGCTGTCGGCCGGCCGGCCCTCGCGCTTGATGAATCCGCCGGGAATCTTGCCGGCGGCGTATGTCTTCTCGCGATACTCGACGGTGAGCGGGAAGAAGGGGAGCGGGCTCTTCACGTCGCTCACCGTGACGGCCGCGAGAACCATCGTGTCACCGAAGGTGACGAGGCATGAGCCAGCGGCCTGCTTGGCCATGCGACCGGTCTCGATGACCAGCCGGCGTCCCGCGAACGTCTTTTCGATGCGTTGCATTTAGTCTTGTCGCCTCATTGCGGCCGGCCCTATGCCGGCACGCGCCTCGTGGAATGCAAAACGCGCGGGCCGCAGAGATGCGCCCGCGCGATTGCGTAGTTGGCCGTCTTAGTACCGGAGCCCCAGCTCCTGGACGATTTTGCGGTATCCGTCGATGTCCGTCCGCTTCATGTAGTTGAGCAGACGGCGGCGTGTGCCGACCATCTTCAGCAGCCCGCGGCGGCCGTGATGGTCCTTCTTGTGCGCCCGAAAGTGCTCGGTCAGGTAGTTGATTCGCTCGGTCAGGAGCGCGACCTGGACGCGTGCGGAGCCAGTGTCTGTCTCGTGCGTCCGGTACTTCTCGAGCGTCGGTGCGTTGTCGAAGGCCATGTCGATGAACTGTCCCCGCCAGGCGGCGGTCTAAGCGAAGCCAAAGTGATTGAGCACGGGAAGTTAGCCCACGCCCTACCCCATGTAAAGGGCTACGCGTGCGCGAAGACTCGGCTCAGCAA
>DASVNI010000296.1:0-16515 GCA_036383935.1 Gemmatimonadaceae bacterium | reverse complement strand
GAGGAGCGCGCCCGCGCCGGTGCGCCGCGTGGTGGCCTTGGCCGACGTCTCGCACTTGGTTTCGTCGCGATCATCGCGGTCGCGATCGTCGCACGTGCGGCGATCATCGCGATGGGACTCCCCGAATGGGTGCTCCCCATGATGCTCGTGGCGACCGTGCTGGTGATCGTCGTGCTCGTGGGCCGCGCGCAGGGGATCGTGCGCGCGATCACGCCGTTCACTCCCGCGCGCCGCGGCGACTAGCCGACCCACGACCCATGCACGAACTCGATCGCCTCCGTCTGGCACTCGCCGACGCGGCCGAGCGTGGCGAGCCCGCGCTGCTCGCCACCGTCGTCAACGTCGACGGCTCGACGTATCGCGGCACGGGCGCACGGATGGTGGTGCGCGCCGACGGCAGCACGGTGGGCGCGGTGAGCGGGGGCTGCCTGGAGGCGGACATCGTGGCACGCGCCGCGGAGCTGTTCTCCACGGGCACGCCGGAGATGGCGCACTACGACACCCGCGGCTCCGACGATGAAGTGCTCGGCCTCGGGCTCGGCTGTCGCGGTGTGCTCGACGTGCAGCTCGAGCCGCTCGCCGGCGATGCGCTGCAGCGCGCGATCGCCGACCTCGCCGCGCTTCGCGAGCGCACCGCAGTTCGTGTGCTCGTCTGCGGAGGCGGGACGGACGCGATTCCGGTCGTGCGACTTGCCGCTGCGGTCGGATGGCTCGTCACCGTCGTCGATCATCGGCCGACTTTCGCGACGGCGACGCGGTTCCCCGACGCGGAGCGCGTCCTCCGGGTCGACACAGTGCGCGAGCCGAATTCGCTCGCTGCGTCGCTCACCCTCGACCGATTCAGCGCGGCGGTCTCGATGGCGCACGCGGCGTCGCACGACCGCGCGTACCTGCAAGCGCTGCTCGGCGTCCCCACGCTGCGCTATCTCGGTGTGCTCGGTCCGCGCCGGCGCACATTGGAGCTGCTCGATGGTGCACCAGGCGGCGTTGCCGGCGCACTCCCGCCGAATGTCTACGCCCCCATCGGTCTCGACCTTGGCGCCGAGACACCGGACGAGATCGCGCTCTCGATCGTGAGCGAGATCGCCGCCGTGCTCGCCGGCCGGCCTCCCGTCTCGCTGCGCGAACGCGGCGGGCCGATCCATGAGAAGCGGTGAGTTGGTGAAGGCTGGGGTCAGAGTCACAGACTCTGACCCCTTGGAACGCGGAAGCCTCCCGAGGCCGTTTTCGCATTCCCTCATTTCCTCACTCCCGCGCAGCGTCGCCACGCTGTCGTCGTCCTGTCCGCTTGAAGCGCGACAGCCCGCCGCTGCGCCGATTACCACCAACAGTCTTGGACACCGAGTCGTACGTACCTGAGGCGATTCGCTCGCGCCCGGCGAGCGGCTGCGCCCTCACATCGCGCATGGCACGTCGGGGCGGCCTCTCGCTGCCCCACGGCTGCTCTCATTCCAGACGCACTCGTGAACGTCCGTCGTTTCCTCCTTCTCGTCGCCGCATTCCTCGCCGTCGCCGTCGCATCGCCGCGAGTCGTGGCCGCCCAGCAGCTCGATGTCATCCGCGGCCAGGTGACTGGCGATGACGATGAGCCACTCGTCAACGCGAACGTCACCGCGACCTCGGTCGCCGGTGGCGTGAACAGGACCGTCCGCACCGACCGGAACGGCCGCTTCACCATCACCTTCCCCGGCGGCGAGGGCGACTACTTCCTCACCGCCACGTCGATCGGCTATCAGCCGAAGCGGTTCGAGGTGCGCCGCACGGCCGATCAGGACATCCTCGTCGCCGACGTGCAGATGACGCGCATGGCCATGCTCGACACGGTGCGCGCCGTGGCCGAGCGCGAGCGCGTGAACCGCAACGATCGAACACCCGACGTGAGCGGCACGGAGCAATCGGCGAGCAGCGCCGCTGTCCCCGCCGATCAGCAGGGTGACCTCAACGCCATCGCGGCGACGATCCCCGGCGTGACGCCGGTCCTCGATGCCGCCGGCGACCCGGCCGGCTTCTCCGTGCTCGGACTCTCGGCCGATCAGAACAGCATGACGCTGAACGGCGCCAACCTCGGCAGCTCGACGCTGCCGCGGGATGCGCAGGTCTCGACCTCGCTCGTCACTGCGCCGTATGACGTGAGCCGCGGCGGCTTCAGCGGCGGGCAGCTCAACGTGCGCAGTGGCACCGGATCGAACTTCATCCGCCGGAGCAACAGCCTGAACTTCGACGCGCCCGCGCTGCAATGGACCGACCCCGCCGCGCGTGCACTGGGGCAGCAGTACAAGAACCTCTCGCTGGGCGGCTCGGTCTCCGGTCCGATCGTGTTCGACAAGGCGTTCTACAACTTCGCCTACCAGCTCGGGCGCCGTGAGAACGATCTGCGCACGCTGCTCAACACCGACCCCACCGGCTTCGAGGCGACCGGTGTGTCCGCCGACTCCGTCGCGCGACTGCTCGCCATCGCGCAGGCGCAGAACATTCCGCTCACGAGCGCCGCAACGCCCGCGAGCCGGCTCCGCGATCAGGGCTCGCTCTTCGGCAGCATGAACCTGACGCCGCCCAATTCGAGCAGTGGCACGACGTACAATCTCGTGCTGAACGGGAACTGGAACCGGCAGACGCCGGCGAGCAATCTCAACACCGAGCTCCCCGCGCACAGCGGCGATCGCACCAACTGGGGCGCCGGTGCGCAGCTCCAGCACACGACCTACCTCAAGCAGATCCTCCTCAGCGAGACCACGCTCAGCGTCGGCGGCAACAAGAACTACGGCGACCCGTACACGCTCCTTCCGAATGGAGCGTGCTCGTGAACTCCACCTTCACCGATGGCACGAGCGGCGTTCGCACCCTCGGCTTCGGCGGCAGCTCGAACCTCAACACGAGCAGCAGCGGCCTCACGACCGAGCTGCAGAATCAGATCTCCTGGTTCAGCCGGAACAACAAGCATCGCCTCAAGCTGAGCAGCGAGCTCCAGTACGACGATTATCACCAGGATCAGACCACCAACCTGCTCGGCACCTTCGGCTACAACTCGCTCGCCGATCTGGCGGCGAACCGGCCGGCGTTCTTCACCCGCTCGCTGCTCAATCGCATCCAGAGCGCCGGCGCCGTCACCGCCGCCCTCGCGCTCGGAGACTCGTATCGCCGCACGAGCAACCTGCAGATCCAGTACGGGCTCCGTCTCGACGCCAACCGCTTCAACGCGGTGCCGGCGTACAATGCGGACGTCGAGCAGGCTTTCGGCGAACGCAACGACCGCACGCCGAACAAGCTGTATCTCAGCCCACGCATCGGCTTCTCGTGGACGTACGGCACCGCGCCGCAGATCGCGGCGTTCGAGGGCGCCGTGCGCAGCCCGCGCGCCGTCGTGCGCGGCGGCATCGGCGTCTTCCAGAGCACGCCGAACGCGAACCTCGTCTCGAACGCCGTGACCAACACCGGCCTCGCGACCGCGGTGCAGCAGCTGAGCTGCGTCGGAAGCGCCGTGCCGATCCCCAATTGGAGCGCCTACGCCAACGATCCGAGCTCCGTGCCATCGGAGTGCGCCGACGGGACGATGGGCACCGTGTTCGCGAGCAACGTCCCCAACGTCAACCTGTTCGCCAGCGACTTCCAGTCGCCGCGCAGCGTGCGCTCGAACGTCAACTGGAGCGGCCCGATCCTCAACAACCGCCTGAGCGCCAACTGGGACGTCACCTATTCGGTGAACCTGAACCAGGCGAGCAACTACGACCTCAACTTCCAGCCGACGCAGAGCTTCACCCTGCCGGACGAGGACAACCGGCCCGTGTACGTGCAGGCGGGCAGCATCGTCGCCGCCACCGGCGCGATCGCGTCGCGCGACTCGCGCGTCAGTCCGCTGTTCAATCGCGTGAGCGAGCTGCGAAGTGATCTGATGAGCCGGAGCGCGCAGCTGCGCGTCGGCATCGCGCCGCAGACGTTCAGTCAGCGCTACAACTGGTCGCTCAACTACACCCTCGCGAGCGTGCGCGAGCAGTATCGCGGCTTCCAGAGCACCATCGGCAACCCGCAGCTGCTGGCGTGGTCGCCCTCGGGTGGCGAGTCGCGGCACCAGTTCACGTACAACCTCTTCTACAACTTCTTCGACGCCGTGCGCGTGAACTGGTTCGGCCAGATCCGCAGCGGTTCGCCCTACACCCCGAGCATCTCCGGCGACGTGAACGGCGACGGCTACTCGAACGACCGCGCCTTCATCTACAACCCCGAGAAGACCGCCGATCCCGCGCTCGCTACCGCGATGCGTGACCTCCTCGCCAGCAGCACCGGCTCGGCGAAGGACTGTCTCCTGAAGCAGCTCGGCACGCTCGCCGATCGCAATTCGTGCACGGGGCCGTGGACGTCGAGCGCGAACCTCAGCGTCTCGTTCAACCCGCTCAAGGTCCGGATGCCGCAGCGCGCCACGCTGAGCTTCTCCGTGTCGAACCCGCTCGGCGCGGCGGATCTACTGCTGCACGGCCAGAACAACCTGCACGGCTGGGGACAGACGACCTTCGTCGATCCGACGCTGTACTACGTGCGCGGCTTCGACTCCACGGCGAAGCGATACAAGTACGAGGTGAACCCGCGCTTCGGCAGCTCCAACCCGCAGTTCAACGCCTTCCGCGCCCCCGTCACGCTGACGATGCAGATGCGCATCGACATCGGACCCTCGCGCGAGCGGCAGCAGCTCACCCAGATGCTCGATCGCGGTCGCACGCAGCAGGGGCAGCGGATGCCCGAAGGGATCCTGCGCGCGCAGTACGGCTCGGGCGGTCTGATGAATCCGATGGCGCAGATCCTTCGCTCCATGGATACGCTCGGCCTCAGCGGCAAGCAGGCGGACAGCATCGCCAGCATGAACCGTCGCTACACCATCAAGCTCGATAGCATCTGGACTCCCGTGGCGAAGTACCTCGCCGAGCTGCCGGAGCGCTACGATCAGGGTGAGGCGTACGAGCACTACACGCGCGCACGCAAGGCGACCGTCGATCTGCTGATCGCTGCTGCTCCCACGATCAACAACCTTCTCACCGCCGATCAGCGGCGACTGCTCCCCGCGCTCGTCGCGAGCTACCTCGACACGCGCTACCTCGCGGGCATCCGCAGCGGCACGGTGGGCGGCGGCGGTGGCGGCGCGTTCGGCGGATTCGGTGGCGGAGGCTTCGGTGGCGGTGGTGGTGGCGGCTTCGGACGTGGACGAGGAGGCTGACCGATGCACAGCGAAATCGCGATTCTCACCGACACATCAATGCACAGATCCAACCTCGCACGGCCTGCTGCTGCGCTGCTCCTCTTCGTCTCGCTCGCATCGTCCGCGTCGGCGCAACAGACGACGGCCGAACAGCCGTCGGCTCAGCCGTCAGCCCAGCAGCCCTCGCAGCGGCCGCCCGCGCGGCCGCTCGGCCAGGCGATCGCGACGTCGGATCCGATGGGCGCGATCAGCGCCGTGCGTCAGCTCCCGGGCGGCCGCCTGCTCGTGAACGATCCGGCGCGCCGGCGCGTCGTGATGCTCGACTCGAACATGAAGCTGATCAAAGTCGTCGCCGACACGACGCCGATGACGCAGAATGCGTACGGCGCGCGCGGCGGCGGCCTCCTGCCATGGCATGGTGACTCGACGCTCTTTCTCGATCCCGCCTCGCTGTCGATGCTCGTGCTCGACCAGGACGGTGAGATCCGCCGCGTCATGGCCGCGCCTCGTCCCGATGACGTCTTCTCACTCGTCGGTGGCGCGCTTGGCTTTCCAGGCTTCGACGCCAAGGGACGTCTCGTCTATCGCGCCACGGGCCTGAACTTCAACCGACGCGGCTTCGGCGGCGGGGCAGGCGGCGGATTCCAACCGCCGACCTTTCCCGACAGCACGCCGCTCGTCCGCTTCGACCTCGCGACGCGCAAGCTCGACACGGTCGCGCGGATCAAGGTCGCCGCGCCGCGCATCAACTTCACAGAGAACGAAGGGCGCCGGCAGATCTCGCTCACCGTCAACCCGATGCCCGAGGTGGACGACTGGGCGGTGCTCCCCGATGGCACGATCGCCATCGTGCGCAAGGACTACCACATCGACTACATCGACGCCGACGGGAAGAAGACCGCTTCGTCGCGCATTCCATATGAATGGCAGCGACTCACCGACTCGGCGAAGAGCGCGGTGATCGATTCGGTGCGCGCGCTCGCCGAGCGCGGTGGACCAGGCGCCATGGCGGCGATCTTCGGCGGTGGTGACAACGGCGGCGGTGGTTTCGCCGGCGGCGGCGGGTTCGGTGGTGGCGGCTTTGGTGGCGGCTTCGGCGGCGGCGGTGGCTTCGGTGGCCGCCGCGGTGGTGGTGGCGGCGGTGGTGGCGATGGTCCGCCTCCTCCGCGCCGCGCCGAGAATGGCGGTGCAGCGCCTGCCCAGGGCGCTGGCGCTGCCGGCGCGCCGGGCGCCGCGGGCAACCGCGGACCGGGCGGCGGGCGCCAGATCAACTTCGTGCCCGCGAACGAGCTGCCCGACTATCGCCCCGCGTTCGCCAACGGTTCGGTGCGCGCCGACGCGGAAGGCAAGCTCTGGGTGCGCGTCATCCCGACCAAGCCGCTCACGGGCGGCCCGGAGTACGATGTGATCGATCGGGAAGGGAAGCTGATCGATCGTGTCACGCTGCCGCGCGGCACGACGATCGCCGGCTTCGGCACCGGTGGCATCGTCTACCTCGGCGTGCGCGATCAGGCGGGCGTGCACGTCGTGCGCGCGCGGGAGAAGTAGTCGCGCGCGCTCGCTCTCGCGCGCTCGAGCTGTGGCGCGCGAGAGCGAGACCACCCCTCGCGCGGCGCGCGTCAGCGCGCCGAATCTTGTTGCGGGCGACGCAGCGGCGCCGGAATAGGGCCGCTCGTACGCTGCGTCGTGCGCGGCGGCTCGACGAACAGCGGCGGCAGGGTGGGGATCCTCGTCTCACCGCTGCTCCGCACCACCGCCGTCGGCCCACTCGGCCGATACGCGAGACTCTGGCGAACGCGTTCCGCCGCCCCCCGAACCTTCGGATCCGGTTCAGCATCGAACTCGTCGCGTAACAGCTTGCGGTGTTGGCGGAAGGCTTCCAGGGCTTCCAGCGGCTCGTGCGCATCGGCGAGTGTCGACATCAGGCCGAGCATCGACGTCGTGCTGACCGGATCGTGGTCGACGAGCCGGCGATACCAGTGCACCGCTGCGGCCAGGTCGCCGCGCAGACGCGCCTGCACCGCCAGCGTCTCGAGCGCTCGCGCGTAGCCGAGCGCGACACGCTGGCGTACTCGCTCGATCCAGCGCTCGAACTCTCTCAGATCGGGGAGAAAGAACCCGTCGAGGAACGGTCCCGTGTAATCGGCGGCCGCGTCGTCGTGCGCGCCCACGGCAAGCGCACGCTCGAAGTGATGCAGATCGACCGCGATCACCGCCCTGTCGAGTCGGAGATTCGCCGTCGCGCGATCGAACACGTCGACGCCGAGCGTGTGGCGGATCGCGAACACGGTCTGCTTCAGGTTGTTGCGCGCGCTCATGGCGTCGAGCTCCGGCCAGAGGAGCGCCATCGCGTAGTCGCGACTCACTCCCTCCTTCGTCGCTCCGGCAACCAGTGCGAGCAGTCCGAGTGCACGTCGCCGCGACGCCAGCGCAGTGGAGGCGCCATCGGACCACGTGAGCGAAAGCGTACCAAGCGTCGTGAGGCGGAGCATGCGACCGTGCATGAGGGGCCCGGCGTCGGGCTTCTTCGGCTAACCCACAACTAACCCTGACGTAACCAGCGGCGATTAACGTATTGGCCCGATTTTATGTGCGCCACATCACGCGACATCCGTGACAGGCGTCACGCAGCGGTCACGGCAGCATACGCCGCGTAACACGCCGACGGACGCCGACAACCATGCACGTCAGTCCCGTCCGTGCCTGTACGACCTTAGTCGTACTCGGACGCCTCGCCGGGCAACTTCGGCTTCTACAGGGAACGCCCGGCGGAGGATGTCCGACGCACAGCTGAGGTCTGGGAGGGTCCGGCGACGATGCCGGGCCCTCTCGTTTTTCCCTCACGGCGGACTGGGCGAAGCACGCGGCCGCGCATGTGAGCCCCGGACATCGGGCTCAGCGACTAACCGGCAACTAACGCCGACATAACCGGGCCCGAGTAAAGTGTCGGCCCGATTCGCGTGCGCTACATCACTCGCCACGCGTGACAGCCGTCACATAGCGGCCACGACAGTACGTGCTGCGAGGCGCGTCCAGGTCGACGCGCGAGTCGGGTCTGGAGAGCCGTGTTTTCCATGCTCAGGAGGTGCCCCCGTCGAAAGGAAAATGAGCGCGCGATGCTCCGAGCCGGTGATCGGCTCGCTGGGCCAGAGGCCGAGGTGACTGCTCGTCGAACCCCCACCAGTAGTCGCAGGGCGAAGAAGTGGAAATGGAGCGCAGCAGGCTCATGTCAGACGCCGACGGAGGCACACCACTATGAATCGCAAACTCTTCCGCACTGCTGGCACGCTCGCGGGAGTCATCGGGTTGCTCATGTCCTGTACGGACACGCCCACAGGTACGCACACGACCGCGCTCACACCGGCGGCACCTTCGTTTACACGCGATAGCGCGTTCAACAACTCGGGCCAGTGCATGGCCAACGATGCCGTGCGCGCTCCGAGCGGGACGATCAGCGGCGTCAAGTTCGGGGACGACCCGGCGACAGTGCTGAACTGCACCTCGCAGGACGTCAAGATCGCCACCGCGCTGGTGAACAGTTACCGGATCGCGGACTCGGCTGGCAACTTCAGCGGGGCGCCGATCCAGTACAATCCTGGCGACAACGTGTCCTGCATCAAGGACCGAAAGATCGAGCTCACCATGTCGGCGAAGCTGAACGAGACGGCCAGCTCGACGCGCTCCGATATCGGCATCTGGCTCGCCACCGACGGCGGTAACGCCCAGACGGGTTTGTGCAATCACTACAATCTCCCGGTCAATCCGCTCGAGCCGGGCACTGGGGTTTCGAACGGCGACAACGACTCGTGCGGTGACCTGAACGCGGGTGCGTTCGTGCCGAACTTCCCATTGGGCACGTTCGTCGCCGTCTGTGAGACGTCGGCCGGCTCCAACAACCAGCTCCACCTCGGATCGTGCCTCGGATGGACGGAGCCTGGGGCCGATAAGGTCTGTCCGCTCCCCGACGCCAAGCCGAACTCCCCGCCCAACTGGGTGACCAACAGCTCCGACGGCTTCCGCTTCGGGACGCTCTACGCGAACAAGTCGAAGTGCAACTGCGAGGGGTTCGACGTTCCGATCACCGTCATCAATCCGCCGAAGCTCAACCTGACCAAGACGGCCGATTCGGCCACGGTCAGTGCGGGATCGCAGATCGGCTTCGTCGTCACGCTGAGCAACACGGGCGCGGGCCCCGCGACGACCGTGGCGCTCAACGATTCGCTCCCGGCGGGCACCGGCATCAGCTGGTCGCTCGCCGCGCCGGTCACCGGATGGTCGATCACGGGCAGTGCGCCCAACCAGAAGCTCGTCTTCACGTCGGCCAGCTTCGCCGCGGGCGCCAACACGTCGGCCCACGTCATCAGCAGCACCACCGGGGCGTCCTGCGCGACCTATAAGAACGTCGCCAAAGTCACCCTGGGTAATGGGCCCGCTCCCGACTCGGTGACCGCCACGACGATCGTGAATTGTTCGTCGCTCGGCATCACGAAGACACCGGCGACGCAGACGGTCTCCGCCGGCACTTCGTTCTCCTGGACGGTGACGCTGACGAACAGCGGGGACGGCGTGGCGGCCGGCGCGACGATCCTCGACTCGCTGCCGCAGCTCACGGGCGTTGCCTACACGCTCGGCGCGGGCAGCGACGCGACGTGCGCCATCAACGCCGCGAACACCGTGCTCACCTGCGGGCCGAAGGGTCTGGCCAAGAACGCGACGCTCGTGGCGGTCATCAATGCGACCACGACGGCCGGAACGAGTTGCAGCGCCAATGGCATCACCAACACGGCGACGGGTAAGGCGACGGGCGTGAGCGCCATCCAGGCTACGGCCACGACGACAATCAACTGCCCGAAGCTCGACATCACCAAGAAGCCGGCTTCGCAGACGGTGGACAACGGCAGCCCGTTCTCCTGGAGGGTGAGCCTGATCAACAGCGGCGCCGGAACCGCGGTCGGAAGCACGATCCTCGATTCGCTGCCGCAGCACACGGGCGTCGCCTACACCCTCGGCGCGGGCAGCGACGCGACGTGCTCGATCAACGCTGCGGGGACCGTGCTCACCTGCACGTCGAAGGATCTCGCTCCCGGTGACTCGACCGTGGCGATCATCAGCGCGACGACGGCCGGCGGCACCAGCTGCAGCGCGAGCGGCATCTCGAACACGGCCACGGGTAAGGCGAGTGGCCTGAGCAGCGTACAGGCGACGGCGAAGACGATCATCAACTGCCCGAGCCTCGGGATCACGAAGACCCCCACGACGCAGACCGTGGGCGCAGGCAGTCCCTTCTCATGGGTCGTGACGTTGACCAACAGCGGCGCCGGTACGGCCCTCGCCGCCAAGATCAATGACTCGCTGCCCGTGGTGACGGGCGTGAGCTACACGCTGGGCAGCTCGAGCCCCTCGGGCGCCAACTGCGCGATCACGAGCGGCAAGTTGGTCTGCGGCCCGATCGACCTCGCGCCGAACGCGTCGATCACGGCGACGATCAACGCCACGACCCAGGGCCGGAGCTGCAGCACGAGTGGCTTCACGAACACGGCCACGGGTTCGGCGACAGGTGTCAGCAACGTGCAGGCAAGCGCCACGACGACGCTCAACTGCCCGAACCTGTCGATCATCAAGACGCCGGATGATAGCGGCGATACCGGCTACCTCGTGAAGGTGCCGGGCACGGCGACCTTCACCATCCTCGTCAAGAACAGCAGCGCGGCCAATACCGGCGTTGCGGATAGCGTCGTTCTCACGGATACGTTGCCGGGTGACGCCACGAAGATCACCTGGACGGCCGACAACACCACCACGTGTGTGAGTCCGATCGGGACGGTCGTGGTGAGCGGCGTGACGAGGTCGCGTCTCGTCTGCAACATCGGGACGATGGCTGCTGGCGACAGCTTCAAGGTCCATGTATCGGCACCGGTGACGGCCAGCAACCTGCAGCAGCCACCAGTACTGGGCGTCAGTCCGATCGATATCGACGGCGATCTCGTGGCCGGCGGAGGCAGGGACTGGGCGAGCCTCGCGACCAGTGGCCTTATCAGCTGTCTGGCGAACCCGAAGGTTGGCTGCGATCTCGACAAGACCACCGGCAGCACGGACGATGCACTCGGCCAGGGCACGAAGGAGGATGACGCGTCGCCGAGCGTCGTCACGGGCTCGATCCCGAACAACAAGAGCGACCTGCAGCGCTTCTATGTCGTGACCGAGCGGATCGGCTCCAACAACTTCCTGTATCTCGCATGGGAGCGGGTGCAGGCGCCGAGCGGCACGACGAACATGGACTTCGAGCTGAACCAGTCGAGTCTGAAGAACGCCGCAAACGGCACCACCCCGGTTCGGACGGCGGGTGACATTCTCATCCAGTACGACCTGGCCAAAGGCGGCACGACGCCCGTGCTCGGCTTCCAAACGTGGTTGACCAGCGGCTCGAGCACGCTGTGCGAGGCAGCCTCCTCCCTGCCGTGCTGGAGCAAGGTCGATACGTTGCTGGCCGGCGCCAAATCCGCCGTGAACACTGCCAACGGCACCAGTGATCCGATTCTCGCGCCGCAGCAGGTCGGTGCCCGGTCACTCGACAAGCTCACCTTCGGGGAAGCGTCGATCGACCTGCAGACGGCGGGGATCTTCCCGGCGAATGCCTGCGTGAACTTCGGGCAGGCCTACTTGAAGAGCCGCTCCTCGGACGCCTTCACCTCCGAGGTCAAGGACTTCATCGCGCCGATCCCGGTGTCAGTCACCAACTGCGCCCCGTTGCTTCTGCCGAACACGGCGTGGGTGAAGGCGACCAACGTCAGCGCGGCGAAATCCGATACTGGCGAGATCAAAGTGACGTTGCAGTAGCGGATGTATCTGACGCAGCGCGCGAGAGAGCGAGTTGGGGCTGGTGCCCTGCTCGCTCTCTCGGGTGGCTGCAACGACAAATCATCGCGGTCGCTTTTCGACAGGCCATCATTCCCTTCGTGAGGACAAGGATGCCGAAGTACATCGCAAACCCGGCTCGCCGGTTGAAGGACGCTCTGGCATTCCGCGTCGTTCCTTCGATTGCATGTGTCGCCGCATTGACGACGCTCGCATCGTGTCGTGAAAGCTCGGCGCCGCCGAAGGACTACGCCGTCGTTCAACAGAGCGCTTCGCCGCCAGCTCCCCAGGCCGTGCTCGCGACGATCGGGAACGAGAAGATTACCATGACCGAGCTCCGCACTCGCGCCGCCGATCAGCTCGACATTCTCGAGACGCAGTATCAGCTCGCGAAGAGCAAGATCGTCAAGGCGGCGCTCGATTCGCTCATTCGCGATCGGATCTGGGATGCCGAGGCCAGGAAGACGGGCAAATCGGTCGACTCGTTGGTCGCCGTCGAAGCCGGTCCGGGCGGCCTGGTGCCATCGGATGCGGATATCAGTGCATGGTACCAGTCCAACCAGTCTCGAACGGGCGGTCGAACGCTGCAGGAGCTCCGGCCGCAGATCGCCGATTTCCTGATTCGCGAGCGGCGCGCTGCGGCCGCGAAGAAGCTCGAAGAGCGACTCAGGACTGAACTTCAGGTAGCGGTTGTCTATGAACCGTTCCGCCTGCAATTCAACAATGAGAAGGCGCCCGCGCTCGGGAAGAGCGAAGCACCAGTGACATTGGTGGAGTTCTCGGACTTTCAGTGCCCGTTCTGTCAGGCCGCCGCGCCCACGCTCAAGCAGGTCGAGCAGAAATTCGGCGAGAAGGTCCGGATCGTCTATCGCCAGTATCCGCTGACGAACCTTCACCCCTTCGCGTTCAAGGCCGCGGAAGCGTCACTCTGCGCGAATGAACAGGGAAAGTTCTGGCAGATGCATGACGCGATGTTCGCCGATCAGCAGAGGTTGTCGGTGAGTGACCTGAAGCAGACCGCACGGCGCCTCGGCATGAACGGAAAATCGTTCGACGGCTGCCTCGACTCCGGGCGCTATGTCGAGCAGGTCCAGAACGACCAGAAAGAGGGCTCACGCATCGGCGTCACGGGAACGCCGGCCATGTTCATCAACGGCGTTTCGGTCGAGGGGGGCGCGGTGCCCTACTCGGTGTTGGAAGCCGCCATTCAGAAAGAGCTCGAGAGCAGGAAATCCGGGCTGTGATCAGGCGTGCGCTCGTCATCGCCGCGAGTGCCGTCGCGCTCAGCGCGGCGGGGGCGATGGCCTTTACGCGGGGCGGAGCGTCCCGCCAGAACGCCGAAACGCGGGGCGGTTTCTGTCCTGCCCGGCCCGCTGGTACCGAGCAATCCACACTGTTCTCCGCGAAAGCCGAGGCGCACATGTCGATCGATCCGCGCGCCAACGCGACTGCCGGCGCCTCGGTCGCCCCGGTGATCGGTGCGGACTCACTCCTCGCACCGGCGCCGGCGATATGTCGGCCGAAACCGGACACGACGCCGGCACAGAGGAGCGTCCCGTGGTAGCTCCGCGTATGACGGAAGCAGGTCGCGACGGCCACCTCATGGTGGCCGTTCGTGCTTCTGACCTCCCTGTGATCCGCCGGCGGGCACCATTTTCCACTCCCGCGTGTCGAACCGTGCACGCAGGATGAACGGCCCGACCCACAACTGACGCCTCCCCACCGTGCACCGTCGTTCCAGCGCCGCGCTGCTCGCCGCGCTCGTCCTCCTTTTGTCGCTTCCGCGCGCCCTCGCCGCGCAGCAGCTCGACGTCATTCGGGGACAGGTCACCGGCCCGGACCTGCAGCCGATCGAGAACGCCACCGTGACGGCGACCTCCGTGTCCGGTGGTGTCAATCGTACCGCGCGCACCGATCGGAACGGCCGCTTCACCATCACCTTCCCCGGCGGTGAGGGCGACTACTTCGTCAACTTCACCGCCATCGGCTTCGCGCCACGTCGCTTCGAGGTGCGCCGCACCGCCGATCAGGAGATTCTCGTCGCCGACGCGCAGCTCCAGCGCATGGCCATGCTCGATACGATGCGCTCCGTCGCGCAGCGCGGTCGCGTCAGCCGGAACGACAATCAGCCCGATCTCAGCGGCACCGAGCAGTCGATCCAGAACGATGCCGTTGCCGCCGGTCAGCAGGGCGACCTGAATGCCATGGCCGCGACGATCCCCGGCGTCACGCCGATCACCGACGCCAACGGCGACCCCGCCGGCTTCTCCGTGCTCGGGCTCTCGGCCGATCAGAACAACACGACGCTCAACGGAGCGAGCTTCGGCGCGTCGAACATTCCGCGCGACGCCCAGGTGTCCTCGTCGCTCGTCACGACGCCATACGACGTGAGCCGTGGAGGCTTCAGTGGCGCGCAATTCTCGCTGCGTACTTTCGGCAGCTCGAACTTCATCCGCCGCAACAACAGCCTGAACTTCGACGCGCCGTCGCTCCAATGGACGGACCGCGCCGCGCGTTCGCTCGGGCAGCAGTACTCCAACGTCTCCCTCGGCGGCCTGCTCGCCGGCCCGATCGTGTTCGACAAGGCGTTCTACAACCTGTCGTATCAGCTCGGTCGTCGCTCCAACGATCTCCGCACGCTGCTCAACACCGACGCAGCCGGCCTGCAGGCCTCCGGCGTTGCCGCCGACTCCGTCTCGCGCCTGCTGGCGATCGCCGCGGCGCAGCGCATCCCCGTGAGCACGGGCAACACCCTGCGCAGCGATCGGCTGTCCGATCAGGGTTCCTTGTTCGGCACGATCGATCTCACGCCGCCGACCTCCACGAGCGGCACGACGATGAACCTCACGCTCAACGGCAACTGGAATCGCCAGACGCCCGCGGGCAACCTCGTCACCGAGCTTCCGGCTCATGGGGGCGACCGCACGAGCTGGAACGCGGGAGCGCAGGCGCGTCACACGTCGTACGTGAAGAACGTCGTGCTCAGCGAGACCACGCTCAACCTGAACGGGAATCGCAGCTATGGTAGCCCGTATCTGACGCTCCCCAACGGCAGCGTGCTCGTGAACTCTCTCTTCCCCGATGGGACGAGCGGTGTGCGCACGCTCGGCATCGGCGGCAACGGCTTCCTCGGCACGAGCAGCAGCACGCTCGTCACCGAGGCGATCAACCAGCTCTCCTGGTTCAGCAGGAACAACAAGCACCGGCTCAAGCTGAGCAGCGAGCTGCGGCGCGAGGGTAACGAGCAGGATCAGACCACCAACGCCAACGGCGCGTTCACCTATCTCTCGCTCGCCGACCTCGCCGCCAACCGTCCCGCGTCGTACTCCCGCACGCTGCTGCCGCGCGTCCAGAGCGCGAGCCAGGTCACCGGCGCCCTCTCGCTCGGCGACTCGTATCGCCGTACGAGCAATCTCCAGATCCAGTACGGCGTGCGTCTCGACGCGAATCGCTTCTCCACCGCGCCGACATTCAATCCAGACCTCGAGCGGCTGTTCGGCGAGCGAAACGATCGCGCGCCCAACCACCTCTACGCGAGCCCGCGTATCGGCTTCTCCTGGAACTACGGCACCGCGCCCACCATCTCCGGCTTCGAGGGCGCCGTGCGCGGACCACGCGCCGTCGTGCGCGGCGGCATCGGCGTCTTCCAGGGGCTGCCCGCCGCGACGTCCATCGGTTCGGCGATCGACAACACCGGCCTCGCCGGCGCGCTGCAGCAGATCACCTGCGTCGGCGCGGCGGTGCCGACGCCCGACTGGTCCGCGTACGCCGCCGATCCGTCGACGATCCCTTCACGCTGCGCCGACGGCAGCACCGGCAGCGTCTTCGCCAGCGACGCGCCCAATGCCACGCTCTTCGCGCGGGACTTCGCCGCACCGCGCAGCGTGCGATCGAATCTCAACTGGAACGGCCCGATCCTCGGCAACCGCTTCAACGCGACCGTCGATGTCACGTACTCGCGCAACCTGAATCAGGCGAGCACGCTCGACCTCAACTTCCAGCCGACGCAGCGCTTCACCCTGCCGGACGAGGACAACCGACCCGTCTACGCGCAGCCGGGGAGCATCGTGCCAACGACGGGCGCCATCGCATCGCGTGACGCGCGGGTGAGCCAGCAGTTCAATCGCGTGAGCGAGCTGCGGAGCGACCTGCGCAGCGAGACGAAGCAACTCCGCCTCGGAATCTTCCCCGCATCGTTCAATCAGCAGCTCACCTGGTCGCTCAACTACACGCTCGCTGACGTGCGCGAGCAGTACCGCGGCTTCCAGAGCACCGCGGGCAATCCCCTCGCCGTCGACTGGTCGCGCAGCGGTGGCGAATCGCGCCACCAGATCTCGTACACGCTCGGCTACAACCTCTTCGACGCCGTGCGCGTGAACTGGTTCGGCCAGTTCCGGAGCGGCGCGCCCTTCACGCCCACGATCTCCGCCGACGTGAACGGCGACGGCTACGCGAACGACCGCGCCTTCGTGTTC
>DASVNI010000295.1:0-2192 GCA_036383935.1 Gemmatimonadaceae bacterium | reverse complement strand
TGCCGGGGGGAAAACGCCGGACGCGTCGAGGCGTCCGTGTCCGGCAAACTCCCGACAGGCGGCGACGCCGATGAGCGTCGCTTACGGACGAACGCGAATGATCGTCTTCCCCGGGCGTCGCGCGCTCGGGTTGAAGGCAGCGACCGCGTCGTCGAGGGTCGAGACGGTGCCGATGTTCGTCCGCAGTCGTCCGTCCCGCACCCGCTGGACGATCTCACACAGTTGGGCACGATCGGATTCGACAACGAAGTCGACGGCCAGGCCGTCGACGGGCCGCACCTCGGACGATCCGATGATGGACACCAGCGTTCCTCCGCGTCGCACCAGGCGTGCGGACCGCTTCCCGATGTCGCCACCGATGACATCGAACACCAGATCGACTCCGCCGACGTCTTCGAGGCGGTCGTTGTCCAGGTCGACGAACTCCTGCGCGCCGAAGTCGAGCGCCTTCTGACGGTCGGCAGCGCGTCCAGTGCCGATGACGTGGGCGCCGGCCTCTCGTGCGATCTGCACCACCATCGAGCCGACTGCGCCGGCTGCACCGTGCGCGAGGACAGCCTGCCCCGCCTGAACGCGGCCGTGCTCGAACAGTCCCTGCCACGCGGTCAGGCCCGAGATCGGCAGGCTGGCGCCCACCGTGAAGTCGACGTCGCCCGGGAGCGGCGCGAGGTTGCGTGCCTCGACGGCCGCGTACTCCGCCAGCGAACCGTCGCGATACCAGTCCGCGAGGCCGAACACCCTCTGGCCCACCGACAGCCCCGTCGTGCCGTAGCCGAGGGCGGTGACCACTCCGGCCACTTCGTGGCCCGGGATGACCGGTGTTCGGTCACGATCGAGGCGATCGGTCCAGGTCGAGGGCCATTTCAATTCGGTCCCGACGAATCCCGACGCATGCACCTGAACGACGACGTCGTTGATCGCCGCCTTCGGCTCGGGCCGCTCGACCAGCTTCATCCCGGCCGTCCCTGCCGCCTGGTCCGTCACGACGATTGCCTTCATCGTCCGGCTCCTGTGTGTGGTATGCTGTCGCGACTGTCGTTCGCATCGTCGAAGAGAACGGGCGCGCGCTCGGCGTCGAACCGATGCCTGCAAAATGCGCCCCTCTTTCGTGCGGCCCACCTCAGCAGCCGATCGGCATCTACACGGCGCAGCAATTGCGGCCGCCGGCAATGCGCTCGCGTCAGACACACGCGATCTCCTGGTGTCGTGCACGTAGCGAAGACGAGGAGCCTGCTCAACAAGGAGACCACCAATGGCCATCCCAACCATGCATTCCACGGTCACACCGGAGACGCTCAAGAATTCCTTCAAGGAGATCATGGATGACGAAGCGCAACACGTGACATTCTTCCAGACTGCCCTGAAACGGGCCCGCGTGACGCCGCGACCGAAACCGACCTTCCAAGGGCTCGAGCATGCTGAGCTCGATGATTTCATCGCCATGTCGGGCACACTGGAGAATGCCGGAGTCGGTGCATTCCTGATGGCGATGCCCGCACTGAGCGACGCGAACGCGAGAGCGGCTGCGGCGTCCATCGTGACCATCGAGGCACGTCATGCCGGCTTCGTGGATGCATTGCTCGGCAAGCCGCTCAGCGAAAACGGCGCGTTCGACAAACCGATCTCGCAGAAGACGATTGTCGATGCGGTCTCGCCCTTCATCGAGAGTCTCAATGGCGGTCCCGATCCCGCGGATGAGCTGAACAGCGACCCGGTCATTCTCAACTTCGCGCTCCTGCTCGAGCATCTGGAGGCTGAGTTCTACCGCGTCAACGTTCCAAGACTCTTCCACTGATCCGCCGGCCTGCGGCTCGAGCGCATCGCCGCGGTACCGGAGATGCGAGATGTCGAGTTCGTTCTCGCGCTCGTTGCTGTCTCGGCGGCGCTCCGGGTGGTCTCGCTGCGTTTCGCGATCGAGGCGGGTCCGGCGCATGACGTCGTCGCGCCGCCCCGTGACGAGCGTGCGGATCGCGGTTGCCGGGAGGACGAGTCGGGTCGCCTCCGGTCAGCGATGTTGGCGGCCGAGCACCGTGCGTTAGTCGCATTGCGCGGGCGCCGGACGACGAGTCCTAGATCCACTCGAGCGGACGCGGACGGAACCCGAGCTCGCGCCTGGCTTTCTCGTTCGATGCCCCCCTGAGCCTCGTTGCGTAGTAGACCGCGTCGGGGCCTGCCGCGCGAAGCGCCTCTTC
>DASVNI010000294.1:0-7065 GCA_036383935.1 Gemmatimonadaceae bacterium | reverse complement strand
GTGTTCGGCGCCGGATACGCGTCGATGCCGACGCAGAGCGCCTTCCGGCGAGCTCCGCTCCCCGCGGACTCACTCATCTTGCTCGTGCTCGGCGCTGCCTTCTCCTTCGCGCCGTTCGATCCGCTCGTTCCAGCCCCGACTGAACCAGCGGCCACCCGCACCGGCGGCGGCTCCACTCGTGCCGGTGCAGTGGCGGGCACGGGTCGCATCGCCACGGCCGCCTCCGTGAGATCGAAGCCGTCGAGCCATTCCGTGGAGATTGGCCAGGCGGTGAGGTCGCGCGCCCCCGTGCCCGTGTACGGAACGGGCGCCGCAGCGAGACCGAGCACGCGCGCAGCCACGCTGCTCATCGTCGCGGCGTCATCGTCGAAGCCACCGTGCGACGTCGACTGGCTCGCGCTGTTGCCGCTCGACCCCGACGTCACTGACCACACCACGTCCGCCGCCGGGTTCGCGCTGCCGTCCAGCCCGAACAGCCGGCGTAGCTCCATGTCCTTTCGTGCCGACTCCTCGAGTCCGACGATCGGCGTGCTGCGCTGTGATTCCAGCGCATTGTAGATCAGGTACAGCAGCGACTTGTGATAGACGCCGATGCAGTTGTCGGCCTTCTCGTAGTCGCGGAGCATGGAGTACATCGTGATCCGCCCCGCCGCCTTGCCGGCGAGCGGGAGCAGCCGCTCCTTGAACGCATCGACATCGATCGCCGGCGCGAGCAGTTGCAGCGTGCGGAAGGCCGGCACGCCGAGTGATGCGGCGGCCGGCAGGAAGTGCGCGTGGAAGATCGACCCCGCGCTGTGTCCGACCGCGTGCAGCTCGATCGCCGCACCCTGGCTGGCGAGGCCGCCGCAGAATTCCGTCAGTCGCTGCGCCACGTAGCGCGCGCCACCATCCTGCTCGCTCGCCAGCCGCGCATTGGCCTTCATCGCCCCCCACACTTTCACGCCGCCCAGCGCGCGCGCGCCGAGCTCCACGACCGGGTCGGTCGTGTAGTCCCAGATGTCGCGCGCGCCCAGACCCGGCACCTTGCTCGCGACCGAGCTCAGAATGCTGCGGATCGCGTCGAACAGCCCCGTCTCCCACACGAAGTAGATGGGATAGACGCCGTTGCGCTTCCACCACGCCACGTGCTTCTGCGCGATGGCCAGTCCATCCTGCTCGCCCACCAGACCGCCATGCGCGAAGAACACCACGCGCAGCGGCTGGCCGGCGGGCTGCTGCTGCCGCCACGCCGGCAGGTGCTGCTGGAAGATCGCGTCCACGTCTTCCGGCGACGTGTAGTACTTGCCGCTCTGCTTGAACTTTCCCTCGCTGAGGTTCACCACGTGCGGACGCAGCGCCGCCAGCTCGCCGGGCGACAGCTCACGCGGTGCGACGCGCGCCTGCGGCAGGTCGCGCGCGCCGTCCGCGGTGAGCCACGCCTTGAGGTGGTCGTAGGTCGCCTGGAACTGGAAGAAGTGGGTGTGGATCACCCCGTCCTTCGCGTCGAAGATCATCTGCCGCGCGGCGGGGATCGGGAACCCCGGTGCCCCGTTGTTCGCAGCGACGCCGTCGCGCGGCACCACCAGATCGTTGGCGACGTCGGTGAACACGCGATCCATCACGCCGTCTTCCAGGCGCGTGACACTGAACAGCGGCTCGCCGGGCTTCGGCTCGAAATCCGCCGCGATGGCGAAGTGCTCCGGCGGCGTCCCTCCCGGCGCGTTGAGCGTCTCGAGGTAGGGGCCATTCGGATTCATCGCGCGCAGCCCCGGGAGATCGTGCAATAGCGCGTGGCCGAGGAGCTTGAGCGCGGTCACCGCGCCCTCGAGGATCTTCTGCGCCGTCGGTGACGGGAAGAACTTCACCAGGGTGGTGAAGCGGTCGATCATCTCGACCATGTGATCGTCGTCGGCGAGTGCCGTGCCCGCGTTGGGCGCGGCGACGAAGACGATCCGTCGCACGCGGAGTCGTCCATTCTGACCCGCCACCATGCCGAGCCGTGCGAGCTCGCGCGAGACGAGTCCTCCGCGGCTGTGGCAGACGATGTCCACCTCGAGCTCGAGCCCCGCCGGGATCTGCGCCAGCAGCATCCGCGCATTCTCGGCAGGGTCGGCGCTCAGCGTGAAGTGATTGAACGCGAAGCTGCGCCCACCATATGCGCCGGTGAGGTCGCGCAGCACGTCCACCGGGATTCCCGCGAACGCTGCTGCGCTGCTGAACGTGCCATGCACCCACAGGAGCGCCGGTCCCTGCGCGAGCTCCTGCCACTGCTCCGGCCTCAGCGCGGCGATCGTTCCCTCGCTCGTGTAGTCGTCGGGGCGGAAGGAGCGCACCAGGTACGGGCGATTGCGCGACTCCCAGCGCCGCGCAAAGCCTTCGACGATCGGGCCGAGTATCGCGTCCACCACCGGGTAGACGAACGTCTTGAGAATCTTGCTGAAGAGGCCACGCGCCCCCGAGGCTTCCGGCGCGATCGTCACCGTGAAGCGCGACACCATCGCCAGGTCGCGTGCGCCCGGACCCGCAACCGCGCTCTCCGGAAGCTGCCAGTGCAGCGCGCCGGAGTCGTCCTCCACCAGCAGGAGCGTCCGCGTGTTCGGCGCGTGGGTGATCTCGAGCGTCACCGATGGCGGCGCGTCACCCAGCGCGCGCGTCTGCACGGCGTCCGGCGTGAGGGTGATGACCTTCTCCTTCCTGAGCCCCGCCATCTCGAGGCGCATCTCGAACTCGTCGGCCTGGAGCGAACGTGAGAGCGTCGAGTCCGCGCTCGTGCTCACGATACGTCCCGTCACCCCGTTTGCCGTCAGCGCATATCCGTAGTCCAGGTCGAGAGTCTCGCCGGCGTTTGGTATCGCGAAGTTTGGCATGATGTCCTCGTGGATCGATGTGCTACGGCGGTGGGGCAACGGGGGGTGAAATCAGGGGCACTGAACGTACGGGCGCCCCGAAGCGCGCACAAGCCAGCCTACTCCGGCCGTGCTTCAGCTACGTCTCGGCTACGCAACCATTTGCTTGCAAGACGATGATCGGCCGTAGATCAGGACTGCGCGTCCGCCCGATGAGTTTGCCAGAAATCAGAGGCTCGCGTAGCTTCGGTCCGCCTCTGCCGCTCCGTCGTTCTCCCCCACCCGGACGGACCGATGACCATCGTCGAAGGCGCCAGCTCGCTGTTCCCGCAGATCGCTCAAACGTTGTTCAACTGGGTGATCTGCCTGTCCGTCGCGGTGCCGCTTCCCGCGATCGTGATCTCGTACACGCGGCTGCTCACGCACAAGCTCAACCAGATCGAGCGAGTCGTGATCGACGGCCGCATCGATTCGTTCAAGGATGCCTTCGGGTACAACCTTCGCGACGTCGTCGAGAGCGCGTCGGCGGTGCAGGCGAAGACCTCGAGTCGAGCAACGGTGCCGGCCCCCGGCAATGGCAATGGAAGTAGCGACCGGCGGAAGGGTGAGCGCCGGAACCCGGAGTTTCAGAACACCTTCCGCGCGTACTACAACTGGTACTCGTACGCACTGGGCCTCGGCTTCGTCGCGATCGTCTCCGTCGGCTTTGCCGTCGCGGCACTGGCGAAGCTCGGGTTGTCGTTCGATCCGCTGCCCGCGAACGTGCAGTTGCTCCTCTCGCATACTGCTCCGCGCGCACTCGCCGCGGCGGCGGGAGCGTATCTGTTCGGAGCGTACGACGCAGTGCGACGATATCGGACCGTGGATCTCTACCCGTCGGTCCTGCACTACCTCTGGGTACGCATGCTCGTCGCCGCATTCATCGGCTACGTCGTCGGCGCGCCATTCAAGGAGCCCGCCGACGTGCTGGCGGCATTCGCCGTGGGCGTGTTTCCCCTGGGTGACCTCTGGGCGTGGCTCCGCACTCGCGTCGACATCGGGCGCCGCGACGACGTCGAGGGTCCCTCACTGCGCCTCATTCAAGGGCTGGAGACTGAGGAAGCACGCGATCGCCTCGCGGACGAGGGGATCTCGAGCGTGCAGCAGCTCGCCTATGCCGATCCCGTCGGCTTGCTCTTCCGCACGAATCTCGAGTGGAACGTCATCCTCGACCTGATCGACCAGGCCATCCTCGTGCTGTACGTCGGTGAGTCCATCGACAAGCTCCGTGCGCCCGGGATTCGGTCGGCGGTGGAATTTGCCACGATCGACAACCGCCTGGAGGGCGACGACCCCGACGACGCCGCACTGGCGGGCGCGATCGTCACCTCCACCGCGGCGCGACTCGAGATGACGGAGTCGGAGGTGCGCAACATCGCGTTCCAGTTGAACAACGATCCCGTCGTCGAGTTCATCTGGGAGCAGTGGAACAAGACCGTCGGCACCGAGGAGGGCGAGCCGAAGATCGGGATGCTGGGCGGGGCGCCGGAGCAGGCAGGAGTGCCGCAGATAGCCGTGTCATCGGCGGTGCCGGCGCCGAACTAGCCAGCGATGTGTCCGCTCGTCAGGAGACTGGCGAGCGTGACGCCGGAAGCGGATATCGGGTTGGGCCCAGTGGGAGTCGTCGCTGAGTCGTGCATTTACGCGTCTCGCGCGACTCGTCGAGCAGCGCGGGAATTATTTCGCGACTCGCGCCACTAATGAAACAGGGCCTGCCGGCGCCCGAGAGAATCGCCGACGTCACGGGACGCGCAAGGAACGCACGACCATGAACACCCACGGAAGAACACTGAAGACCGCGGCGCTCGCACTGGTGCTTGCGGTCATCGTCGCATGCAGCGGCGGCTACGACAGCCCCACCGATCCCGGCGTCACCACGCCGCCCCCTCCGCCACCGCCCACGCCGGTGCTGCTGAAGGACGTCGTGATCGACAGGCTCCCGTCGCCCTTCTATCACTTCACGTACGACGCGACCGGCCGCATCTCCGACGTGTCGTATGCGTCCGGGATGGACGACTTCGGCGTGACGTACGAAGGCGCGAAGATCAAGGAGCTCACCAACACCGGCGGCATCGGCAACCGCGATCGCATCGTGTACGCCTATGACGGCGCCGGCCGAGTGGGTGGCGCGCGCTACGTCGACGCGAATGGTGTCACGACGACGGTGAATGTCTACACGTACGACGGCGACAAGCTCACCGGCGTCGAGCGCAGCCGGCGCGTGCCCGGCGGCCTGGTCATCGACAAGACCATGGCGCTCACGTACTACCCCGACGGCAATCTGGAGACGATCACCGAGCATCGTCCGGCGATCGACGGCCTGCAGCCAGAGGCCACCAACGCCACGACCTTCGAGCAGTACGACACCGGGATCAACGTCGACGGGTTCAGCCTGATCCACGACGACTTCTTCGACCACCTCGTGCTGCTGCCCGGCGTCGTGCTGCAGAAGAATAATCCAGGCCGGGAGACGCAGACGGGGAACGGGCTGAATTACACGGTGGACTACACGTACCAGTACGACACCGACGGCAAGCGCCCGTTGACCAAAATCGGCGATCTGTTGATCACGAACGGGACCGACGCGGGCACGCGCGTGAAGACGAGCAGCACCTTCACGTACTACTGAGGCGTTCCGCGCCGCCGCGCAGCAAGGTGCGTGCGGCGGCGCTGACGGATCGTAAGCGGCGATGTGCAGGGACGTCGTCTCAGGGGCGCGCGCCGTGGAACGGAAGTGGAGCGGGCATCAGGAAGCCACTGCGGGCGAGCGCATAGCGAATCCGCGCAAGTAAGCAGCATATTGAGTCTGCTTGCAGCTGACCTTATGCGTTAGCCCGACACGTACATGCCGACGACACTCGCATACTCGACGCGATCCGAATTCTTCGAGGCCATCGAGGCCGGGATCAGAGCCGCTGGCGGAGAAGTCAGTGCTCCGCTGCGTGTCACGCTGAAGCCCGGTGGGTACAGGCGTGACTCATACGTCCTGATTCGTCCCGAGGATCCCCGGTACTTCGTCACGGATTGGGAGAGCCAGCAGCCCACGCGGTTCTCGGCCCGATGCAGAGCGGCGGCCACGGTTCTACACCGTACGGGGCACTCTGGCCGATTTCGGATCCGGCACGAAGATGGGGATCTGATCATCGAGCCGGCGTAGCTTGAGCTCCGCGCGTTAGCGAGCCGACCCTCCTCCTCATCCCGCGACAATGAAGCTGTCGGCTTACATAGTCGCGGTTGATAGTGGGTTTTCCCCCAATCCATTCGGCCGCCGCTGTACGCTCGCGTGCTGCAAGCCAAGCATTCGCCGCAACGCCGAGCCCGGAGACATCATTGTTGGAAGCGGCTCCGCGCGCACTGGCCTCGCGGGGCGCCTGATCTATGCCATGCGTGTTCAAGACGTGTTGCCTTTCGAGGTCTACTGGAAGCGGTACCCGTCGAAACGTCCGTCGCAACGGACTGCTGTATCAAGGCGTGGCGACAACATCTGGCACTTTAGGGCCGGCGTTTGGCGGGGGATTCCTGGGGCGCTCCACGATCAGACGCATCGAGCACGTGACCTGAGCGGCGAGAACGCCCTGGTTGCGGCCGAATTCTACTACTTCGGGCGCGATGCTATCGTCGTTCCCGAGGCGTTTGCATCCATGCTCGCCGTTACGCAGGGCCACAAGAATACTTACGACAACGTCCTGATTTCACGCTTTTGGACATGGCTTTCGCGCGTGGCACCTCGAAACGGCCGTATCGGTCAGCCTACAGAATTCACTGACGGAGGATGCCGCGCGCAGCGTGCCGATAAAGACGATGATAACGAGATTTGCTGAGAGACCTGGGTATGAGCGCGCTCACTCAGCCACCTGTAGACAGAGTCGCCGCACTACTTCAGCGAGCGGTGATCGCGTTGGCTGGTGGCGGCTTGGCCGAGGCTCGAGCGGCGGTTCACGAAATCGACTTTAACGCGCTCGTTGAGGTGAGGCGCGACGCGCAGCACCGCGTGAAGCAGTCGAGAAGTGAGTCTAACCATAGGCCAGTGCTGTCGGGCGCCAGACGCCAGCCGACGCGGCAGGCCGACACACAGTACACGTTTGCGCGGGACCGCTACACCTGTCGCTACGCGCACTGTGGCCGACCAACCGTCGCGTTGGAAGTCTTGAGACTGATGTCGAGAGCACTCCCCGACGTCCTCCCTTACCACCCAAACTGG
>DASVNI010000293.1:0-4949 GCA_036383935.1 Gemmatimonadaceae bacterium | reverse complement strand
GTGCGTCGTCCAGTCGAGCGTGAAGCCATTCAGGTCGCCGTGCACGCCGACGTCGAGGCCGGCGATGCGGTGCACCTCGCGTGGCGGTGGCGGTGCCTCGAACTGCGCGCGGGCGACGGAGGGGACGATCAGCGCTGCGGCGCCGACCGCCGCGAGCGCGAATCGGTGCGAGCGGATGTGCATCAAGGAGCTACCGACGCGCCAGCACCGGAAGCTCGGGGCGGCTGGCGAGCCGCTCGCGGATCAACGCGAGCGCTTCGTCGCGTTCCGCCCCGACGAGCGCGAGACGCGGTGCGCGCACGGACTCGTTGCCGCGCCCCACTTCGGCCTGCACGAGCTTGATCAGCTGCACGAACTTCGGCACGGTGTCCATCCGCAGCAGCGGGAGGAACCAGTGGTAGATCGCCGTCGCCTCCTCCCACCGGCCGGCGCGCGCCAGCTCGACCAGCGCCACGGATTCCTCCGGCAACGCGTTCACCAGGCCGGCGATCCAGCCGACGGCGCCGACACCGATCGCCTCGAGGATCATGTCATCGAGGCCGGCGAACACGGCGAGCCGGTCGCCGAGCAGGGCACGCACCGCGCTGACGCGGCGCACGTCGCCGCTCGACTCCTTCACCGCATGCAGGTTGTCGTGCGCTTCGGCGAGCTCGGCGAGCTGCTCGGCGCGCACATCGGTCCGATACGCGATCGGATTGTTGTACAGCATGCACGAGAGCGGCGTGGCCTTGATGATCGCGCTGAAGTGCGCGCGCGTCTCGCGCCAGTCGTCGCTGGAGTAGACGTAGGCCGGGAGTGCCATGAGTCCATCGCAGCCGGCCAGCTCGGCGGCCTGCGCGAGTGCGACGCATTCGGCGGTGGCCAGACCGGCGATCCCCGCCACGACGGGCACGCGTCCATCGAGCGCGCGGACGCAGGTCTCGTTGATCCGGATCTTCTCCGCGAGGGACAGGGTCGCCGCCTCGCCGAGTGAGCCTCCCGTGACGATGCCCGCGCAGCCGGCGTCGGCCAGCCACACGACGTGCTCGGCGAGGGCGGCGTGGTCCACCGAGCCATCGGCGTGGAAGGGAGTGGTGATCGCGGGAAAGACGCCCGACCACTGCGACTGCTTCATCGTCATTACGGGTTCCTCGAACGAGCGGCGCCGGCAGCGGCGTGGGTGAAGTGTCGTCGAACGGCAGGCACCACGCCACGCGCGCGGGGATTGGCGGGGCTCACGCGGCGATACGCGGCGAGCGGGTCCGGCCCGGCGTCGGATATTTTATCCAAAGTGCGGGCCCTTGGCAAGCGGCGCCGCGGGCGATTCCCCGCTGCCGGCGTTTGCGTCCGAGCCTTCGGGAGAGCGGTGCAGGCCGCTCAGACGCGCCGGCTCGATGGGGGCGCGCACCACGTCCGCCGGCCACCCGTACAGGTGGGCGAGCGCCGGCCCGCACACGCGGCCCTGACAGGGACCCATCCCCGCCCGGGTGTACAGCTTCGCCTGCCGCGGCGACCACGCGGCGTCGAAGGCGCCCATCGGCACGTCCTCACAGCGGCAGACGATCGTCTGCGGCGTGGCGAGGGCGCGCAGCTCGTCGCGGAGCGCGAAGGTCCGCTCCATCGACGCGGCCATGCGCCGCAGGCGCGCGCGCGGAGGAAAGAGTCGACGCGCTTCATCAGGACGGCCAGCAGCACAGAGTCCGGCAACCTGTCCCTCGAGCAGCGCGAGATCGACGCCGCCGATCCCCGTCGGCTCCCCGGCACACCACACACCCGCCACCGACGTACGCTGCGCCTCGTCGACGCCAACGACGCCACCTTCGATCGCGCAACCCAGCAGTCGCGCGAGCTCGAGGTTGGGTACCAGGCCATAGCCGGTGCAGAGCAGATCGCACGGCACGACGCGCGAATGACGCCCGTCGGTGAGGACGACCTCCCGCACGACTCCTTCACCACGTGCTTCGCGTACCCACCAGCCCGTGCGGTATGGCGCACCAGCGAATCCCGCGCGGTAGCGCACGGCGTCCACGAGCGCAGCAGGGCGACGCCAGAGCCCCAGCGCGAACGAGACGACGCGACGCGGCGACGCTTGCTCCGCGACGAACGCCACCTGTGCGCCTGCCCCGCGAAGCGATGCGGCAACGGGAAGCAGAAGGGGGCCACTGCCCGCGATCACGACGCGCTTCCCGCGCACGTCCATCCCCGCCTTCAACAACGCCTGCGCACCACCGATCCCGACGACCCCCGGCAGCGTCCACCCTGGAAATGGGAGGAAGCGCTCGCGCGCACCCGTCGCCAGGAGCAGTTGACTCGCCCGCAGCGCGACGGGCATGCCCTGCTCCTCGACGCGCAACACGAACGCTCCGCGATCGTCCCGGTACGCGTCGATCACCGATGCACCGATGCGAACGACGGCGCCCGAGCGCTCGAGCCGCTCGATCCAGCGCCGTGCCGTGCCGCGGGGCGGATGACCGAGGCGGGGTCGCCAGATCTGTCCTCCGACGCGCGGGCTCTCGTCGACGACGACGGCGCGTGCCCCCGACTCGGCGGCGCACGCAGCGGCCGCGATCCCGGCGGGCCCCGCGCCGACGACAGCGAGGTCGGCGTCCAACAGCTCGAGGGCCGCGGTCATTCGCCCGAGCCGCCGATCGTTCGCACGTTCATCCCCTCCGCGACCGGGACGAGACACGCACGCTGGTGCGCCACACCGTCGATCGTGACGCGGCACTCGTAGCAGACGCCCATGCCGCAGAGCGGTGCGCGCGGCGCGCCATCGACCGCCTGCCGTACGCGCCAGATCCCCGCGTTGAGCAACGCGGCGGCAACACTGCTCCCCACCGCTGCGCGGTGGGGCTCGCCGTCGACGACGAAGCTGACAGTGGAGCGCACGTCGTCAGTCACCGGACAATTCCGGGTGAACGTTCCGCTGCACGCACGTCATCAGTGCGCCTCCGCGGTGTCGAGCGCGCGCGTCGGAGCGAACGCGCGCGGGTCGATCGGTGGCGTACGTCCCACCACGAGGTCGGCGAGCAATCGCGCCGTGCCGAGTGAGGTCGTGATGCCGAGCCCCTCGTGGCCGGCGGCGATCCAGAGACCCGGTGTCGCCGGCCACGCACCGATCAGCGGCAGCTTGTCCGGCGTCGCGGGCCGGAACCCTGTCCACGTGCGGATGACCGACAGCGACGCCAGCGCCGGCATGAACTCGGTAGCGCGCGCCAGCATCTTCGCGAGCACGCGACGGTTGGTCGACGCGTCCCAGCCCACGAGCTCGCGCGACGAGCCGACGAGCACCTGCTGCGTGGCGCGTGGCTGGACGTTGAACGCCACGGACTCTGTCGTCATGGTGTGCGCGCTCGCGAGATACCCCAGCTCGACGAGCTGATGTCGTACGAAGCCCGGATATCGATCGGTGATGGCGAGGTGTCCCTTCCTCGGCACGATGGGAAGCTCGGGAGTGAGCGCTGGAGCTTCCGCCCCGGCGGCGTTCACGATCACCTCGGCACGCAACACCTCGCCGCCGCAGTGGACGGCGTGCTCGGTGATGCGATCGACGCGACGACCGCTGCGGATCTCTGCACCGGCGTCGCGCGCGCGTTCGAGCAGCCAGAGCGTCATGCGCGGCTGATAGAGCACGCCGTCGCCGGGCACGAGCAGCCCGCCGGCCAGACCCGACCGAAGGTTTGGCTCGAGGCGGGCGAGCGCGCGTGCGTCGAGCACGTCGCTGGCGATGCCGCGCTGGGCGTAGAGCCGATGCTTCGCCGCTACGGCATCGAGCTGCTCCTCGTCCGCCGCGACCCAGATCGTGCCGCAGGGCTCGTACTCGACCGCGGGGGGCAGCTCGGCGGCGAGCGCGCGCCAGAGCGTCGTCGAGAGCGTGGTGAGCGCCAGCTGCTCGGGGGAATCGTCCATCACGACGAGGTGGCCCATTCCCGCCGCGGTCGATCCTCCGGCGGGATAGCGCGCGTCGAGCACGAGGACGCGCATCCCCTCGTGCGCGAGTGCGTGCGCGCACGCCGCTCCCACGATCCCCGCGCCGATGACGATGGCGTCGTGGCGCGCGGCCGGCGACGCGGCCGACATCACGCGCTACCGAACCCGCATCGGAAGGGATCGCGGGGATCGAAGTGCAGCGTCGTCTCGCCGGTCACGAATGCCGTGCCCCGGACGTGAGGCACCAGCGCACCCTGGCTGCCGCTGGTGAGCCACCCGGTGAACACACTGCCCGTGATGCCCTCCTGTCGCCACGGCCGGCCGAGCGCGAGCTGTCCCCGCGCGTGGAGGGCGGCCATGGTGGCCGATGTGCCGGTGCCGCAGGGCGAACGATCGTAGTCCCCGCCCGAGCAGAGCACGTAGTTCCGCGCATCGGCATCGGAACGTGATGGCGGCGCCGAGACCTCGATGTGATCGATGTCGGCGCCGTCGGCGCCGGTGATCCCCGCGGCGCGAATGGCGTCCTGGACCGCGTGCGTGAACTGCGTCAGCGCCCGCACGTGCTCCATGTCCACCGGCACGGGAGACTCGTGCGTGATGAAGAACCAGTTTCCGCCCCATGCCACGTCGCCCGTCACGTCGCCGTATCCCGGCACCGCGACGGTGACGTCGCGTGCATGAAGGCGCGACGGCACGTTCTCGATCGTCACGCTGCCGTCGTCGTCGAGATCGGCGCGCACGGTACCGACCGGCGTATCGAACTGATGGCGTCCGCTCCGCAGCTTGCCGAGAAACTCGAGCGTGCGCACGACGCCGATCAGACCGTGGCCGCACATGCCGAGGTACGTGCCGTTGTTGAAGAAGACCACGCCGGCCACCGACGTCGCGTTCACCGGCGGTGTGAGCAACGCGCCGACGACGGCGTCGTGACCGCGCGGTTCCTGGACGACCGCGCGGCGGAGGTGGTCGAGCCGCGCCCGAAGATCGTCGCGGCGCGCCGCCATCGTGTCGCCGGACGGCTGCGGCCATCCCTGGACGAC
>DASVNI010000292.1:0-4793 GCA_036383935.1 Gemmatimonadaceae bacterium | reverse complement strand
GTGCGTCGTCCTTTGGTCGCGTTGCGCCCGCGCGTGCGCGGAGTGATGGTTGGGGCGGCCAGACGCCCGATCCCCCACGCATTCGGCTGTGAGAGAACCAATGCTTCTGTCGACCCTTCAGGGCCGCGTCGTCCAGTCGGCGCGCGCCGTCCTGACTGTCGCGGTACTCATGATGGCGACGGCGCACCAGAGCGCGAACGCGCAGCAGGCGACGCGGCTTCGCCTGGCCGTGGACGCGACCCCTCGCGCGGCGCAGCCACCGCGTCCGACCTCGCTCCACTCGCTGCCCGTGGCGGCCGACAGCGGCGAGCGCCGGAATCCCGTGGTGCACGGCGCCCAGGTCGGCGCCCTCGTCGGCGTCGCGGCGGGGCTGGCCTATACCTTGGTCCTCAACACGACGAAGTCGTGCTCGGAGAAGACCAACATCGCGTGCGCGGAGGACCAGCACGACTATCGGACGTTCACTGTTCCGATAATCGGCGGGGTACTGGGAGGGGTCGTTGGCGCGCTCGTTGGGGCTTACCGGCGGTAACTGCCACTCCCAGTAGGTAGTGCTGATGCGCCAAGGTGCCAAGTTCAGAACTCGATCTGTGCCCCCAGCTCGACCACCCGATTCGACGGCAAGCCAAAGAAACGCGCCGCACTCTGGGCGTTGCGCGACATCACGATGAAGAGGCGCTTCCGCCAGCCGGCCATGCGTGAGGTGCCCGTCGGCAGCAGCATCTCGCGACCGAGGTAGTAGCTCGTCTCCATCGGGCGCGCGCGGATGCCTCTGTCGGCGCACAGGGCGAGGATCTCGGGGATGTTCGGCGTCTCCATGAAGCCCGTGTGCACGAGCACGCGGAAGAAGCCCTGGCCGAGGACCTTCACCTCGACGCGCTCCGCCTCCTTCACGTAGGGCACGTCCGTCGCCAGCACGGACAGCAACACCACCTGCTCGTGCAGCGCCTTGTTGTGCTTCAGGTGGTGGAGCAGCACCACCGAGGCGCCCTCGGCGTCCGACGTCAGGAACACCGCCGTCCCCGAGACGCGCGGTGGCGGACGGCGCGTGATCTCGTTGAGCAGAAGATCGATCGGCAGGCTGCCACTCTTCATGATGCCGTAGAGCGCGTCGCGACCGCGCTTCCACGTCGTCATCATCGCGGCCACGGAGACCGCGATCAGCAGCGGCACCCAGCCGCCCTGCATGAGCTTGAGTGCGTTCGCGCCCAGGAAGGCGAGGTCGAACATCAGGAAGAACACCGCCAGCCCGATGACGCGCCACAGCGGCCAGCCCCACCGCGAGCGCGTCACGACGGCGAAGAGCAGCGTCGTGATCGCCATCGTCCCCGTGACGGCGATACCGTAGGCCGCGCCGAGCGCGTCGGACGACTTGAAGCCGGCGACGATGAGCAGCGTGCCCGCCGCGAGCGCCGTGTTGATCTGTGGCACGTAGATCTGCCCGTGCTCCCGCGCGGAGGTGTGGGTGATCGTCATGCGCGGGATGAAGCCGAGCTGCATCGCCTGCTGGGCGAGGGAGAACACCCCCGAGATGAGCGCCTGTGAAGCGACGATCGTCGCCAGCGTGGCGATGATCAGCACGGGGTAGAGCGCCCAGCGCGGCGCGAGCAGATAGAACGGACTCTCGATCGCGCGCGGATCGCGCAGCAGCAGCGCTCCCTGACCGAGGTAGTTCAGGATCAGCGCGGGGAGCGCGATGGTGTAGAAGGCGAGCCGGATCGGCCGCTTGCCGAAGTGCCCCATGTCGGCATAGAGCGCCTCCGCTCCGGTGACGGCGAGGAAGACGCCGCCGAGGCTGATGAAGCCGATCGTACCGTGGGTGGCGAGGAAGTGCACGGCATACCACGGGTTGATCGCCGCGAGGATGCGCGGGGCGTGCACGATCTCGGCGACGCCCATCAGTGCGATGACGAGGAACCAGGTCAGGGTGACTGGCCCGAACGCGCGACCGACCTTGGCCGTGCCGTAGCGCTGCACCATGAAGAGGAGCAGCAGGATCGCCATCGTCGTCGGGACGACGACGTGCGACAGCGGGGGCGCGACGATCTCCAGACCTTCCACCGCGCTGAGCACCGAGATCGCCGGCGTGATGAGGCCGTCGCCGAAGAGCAGCGCGGTGCCGAACACGCCCAGGATGATGAAGAGGTGGCGGCGTCGGCGGTCGTCGGTCCGATGCTGCCGCTGCAGCACGAGGGCGAGCAGCGCGAGCACGCCCCCCTCGCCGTGGTTGTCCGCCTGGAGGATGAAGATCAGGTACTTCACCACCACGACGAGGATGATCGACCAGATCACCAGCGACATGACGCCGTAGACGTTCGACGCCGCCGGTATGAGACCGTGTCGTGCGGCGAACGCTTCCTTGACGGTATAGAGGCAGCTCGTCCCGATGTCGCCGTACACCACGCCCAGCGCGGTGAGCGAGAGGATGAGCAGGCGCCGGCCGGCCGGCGCGCTCGGCGGCGCGTGATGCGGATCGGGCGCCTCCGCCGGAGCTGCCGCGGGGGGCAGCTCGGGATGGCGTCGCTCCGGGCGGGACGGCTCCGAGGCGATTGGCGCGTCGTCCCCGGCGGGGAAGGGCGCGGAAGTGGAAGCGCGATCGGTCATCTGCGGCGGTGCGGGCGTCGCTGGACGCGAAAGTCGAACGAGTATCCGGTCGCACCTTGGCAGCAAAGACCGCACAAGGTCCCGGTCCGGGCCCCCTTGGGGTCGACTCGGAATAATCCCACCGCTCACCCCGTCAGCCTTGAAGCCCTGCTCCCTCCCCAAGGCGATGATCCTCCTCGCTCATCCGTACTTCCTTCGTGACGACGCGAAGCAACTGGCCCGGATGAAGCCGTATCCGCCGCTGGCCACGCTCCTTGCCGCGGCGGTGCTGCGCCAGCACGGGCACGAGGTGACGCTGTTCGACGCCATGCTCGCCGACGGCGTGGACGAGTTTCGCGCCGCGCTCGCCGAAGCGAGGCCGACGGTAGTCGCGATCGTCGAAGACAGCTTCAACTACATCACGAAGATGTGCACGACGCGCCTGCGCGACGCGACGATCGAGATGATCGGCGCCGCGCACGAGTACGGCTGCCGCGTCGTCGTGAGCGGATCCGACGCGACGGATCATCCACGTCGGTATCTCGACGGTGGCGCCGACGCGGTGCTCCTCGGCGAGCCGGAGGCGACGCTGGCCGAGGTGGCGGCGCGCTGGCTCGACGACGTCGCCGCCCCGCTCGATGCGGTGGCCGGTCTGGCGCTTCGCGATCCAGCCTCGGGGGAGATGATCATCACGGCCCCGCGCGCCGGTGTGCGCGACCTCGACGCGCTGCCGTTGCCGGCATGGGATCTCGTCGACGCCGACGCGTACCGCAGCGCCTGGCGCCGTGCGCACGGCCGGCATTCCTGGAACGTGGTGACGTCGCGCGGGTGTCCGTACGGCTGCAACTGGTGCGCGAAGCCGGTGTTCGGCCGCCGCTATGCGCAGCGCTCGCCGGCGTCGGTGGCGGAAGAGCTTCGTCGACTGAAAGCCGACGTCGCGCCGGACCACGTCTGGTTCGCCGACGACATCTTCGGCCTCACGGCGCGCTGGATCGCCGAGTTCGCCGACGAGGTGCGTGTTCGCGACGCGCGCATCCCGTTCATGATCCAGTGCCGCGCCGACCTCGTCACGCCCACCGTGGCGCGCAACCTCGCGCTCGCCGGCTGCGAGGAGGTGTGGATGGGTGTCGAGTCCGGATCGCAGCGCATCCTCGACGCGATGGACAAGGGCACCACGGTGGACGAGGTGCGTCAGGCGACGCGTGCGCTACGCTCGGCGGGCATCCGCGCCTGCTGGTTCCTCCAGCTCGGCTATCCGTCGGAGCAGTGGGAGGACGTGATCGCGACGCGCGACCTCGTGCGCGAGGAGCGCCCCGACGACGTCGGCGTGTCGGTCGCGTATCCGTTGCCCGGGACGAAGTTCCACGCCGCGGTGCAGGCGCAGCTCGGCGCGCGCACGAACTGGGAGGAGACGGGCGAGCTCGCGATGCTCTTCCAGGGCACGTACACGACCGCGTTCTACCGCCAGCTCCGCGACGCGCTGCACGACGAGGCGCGCGACGGTGCCGACGAGTCACGCTGGTTCGAGCTTGGCGAAGCGGCCGAGACGCATCGTCTCGCGCTGCCCGTCAGCCTCGCCGAGGTGGAGGAGTAGCGTGCTGGACGCCGCCGCCCTGAGTCCGGCGATCGAAGCATTCGACGCGGTCGCCGAGCGCTTCGACGGCCGATTCGGCGCGTGGCGCAGCGTGGCGTCGCAGCGCCGCGCCGTGCGCCGCGCGCTGGCGAAGGCGTTCCCACGCGGCGCGCGCGTGCTCGAGATCGGCGGGGGCACCGGCGAGGATGCGCGCTGGCTCGCGGCGCGCGGGCGCGTCGTCCAGCTCACCGACGGTTCGCCGGCGATGGTGCGTATCGCGCGCGAGAAGCTACGGTCGCAGGGCGTGCCGCTGCCGCACGTCGTCGCCGCCGAGGCGCTCGAGCAGTGGGCGACGGAGCGCGAGTTGGCGGGAGAGGTGCTCTTCGACGGCGCGTTCTCCAACTTCGCCGCGCTCAACTGCGTCGGCGATCTCGACGCCTGCGCGCGCGGGCTGGCGCGGCTGCTGCGACCCGGCGCGCCGGCGCTGCTCGTCCTGTTCGGGACGCTCTGTCCCGGTGAGGTGATCGTGCAGGTCGCGCGCGGCGACGCACATGCCGCGCTCCGGCGTCGGACGCGCGGTGCGGTGTCCGCGCGATTGGGCGGGCGTGCCTTCGACGTGCGCTATCACGGCGCGAAC
>DASVNI010000291.1:0-14151 GCA_036383935.1 Gemmatimonadaceae bacterium | reverse complement strand
GACGCGTGGCGCGCCGCAGAAGCCCGGAGTCGACGTCACGCTGCTGTACGACGATGGCGCGCAGTATCGCAGCTTCGCGAACGCCGACCGCACCACGCTCGACGCACGCGTTCGCGCTCCGATTCTCGCCGGCTTCCGCCTCGAGCTCGAGGGTGCCGCGCAGACGGGTACGCAGGCGTTCGTGGATACGGCCAGCAAGCAGTCCGGTCAGAGCGTTCGCGCCTGGCTCCTCGGCGCACGTCTCGCACGCACCGTGAATCGCGCCGTCGTCACCCTCGGCGTGGACGCGCTCTCCGGTGACGCCGCGCCGAAAGACGGCAGGTACACGGCGTTCTCGACGATGTTCGCCACCAATCACCCGTTCTATGGGTTGATGGACGTCATCGCCGATCCCGCCGCGACGACGAAGGAACACGGTCTCCGCGATGCATTCGGCACGGTCGGCGTGAACGTCACCTCCTCCTTCGCGCCTCGCGTCGAGCTGCACCGCTTCACCCTCGCCACCGGCACCGACCGCGCGCTCGGCTTCGAGTCCGATCTCGTCGCTCCGATCAAGCTCCCGGCCAACACGAGCCTCGAGCTTGGCCTCAGCCTCTTCCGCAATGGCACCGCCGCGCCGTCAGTCGCTCTCGGCGACGCCGGCACGACGAAGCGGTGGCTGTACGCACAACTCCGCGCCGGTTTCTGATCTCGCATCCCCGCATCCCCGCACATGTCCCCCGCCGTCCGCGCCTTCCTCAAAGCCAGCCTCGCATGGCTCGCGCTCGGCGTCACCTTCGGCGTCGCGATGGCGGCACATCCGGTGTGGACGCTCTACCGCCTCGCGCACGTGCACATGATGCTGCTCGGCTTCGTCGCGATGATGATCTTCGGCGTCGCCTACCATGTGATCCCCAACTTCGCTCGCTTTCCCTTGCATAGACCGGCTGCAGCGCTCGTCCACTGGTGGCTCGCCAACATCGGTCTCGCCGCGATGGCCTCGGGGTTCGTGCTCCGCGTCCACGCGCCCACCGCCGGCACGATCCTCCTCTCTGCCGGTGGCGCACTCTCCGCCGCCGGCGCTTACCTCTTCGTCTACCTCATCTGGCGCACGATCGACGGACCCGCTCATCTGCGCGCCGGCGCCCGACGCGCCCGGCAGGCCATGGACAATCGCAGGGAAGGGCGCCAACCTCTCCCACTCGCCACCTCGTCGCGCGGCACTCCCCCCGCCGCCTGACGCCCAAGCGCGTCGCGAGGTGCTCCCGAACGGGTCGGACGGAACTTTCCGTCCGACCCGTTCGTCTTTGGTAGCGCGCCCGGGATCGTCCCTTGCACAGAGTCAGATGTCATCCCGCGCGAGCGCAGGGAAACCGTTGTCATCCCGAGCGAGCGTAGCGAGTCGAGGGATCTGCACCTCATCAAGTCCGCCTTCCCGCATATCCGCATTCCCGCATCCCCGCATCCCCGCAACGAGCCGCTCCGCGACTACCATCTCCGCCTCGACGGACATGCGTGGAGCATTCAGCACAGAGGCGCCATCCTCAGTGAGGCCGACGAGACACGCTATCTCGGCGAGCAGCAGGGCTTCATCCCGTATGGCGTCATGCTCTGGCCCTCCTCGATCGCTCTCGCCCACGAGCTCGTGGCTCGCGCGCCCTCGCTCGCCGGCGTGCGCATCCTCGAGTTGGGTGCCGGCACCGGCCTTCCGGGCATCGTCGCCGCGACCTTCGGCGCACGCGTCGTCCAGACCGATCGACTCGACGTCGCGCTCGACCTCTGCCGCCGCAACGCCGAGCGGAATAGGGTCGCGATCGAGCACCGCGTCGCCGACTGGACGGATTGGAAAGAGGAGGAGCACTACGATCTGATCCTCGGCGCCGACGTGCTGTACGCCGAACGACTGCACCCCTTCCTGCGCCACGTCTTCGAGACGAACCTCGCGCCAGGCGGCCGCATGCTGATGGCCGACCCCTTCCGTGCCCGCAGCCTTCCGCTCCTCGAAGGTTTGGAGAACGACGGCTGGACGATCGCGCTCACGAAATGGACGGTCGGCGGCTCGGAGAACAAGCTCCCGATTGGCGTCTACGAGATCGCCCGTCCGTAGCTCGCGGTCATCCCGCGCTCGCGCACGTTGGGGTCAGACCCCGGAGGGGTCTGACCCCTTGGCGCGAAGTGAGTCAGCGGTCATTCCGAGCGAGCGCGGCGAGTCGAGGGATCTGCACCCGACTGGCGGGAGCGCTGCACGTGTCGTAGTTCGTAACACTCGCCGCAAACCGCCCACCGCGAATCAGCCACGGCCCGAATGCCGCGCTTAGCCATCCTCGCCGCAGCGACCACCCTCGCCTGCAGCTCGACTGTCCACACGACACCGACGCCGGCCGGCCCGCGCACCTTGGTCGCGATCTTCGCCCACCCCGACGACGAGACCATTGTCTCGCCCGCGCTCGCGCACTACGCGCGCAACGGCACGCGCGTCTACGTCGTCGTCGCCACCGACGGGCGCAAGGGCGTCTCCGCGCACGCGCACATTCCCGCCGGCGACAGCCTCGCGAAGGTCCGCGCCGACGAAGCACGCTGCTCCGCGCGACAGCTCGGCGCGCAGCCGCCCGTCCTCCTCGGCTTCGAGGATGCCGGCCTCGCGGTGCTCAGCCCGTGGCCTGGCGAGCCGCTCGACCGGCTCTCCACCCGTGTCGCCGCGACGCTGAACGAGCTGCATCCCGACGTGGTGCTCACCTGGGGCGCCGAGGGTGGCTACGGTCATCAGGACCACCGCCTCGTCGGCGATGTCGTCACGCAAGTCTTCCAGTCCGGCGCCGCGCCCGCGGGCACGCGCCTCTTCTATGTCGGCTTTCCGCCCGAGCGCACCGCGAACGCGCCGCGCTGGTACGGCATGAAGGTCTATCCGACCGCGAGCGAGTATCTCACGACGCACATCGCGTACGACGCAACCGACCGTGACGCGGCGCGTCGCGCGCTCGGCTGCCATCGCTCGCAGGCCACCGAAGCCGAGATGAACGAGAGCTTCTCCGCGCTCGAGCACCTCTGGGCCGGCGAAGTCGCCTTCCAGCAATGGCGCGGCGGCCCCACCACCTCGAAGTTCTTCTGATGCGTATTCCCGTCATCCCGAGCGAGCACGGCGAGCGTGTCATCCCGAGCGAGCGTAGCGAGTCGAGGGATCTGCACTTCCGCATCTCTTCATCCCCGCATTCCCGCATCCCCTCTGGACTCCGGATGAAACGCGTTGCGGGAATGCTCCTGCTCTCGCCCGCGTTCGTGGCAGCGCAGCAGCCAACGTTCGTCCCCGATCACGCCAACGGCATCTACGCCGCCGGCGAGAAGATCGGCTGGACCGCCACGCTGCCCAGGGGAACGAAGGCGCCCGGCCCCTACACCTACACGGTCCGGAAATTCGGCGCCGAGTCACTTTCGGCCGGCACGTTGGTGCTGAAGAACGGCCGCGGACGCATCGAGACATCGCTCGCCGAGCCGGCCATGCTCGTCGTCGAAGTCAAGCCGCCCGCCGGCGTCGAGAAGTTCGGCAACCCGAGCACTGGCGGCCCCGGTCGCGTCCGACTCGGCGCCGCCGTCGACCCGACGAAGATCCAGGCGTCCGAGCCCAAGCCCGCCGACTTCGATGCCTTCTGGACCGAGAAGCTGCAGCTCCTCGAGAAGGTGCCGATGTCGCCCGTCGTCACGCCTGGCGAGAGCGGCGTCGCCGGTGTCGAATGGGCAACCGTGAAGTTGAACAACATCAACGGCTCACACGTCTACGGTCAGCTCGCCAAGCCCGCGCGCGAGGGCAAGTTCCCCGCGCTGCTCATGATGCAGTGGGCCAGTCCGCCGTATCCGCTGCAGAAGTCGTGGATCACGGGCCTCGCCAAGGACGGCTATCTCGTGCTCGACGTCGAGCCGCACGACGTCCCCGGCGACATGCCGCAGGCGTTCTACGACGCGCTCCCCGCGATCATCAAGCAGTACAACACCATCGGCCAGACGAGTCGCGACGACAGCTACTTCCTCCGGATGTACCTCGGCGACTATCGCGCCATCGAGTATCTCGCCAGCCGCCCCGACTGGGACGGCCGCACGATGGTCGTGATGGGGACGAGCATGGGCGGCCAGCAGAGCTTCGTCACCGCCGGCCTCAATCCGCGCGTCACGCATCTCATCGTGAACGTGCCCTCCGGCGCCGACGTCACCGCCGCACTGCACAAGCGCTGGGCGAGCTATCCCAACTGGGACGTCGCGCGGCCTGACGTCCTCACCACGGCGCGTTACTTCGACACGGCGAACTTCGCCTCACGCATCACGGCACAGTCGCTCGTCGCGATGGGCTTCATCGATGACGTCTCCGCGCCCGCCGGCATCTGGTCGGTGTTCAATCAGATCCGCGGGAAGAAGGAAGCGGCGCCGATGCCCGACTCGCCGCACAACCACCTCGCCACTCCCGCTTCGCTCCGCCCGTTCACCCTTCGCTCTGCCGCGTGGCTCGACGCGATCGTGCACGGCCGCGATCCGATGACGTCGCCGGCACCGCCTTCCTCAACTTCGTCGACATCATCGCCGGCGCGCGCCGCCGCCGACACGCAGCGTGTCTCGTTCTTCGACGACTTCACCGGCCCGGCGCTCGATCGCTCGCACTGGTCGGTGCGCATCACCGGCCGCACGGTGAACGAGGAGCAGCAAGCCTACGTCGACGACACAGCGACGGTGCGCATCGTGACCGGGGCCGACGCGCAGGGCGCCGAGAACGGCGCGCTGCAGATCCGCGCGCGTTGGCGGCCGGGCCACGTCACCGCCGAGGGCAACCACTTCGACATGATCTCGGGCCGGCTCGACTCACGCGACAAGGTGATGTTCACTTACGGCACCGCGTCGGCTCGCATGAAGCTTCCCGCGGGCGATGGCCTCTGGCCCGCCTTCTGGGTCCTCGGCGCCGGCCCGTGGCCCGCCACCGGCGAGATCGACATCATGGAGAACGTCGGCGACCCGAAGTGGGTCAGTGCCGCGGTGCACGGGCCTGGCTACTCGGGCGACACCCCACTCGTTCGCCGCGACACCTTTCCCGCCGGTCAGGACATCACGGGGTGGCACGTCTACTCCGTCGACTGGCGCCCCGACGAGATGATCTTCCGCGTCGACGACCGCGAGTTCTACCGCGTGACGAAGGCGATGGCCGCGCCCTACGGCCGCTGGGCGTTCGACAACCCGAAGTATCTCATCCTCAATCTCGCCCTCGGCGGCGGCTACCCACGCGGCGTCAACGGAACGAAAGGTCCCCCCTACGTAGGCCTTCCGGATTCCACAGTAAAGAAGATCCGCGCCGACTCCGCGACGGTGCTCGTGGACTGGGTGCGCGTCACCCAGCCTGCTGCAGGCACTCGATAGCCGGCGGTGTCATCCCGAGCGAACGAAGCGAGTCGAGGGATCTGCACCTGCCTTCGGCTCGCTTGAGCCAGTAACCCGCTAGGCTCGCAGCGGCAGATCGAGATCGTCCTGCTGGACGGGCCGCATCGTCAGCGTGGCGCGGGTGCGCACCGCGGGCGCTTCGCGCCACCCCGCGAGCTCGAGGATCCGCGCTGTCCGGCGATCGACTTCCTCCGCCTCCTGCGGACCGCCCGTCGACGAGCACGCGAGGTCGAGCCACGAGAGCGCCTCGTCGTACGCGCAGCGCGCACGCGCTCCCTCGCTCGCGAGCAGCGCATAGCGATACGCCATTGGCCGCTCGCCCGCGTGATCCGCCTGGCTCGCGATCTCCGCTGCCTGCATGCCGTCCACGTTCCCGCCGCCGGGGAGCAGCAGCTCGAGCGCCTGTGCGAGCGCGCGGTGCACTTCGCGTCGGCGCGACGTCGTCAACCGCGCGCGCACCACGGCGGCGATCGTCGGATGTGCGCACCGATACGTCCCATCCTGCTCGGCCACGAGATGCCGCTCGACCAGTGCGTCGCCCTCCATCGCCGCGCGCAACCGCGAGATGCCGTGCACGTGCGACAGCACGTCCGTGCGACAGCCCCGCGCCGACGACGCGATCGTGATCAGCACGGCGTGCAGCTCGTCCGGCAGGCACTCGATACGGTCCGCGATCGCGTCGTGCACGGTCGGCGAGTACGCCGGCGTCGGCACCCCACCCGACGCCGCCGCGCTCACGTTCCACGCGCGCGTCGCCGGGTCCATCGTGAGCAGCTCCTGCGCGAACAGCGTCTTGAGCAGCTCGATCGCGTAGAACGGATTGCCGCCCGTTACTTCGTGTACTCGTCCCGCGAGCCGCCGCGCCCCGTTCGGCGCATCGACGCGCCCGAGCTCGCGCACCATCTGCCAGAGGTCATCCTCCGTCAGCGGCGCGAGCGACACGTAGGCCGCGTCGCGTGCAGCGCGCAACGCGCGGCCCAACCGCGCGGCGGGCGCGTCGCGCTCCACGCTGCCCACCGTGTATGTCGCGCACCAGAGCACCTTCGACTCGGCCAGCCGGCGCACGAGGAAGTGCAACAGCCCGCAGCTGTCCGCGTCGCACCATTGCAGGTCGTCGATCACGATCGCGATCGGACTCTCCTCGGCGAGCGCGAGCAGTACCTGCGCCACTCCCTCGAACAGACGCCAGCCATCCGCCGCGGCCGCGGCTGCCGCCACGTCGGGGAGGCCAGGGAAGTGTCGCCGCAGCTCGGGGAGCACGCGCGCCACCTCGGCCAGCCATTCCGCATCCACGCCGGCCAGCCCGGGCGCGTCGAGCGTGCCACGCAGCGCGTCGATCATCGGACCGAACGGAGCACCCGCGCGCGCGTCGTAGCCACGCCCTCTCAGCACGAGCCCACCCTGCGAGGTCACCCATCGCATGAAGTCGTCGGCCAGCCGACTCTTGCCGACGCCTGGCTCTCCCTCGATCAGTACGGTCCGGCCGCTGCCAGTGAGCACGCCGTCCCACGCGCGCTTGAGCGTGTCCCATTCGCGCTCGCGGCCCACGAGGCTCGCGTCGAACGAGGGCGCATGCTCGTACCAGCTCTCCGTCGCTCGGCGCGGGACGGTCGTCGCCGGTGCCGCGTGCTCGATCCGGTCGGCGAGCGTCTTCAGCGACCGGCCCGGCTCGCGGCGCATCTCCGACGAGAGCTGCGCCGCGTGGCGCGCGAAGATGGCCAGCGCGCCCATCCGATCGCCGATGAGGAAGCGCGCCTCCATCTCCACGGCGACGGCGTCGTCCTCGAGTGGCTGGAGCCGGCGCCAGCGCTCACTCAGATGGACCGCCTCCTGCCATGCCCGGCGCGCCATCGCGTCGCGCGCCGCGGCCCTGAGCAGCGCCACGTACCGCCCCAGCAGCTCGGCGCGTTTCGCGTCGGCCCATTCCTCGAACGCCTGCGAGCCACGGATGACCAGCGACTCGAGGAATCGCGGGATGTCGATCGCCAGCGCGCCGGCCGGATCGAGCGGTGCGAGCCGGAGGAACTCGGTGACGTCGCAGGAGATGGGGCCTGCCAGCTCCACCGTCGCGCGATCGACGTGGAGCGTCTCTCCCATCGCATCCCGAAGGTGCGTCAGCGCCTGCCGCAGCGAGGCGCGAGCCTTCTCCTCGGGAAACTCGCCCCAGAGCAGGGCGGTGACTTCCTCACGCCGATGCGCACCCGGCTCGAGCGCCAGGAACGCCAGTAGCCCGAGCGACTTCGCGCCCGGCGCCGGCTCGAGTGTCGAGCCGTCGGGCGGCTGTAAGGCGACGTCGCCACACAACCGAAGAGCGAGCAGTGGGAACCGTTCCGGGAGCTGGAAGGACGCGAAGATACGGTCGACTAACGATGCAGGGAAGAGGATTCACGATCGATTCACGATGCCCCCGCATCCTTCGCCCCGTCACGCAGCGCCCCACACCTACGGAGACCTCCAATGTCAGACGCCAGCGAGAAGGACATCGTCCGGATCGACCTCACGGCCGAGCAGAAGGATCAGATCAAGGCGGCGACTGAGAAGAGCGCCGAGGCCATCGAGCTGACCGTGCAGGAGCTGGAACAGCGCATCGCCCCCCGCATGATCCTCGACGATTGACAGCGGCTTGCCGGGCGTCGGCTTTCGACGTCCCTGAGGGTCGCGCTTCACCGTCGCTACACCTTCGCCCGGAGCCGCACCCCTTCCCGTACGCCCCACCGAGCGACTCACTCCACTGAGAACAACGACAATGACTGACAAAAAGGAAACCGAAGTCGTCCGCATCGACCTGACCGAGGAGCAGAAGGAGCAGGTCAAGGCGGCGACCGAGAAGAGCGCCGACGCCATCGAGCTGACGGTCCAGGAGCTCGAAGCCCGCATCGCCCCGCGCATGTACATGTAGTCCCGCAGGCCCCTCCCCCAACGTCCGCGCCGCGTGAGTGAAGTTCGCCCACGCGGCGCGCTCGTTTTCTGCTCGCGGCATGCGCGGCTCACGCGCCGCACGTCTTGCGAATGACTTCGCGGCCGGCCACGTTAGCCCCCCGAGGGCCCCGACGCCGGACCTAGTAGCGACTCGTGGATTCACCCACCCTTACTGCCACTCCGCCATTCGGGACCACTTCGGTGCCGCAGGCAATCGATGCGTTGCACGACGCGACGCTCGATCTGCTCGCCACCGACGACCCGGGTGCCATCGCCGGAAGAGCCCTCGCTGCCGCAGGGCGCGTGATCTCGCTCGAGACGGCGTCGATCTGGGTCCCGACTGGCGAGAACCTCGTCTGCCGTGGCGCGGTCGGTGAGCATCGCGACCGCCTCGGCGGCCGCACCGTCCCCGCCGAGCGGATCGGCCTTCCCCTCGACGACGAGCCGGACGTCGTCGTCGCCGCCGCCGACATCGTCGCCGGCGAGCGCACGATCGCTGTCGTACGGGCGAGCCGGTCGCGCGCGACCCACGGCGACTTCAGCCCCGCCGAGCGCGACGCGCTCCGCCGGCTGACCGCTTCGGCCGGCGCGGCCATGGCCAGCGCCAACCGGCTAGCCGCCAGCCGGCGCGAGGCGGACGAGACGGCGCGCGAGCTCGCGCTCATCACCGAGATGAGCCGCGAGATCACCTCGACGCTCGACCTCGACCGCGTCCTCCGCACCGTCGTCAACCTCGCCGCCAAGGCGTTCAGCTTCGACCGTGGCGCCGTCGCCCTCTACGAGCACGGCGTCTGTGACATCCGCGCCGTCGCCGGCGCCGACGGCGTCGACGCCAAGGATCCCGCGCTCCAGGACCTTGCCGTGCGAGCCGCGTGGGCCGCCGGACTCGGCGAATCGTTCTACCTCTCCGAGCGCACCGATCCCGGCTCCGACGCCGAGCGCACCTTCGTCCAGATCTTCGGCGAGGACCTCGAGCGTGATGGCGCGATGAGCGGCCTGTATCTCCCTCTCAAGGACGAGGAGGGAATCGTCGGCATCCTCCTCTTCGAGGCCGACCGCTCCGACTTCGCCACGCCGCGCGAGCGCGCGCTCGCCGCGATCCTCGCCAACCAGAGCACCGTCGCCGTCCGCAACGCGCGGCTCTACCGCCAGGTCCCGCTGGCCAACGCCCTCGGCGCGATCGGCGCCAGGCGCGAAGCGTTTCTCGAGCTGCCCGCGCGCCGGCGCGCCACCTACGCCGCCATCGCGGCCGTGACGCTCGCGCTGCTCACCCTGGTACGCTGGCCGATGCGCGTCACGGGCTCCGAGCCGCTGTTCCGTCCTCTCGTCCGCGCCGATGTGCGTCCCACCATCGCCGGGGTCGTGGATCGGGTATTCGTCCGCGAGGGCATGTTCGTCGAGCGTGGCGCGCCGATCGCGCACCTGCGCGACGACGAGCGGCGCGCCGAGCGCGATGCCTCCGCTGCTGCGGTCGCCGCCGCGGAGCGCGAGGCAGCCATCGCCTCGTCGCGCGGCGACGCCACGGAGGAGCGGCTCCAGCGCCTTCGCGTCGACGTGCTTCGTCGCGACCTCGATCTGCTCGATGAACAGCTTCGCTCGAGCGTCGTCCGCTCTCCCGTGCGCGGTATGATCCTTACCGCTCGCCCCGACGAGCTGACGGGGTCACATATGGCAGAGGGCGATTTGCTCGTCACCGTCGGTCGGACGGATTCTCTCGAGCTCGAGTTCGGCGTCGGTGAGCAGGACATCACGCGCGTGCGCACCGGCGACGAGGTTCGCCTGCGCATCGCGGCACTGCCGCAGCGCACCTTCAGCGGACGCGTGTCGTCCATCGCCGCGGCGCCGTCCACGACGGGCTCCGACGTCCGTTTCCCCGTTCGCGCCGTCGTGGCCAACCCCGACGCGCTCCTGCGCCCAGGAATGGCGGCGTATGCCCGTGTCCTCACCGAGCCGGCGTCGGTGCTCTGGCGCCTGGCTCGTGCCCCAGTCCGCGCGACGCGGCTCGCCTGGTGGAGGTTCTGGTCGTGATCGAAGCTGCACACCTGTCATCCCGAGCGAGCGCAGCGAGCCCGGTGTCATCCCGAGCGAGCGCAGCGAGTCGAGGGATCTGCACCTCGCTCGCCGTGCTCGCTCTCGCTTCCTCCGCGATCGCATGCACTGAAGAGGCCCGCTCGGCGGGCCCGCAGCAGGCCGGCGCGCCGCGCGGATCCGGCACTCCCGTCGCCGAGTTCGTCGTCGACACGAGCACCGTCCGCCTCCCCATCGAGCTTCCAGCGCAGCTCTACGTCGAGCACGACGCGGTCGTCGTCGCGCGATCGGCCGGCACCATCCAGCAGCTCGACGCCGAGCTGGGTGACCGCGTCGGCGCCGGCCAGCTGCTCGCGCGGCTCGAGAACACCGATCAGACGATCGCCCTCGCCGGCGCCGACGCGTCGTACGAGAGCATCACGCGCGTCGCGGCGCGCACGCGCCTTCTCAAGAAGGGCGGTGGCGCGACCGCCGCGGACTCCGAGCAGGTGGAGTTCCAGCTCCGTCAGGCCGAGGTCGCACGCCGCAAGGCGCAGCACGACGTCGAGCTCACGCGCATCGTCGCGCCCTTTGCCGGCGTGATCACGTCGCGCCTCGCTCGCCCCGGACGCTACGTGTCGGTGGGCGACACCCTCTTCCGCGTCACGGAGCCCGCGCCCCTCTTCGCCCGCGTGCGCGTGCCCGAGGCGAGCGGACGCCAGCTCCGCGTCGGTGACGCGGCCTCCATCTCCGCCGGTGCAGGCAGCGACTTTCCCGCGCGTATCGTACACGCCGCGCCATTCATCGATGCGGCGAGCGGGACGCGCGAGCTCGTCGTCCGCGTGACGAATCCCACCAGCGCGCTGCTCGCCGGCAGCGCGGTCAGCGTGCGGCTCGGCAAGGAACCACGCCGCGTCGTCAGCGCGCCGCGTGAGGCCGTTGCCGCCGACGGCTACGCCATCGTCGTCGACAACGGCCACAGCACGCTCCGGCCGGTCACCCTTGGCCGCGACGTCGGGGGTGGGCGCGTCGAGATCCTGAGCGGCCTCTCGGCGGGCGAGCGGCTCGCCCGCGCGCCGCGTTGAACGTGAGCGCCCGCGCCGGCGCGCCCTGCCTGCGGCCGGACATCTCGATCATCGAGCAGGTCTATCGCGGCGAGACGAGCTACGTCGTGAAGGACCTCGCGGCGCAGAAGTACTTTCGCTTCGGCAGCACCGAGGTGCGTGTCATGCGCGCCTTCGACGGCACCAGAACGTTCGCGGAGATCGCTGCTCACCTCACAGCCGAGGGGCTTCGCATCTCCGCCGACGCCGTCGAGTCGTTCGCGCGGACGCTCGCCAACGCCGGCTTCCTCGAGCGCGATCTCGGCGAGCGCACGACTCTGCAGATCGAGCGGCTGCGCGCCGAGCGTCGTGAGCGGCGGCGCCCCACACTCTTCCGCGGCGAGCTGCTGCGCATGCGCTGGTCGTTCGGCGATCCGGACGAGCTGCTCGCGCGCACCATGCCCTCGTTCGAGTGGATGTTCACGCGCTGGTTCGTCGTCGCGTCGCTCGCCGTCTTCGTCGTGTATTGCGCACTGCTCGCCGCGCGCTGGAACGAGTTCAGTGCCGCGCTCGTGAACACCTACTCGCTCCACAACATCACGCTCGCGAACATCGTCGTGTTGTGGGTAACCGGTGCCGTGGTCATCCTCGTGCACGAGCTGGGGCACGGCTACGCGTGCAAGCATTTCGGCGGCGAGGTGCACGAGCTGGGCTTCATGCTCATCTACTTCCAGCCCGCGTTCTACTGCAACGTCTCGGACGCGTGGAGCTTTCCCGAGCGGCGCGCGCGCCTGTGGGTCACCGCTGCGGGAGGCTGGATCCAGCTCGTCATGGCCAGCGTCGCCGCCATCGTCTGGTGGGCGGCGGCACCCGGCACGCTCGTCTCCAACGTCGCCGTCGCGGCGATGCTCGTCGGCGGCGCGTCCACCCTGCTCACGAACGCGAACCCGCTGCTGCCGCTCGACGGCTACTTCGCGTTCACCGACTGGATGGAGATTCCCAACCTGCGCTTGCGCGCCTTCGCGCACTTTCGCTGGTGGGTGAGGCGTACGCTGCTCCGGCTCGAGGAGCCGGAGCCGGCGGCGACGGCGCGCGAGCGCCGTGTCTTTCTGATCTACGGCGCGCTCGGCACGGCGTACATCACCGGCCTGTTCATCCTGCTCATCTTCCTGCTCGTCGGCTGGGCTCGCGCGGCGTTCGGCATGATCGGCGGCGTCACCGTCGCGCTGGTCCTCGCGGCGCTGCTCCGCAAGCGCATCGCCGGCTGGACGCGCGCCGTCGTACTCACCGTTCGCGCGCGTCGTGACGCGCTGCGCCGCATGCGTCGTCCCGTTCGCGCCGGTCTCGTGATCGCCGCGCTCGTGCTCCTCTTCGTTCCCTGGAGCATCACGAGCTCCGGGGCGTTCGTCGTGGGGTCGGTCGACGCACGCGCCGTGACGGCGGCCGACAGCGGCGTCGTCGCCCAGCTCTTCGTCGGGGAAGGGATGCGTGTCGAGCCGGGCACCCCCTTGTTGCGACTGGTCGACCGGGACCTCGAGCGCAGCGCGCTCGCCATCGGTCGCACGGTGGATTCGCTGGCCGTCGCCGAGTCCGCCGCGCGCGTTGCCGGCCGCTCCGGCGACGCGTCGCGACTCGCCGCCGAACGTGCCGCGGCCGAGGCCACCGTCGCCAGCATCGACCGTCGGATCGCCGACCTGACGCTGCGCGCGACGGCGCCCGGCATCGTCATGACCCCGCACCCCGAAGAGCTGCTCGGTCGCCGCGTCAGCGCCGGCGATACGCTGCTCGCGCTCGCCGCCCGCGATTCCGTCGAGCTGCGCATCGCGCTCGCCGGTGCGGGCGCGACGCGCGTGCGAACCGGCCAGGTCGTGCACGCCGTCTCCTTCGCCGATGTCGGCGCGCCGTGGACCACGCAGGTCACCGACGTCGCGACGAGCGGAGTCGCGCGCGCGCCGGGAGAGGGTGTCGTCGAAGTGCGTGTCCGCCGCGCTGCGGGCGACGCATGGCGACCAGGAGCCGTCGGCGAGGCGAGCGTCGAGCTCGCACGCTCCAACGTGCTCGGCGCGCTGTGGTGGAACGCGCGTCAGCTCCTGCGAGTGGATCTGCTGCTCTGAGTGCTCGCGCTCTTCGTGAACGCAGCCCCCGCGGCGCTACGCGCGTCCGTCGGGGGGACGCTCCGTCGCGCCGCGCGGTGCGTCGAGATCACCACCGCGAATGATGCGCAGCTTCGGCCGCACTCGCGGTGCGTCGTCAGGCGCGCGCACGCCGAAGTAGTGCGCGATGCATTCAGAGACGAGCACCGTGCGTAGCTCGATGCGCGTCTCTGGCTCGTATCGGTGCAGTGCTTGCGTGCGGAGCAGCAGATCCTTGAAGGCGATGACCACTGCTTCGGGCATCAGCCCCTCCGTCGCCAGCGCATCCACGTACGCATGTAGTGCGATGCGCGTTGCGACGTGCGTGACGTGCGGTGACTCGTCGAGCGCACCTGCGAGCGCCACCTCGGCCATCCGCCGCGCATCGCTCGATGTAGTCATGTGCTCTCGATCGGACCGGGCATCGCTGTACATGCTGCCACCTCGCCCAGCTTCGGAACCTGCGAACCTGCCGGCACGACCTCGCGGCCGGACGGCTCGACGATACAGGTCGAGTCGGCGCGGCGCTAGTCGGGAGAGCGGCCCGGTACCGGTACTTCCCGGGAGAACTCCGCGCAGTATCGTCCATCTTGGCTCGACGCGGCCGTACCGCGCCTCGTGGGTTTCCTCGAATGACTTGACCATGACCGAGCGAATCG
>DASVNI010000290.1:0-15653 GCA_036383935.1 Gemmatimonadaceae bacterium | reverse complement strand
CTGCTGGTCGAACGCACGACACCGGGGAAGCGACGACACCCACCACCACCCCCCACTCCCCCCCCCCCGCCGGCGGGGGGGGGGGAGTGGGGGGTGGTGGTGGGTGTCGTCGCTTCCCCGGTGTCGTGCGTTCGACCAGCAGTCGTACCGCGCCGCCGAGCTGCGACGCGGCTCCCGTTCGATCGGCGAGCAGCACGAGCACGGCGTTCGATTCGCGCGCGAGCCGCGTCAGTCGCACCGCCGCCGACTTGCTCAGCATCGGCGCTCCGTCGAGCACGACGAGCGCGAAGGCGCCGCTGCGCAGCAGCACATCGGCGCACCACGCCGCACGCGCCACGTCGCGCGGCCGGATGATCCACACTCCTTCCGCGTCGCCCAGGTGCACCCAGTCGCGCGCGTCGAGCGTGCACTGCGCGTCCACGTACGCCACCCAGCCGTGTGCAGCCACGGTGGACTCGACGATCGCGCGCGCGAGCGTCGTCTTCCCGCTCCCCGCCGGACCGGCGATCTCGGTCAGCCGTCCGCGCGGCAGCCCCCCTCCCAGCAGCACCGCATCGAGCGCCGCGACCCCGGTGGGAAGCGCAGGGGTCGGCGGCGGTGGCGGGGGGAGGAGCTTGACCAGCTCGGCGATCGAGAGGGGCATGCCGGAGGAAGAGGCAGGTATCGGGCCTGCACCGAAGAAATACCGAAACCACCGGGCGTAGTTCTGGGCGAATTCACCTCTCCGCCGAGCCCGCCGCGGGGGGTTCTATTTACCGAACGAAAGCCGAAAACGCAACCGGAGGAAATTTCCCGCCCGCTGCAGTGCCGCATCCCCGCATCCCCCCATCTCCGCATCCCCGCACCAGGTCGTAGCTTACGCAACCAGCCGATTGACCACCCCTTTTCTTCACAGCCATGTCGCGCGCTCTTCGCCGCCCGATCATCGCCGCTCTCGGCCTCCTCACGATGAGCGTCCTCCTCCCCGCTGCGGTGAGCGCACAGGCCCGGCGCCCCATGGCGCTGGAGGATCTCATCACCGCGGTGCGCGTCGCTGACCCACAGCTGTCACCGGACGGGCGTCGCGTGCTCTTCGTGCGCACCACCACCGACTCCGCCTCCGGCAAGCGCAACGCCGACATCTGGATGGTGCCAGCCGATGGTTCCGCGCCGCCGCGACCGTTCATCGAAGGCCCGAAGACCGACGGCTCGCCGCGCTTTCTCTCCAACGATCGAATCGCGTTCGTCTCGACGCGCGATGGCGCGGCGCAGCTCTACGTCGCCGATGGCGAAGGGAGGAACGCACGCGCGATCACCACCCTTGGCGCCGGCGTGCAGGAGCCGATCGTCGCGTCCCCCGACGGACGCATGATCGCGTTCGTGTCCGACGTCTATCCGCGCTGCGGCGACGAAGCGTGCAACGCTCGCACGCGCGACTCGATCGAGAAGGATCCCGTGAAGGTGCACGCGTTGACGCGCCTGCCGTATCGCCACTGGAACGAGTGGTGGGGGCAGGTGCGGCATCACGTGTTCGTCACCGATGTCGAGAGCGGCGCCACGCGCGATCTCACTCCGGGCGACTACGATTCGCCGCCGCACTTCTACGAGGATGGCGCGATCGCCTTCTCACCGGATTCGCGTCAGCTCGCGTTCGTCTCCAAGCGCGGCGCCAAGGATTCCGAGATGTGGACGACGAATCACGACGTCTGGACCGTTCCCGTCTCCGGTGGCGTAGCGACCAAGCTGACGCCGAACCCGGCGGCGGACATGACGCCCGTGTACTCCCCGGATGGACGGTCGATCGTCGTTCGCGCTCAGCGACGCGCCGGCTTCGAGGCCGACCGCTGGTATCTCGACGCGTACGATCGCGCGACGGGAGCGAAGCGCACCCTGTTCACCTCTCCCGACCTGTCGGTAGACGATTTCAAGTTCTCCCCCGACGGAAAGACGATCTGGTTCACCGCGGTCCGTGACGGCACGGGCAATCTCTACACGATGCCCGCCGCCGGCGGCACGCCGAAGCTCGTCGTCCAGGGCGGAGCGGTCGGCGCATTCCAGCTCGGCAACGGATTCACGGTGTTCGCCAAGTCCTCGCTCGTCGCACCGCCGGATCTGTATCGCCTGAACGCGGATGGCGCGACACGTCAGCTCACCAACGAGAATGCCGGATGGCTGGCCGCCGTCGATCTGCCCAAGCCCGCGAGCCTGACCGTGGCGGGCGCTGGGGGAACACCGGTGCAGTACTGGCTCCTCAAGCCCCCGCACTTCGACGCGACGAAGAGGTATCCCGTGGTCTTCCTCATTCACGGTGGACCGCAGGGCAGCTGGGAGGACGCCTGGTCGACGCGCTGGAATCCTTCCCTCTGGGCCGCGCAGGGCTGGGTCGTGGCGGCGCCCAATCCGCGCGGATCGACCGGCTTCGGCCAGAAGTTCGTCGACGAGATCTCGCAGGACTGGTGCGGCAAAGCGATGACCGACCTCAACGCCGTGTTCGATGCCGTGTCGGCGCTGCCCTACGTCGATCGTGCGCGCGCCGGGATCGCCGGTGCCAGCTATGGCGGCTACGCCGTGGACTGGCTCATCGGACACACGAACCGATTCAAGGCCGCGGTGACCCATGACGGCGTGTTCAACGTGGAGTCCATGGCGCTCGCCACCGAAGAGCTCTGGTTCCCGGAGTGGGAGTTCGGCGGGCCGGCGTGGAGTGCCACGGCTCGCCGCAACTACGCGCGCTGCTCGCCGCATCTGTCGGCCAACAAGATCCGCACGCCCACCTTCGTGATCACGAACGAGCAGGACTTCCGCGTACCGCTCGATCAGGGGCTGCAGCTCTTCACCGCGCTGCGCCGCCAAGGGGTCCCGTCAGAAGGGCTCGTGTTCCAGAACGAGGGGCACTGGGTGCTGAGCGCGCTGGATAGCAGGCGCTGGCATCAGGCGGTGTTCGGGTGGCTCAACCGGTATCTCGCGCCCGTGTCGCCCTAGCAGGGCGACGGGCCGCTCCCCGTCGTCGGCAACTGCGAGCCGGGCAGGGAGCCGGGCGGCGTGTTGGTGAGGCCGCCGCCCCCGATCCCCCCGCCGAATCCGCGCGAGCCCGCGACGACCGGCCGCGGCCCGCCGCCGAGCCCCGACCGACCCTGCCGGATCACCATCACCTCGCGCAGCTCGAAGAGCTGGCGGACGCGCCGCTCACCCAGTCGTGCCGGCTCGAACCGCATCGCCGGCACGACCGCCAGCACCGCGGCAGCGAAGCTGGGATCGGTTGCGCGTACCACGCGCACCGTCCGGCTTTCCGGGAATCCGGCGGTGTCCACCGCCATCTGAATGACAGCGGAGAAGCAGCTGCGATCGCGCCCCGTCGGGCGGTACTCCGGTCGCACATCGTTGGTGATGGGGCGCGCCTTCACGCTCACGGCGCACGCGCGGTAGAGCGGCGTGTGGAGGTAGTGGCTGGTATCCTGGTCGGCGTGATCGCACGCGCGCGCCAGGGCCGTCCCCGTGCTCGCGGCGAGTGCGTCGTCGTCGGCGTGCGGATGCTTCGCGCCGCAGCCATCGAGGAGCACGATGGCCAGCAGTGCCGACGACACCAGGACCACTGGCCAGCTGCGGAATCCGACACGCATGGCGTGCACCTCCCCAGAACTTTCGGCGGCGCAAAATCTGTGAGCTCCCGGCCGCCTCCGACAGGAGACGCCACGACGAGCGAAAACCATCCCGACGCAGACGCCGCGACCACGGGAAACCATCCCATTCGGCGTCGCGTACGTCCCATTGAGGCGTTCCCGCACTCCCGCATTCCCGCACTTCCGCATCCCCGCCAATGAACCCCAACGTTCCAGAGATCGTCGCCGAATTCGCCGCCGTCGGCATCGTGTCGCTCGCCGCGTTGGCCGCCATCATTGTCAGCCTCCACGCCTACGCCACCCGCTACGCACGGCGCAAGCATGAATCGTTGGCCGCGCCGCGCTACGACGACGATCGCCTCGCCCGCATCGAGCAGGCGGTGGACGCCATCGCCATCGAAGTCGAGCGCATCGCCGAGAGCCAGCGCTTCCTCACCAGGCTGCAGACGGAGCGCACCGACGATCGGGTGCTGAGGAGCTGAGCACACCCGCGTACAACGCGGGTGCGTTCGGCTTGCGAAATCACCTCACGGCAGGCATGATCGGCCGACCGGCGCCGCCGTCGGTCCCCTTCCGTCGATCATGTCCCCGCCCCGTATCCTCCTCGTCGAGGACAATGAGCTCAGTCGCGACATGCTGTCGCGCCGCCTGACCCGCCGCGGGTACGAAGTCCTCACCGCCGTGGACGGCGCCGAGGCCGTGGAGACGGCGCGCACCGGCACCCCCGACGTCATCCTGATGGACATGAGCCTCCCCGTGATCGACGGCTGGGAGGCGACGCGCCGGCTCAAGGCGGCCCCGGACACCCGCGCCATCCCGATCATCGCGCTCACCGCGCTCGCCATGGCGAGCGACGAGCGCCAGGCGCGCGAGGCGGGCTGCGACGACTTCGACACGAAGCCGGTGGACCTGCCGCGCCTCCTCGAGAAGGTCGAGCGATGGTTGGGGGAACGCCCCGGGGCGTGATGGACGCAGCTCCCGAGCTGGACGCCGACGAGATCGTCTGCGAGGCGCGACGCGAGCGCCTCGCAGATCTTCTGGCGTTCATCGACCGCGCCTGCGCTCGCGCCGCCCTCGACCAGACGACCACCTTCGACGTGCGCCTCGCCACCGAGGAAGCGGCGATGAACGTGATCGAGCACGGCTACGCCGGCGGCACGCCCGGGCCGATCACCCTCCGCTTTCACCGCGATCCACGCCAGGTCGTGATCACGGTGGAGGACGACGCCCCATACTTCGATCCTTCCACGATCCGACCCGCCGATCCCGACGCGCCTCTCGACCGGCGATCGGTCGGTGGCCTCGGCTGGCACTTCGTCACCCAGCTCATGGACGAGACGCGCCACGAGCGACGACACCCGCACGGCAACCGCCTGACTCTCGTCAAGCGGCTGACTCACTAGCTGAACGCATACGCAGAGGACGCATGGACATCATCGTCGAGCACCGCACGCCCCCCCCCACCACGGTGGTGCGCATCACGGGCAGTGTGGACGGCCTCACCGCCGACACCCTGATGGCGACGCTGCAGCAGCAGATCGACGCCGGCAACACGCGCCTGATCGCCGATCTGAGCGGCGTGAACTACACGAGCAGCGCGGGGCTGCGCGCGCTCCTCGCCACCGTGAAACAGGCTCGCTCCGCCGGCGGCGACTTCCGTCTCGCGGCAGTGATGCCGTCCGTGCACAAGGTGCTCGAGATGAGCGGCTTCACGACGATCCTCAAGCTCTATCCCGACGTGGAGCTCGCCGTCGCGAGCTTCCCGGCATGAGCGTTCCGCAGAAAAAGCGCGTCGCCCTCGTCATCGGCGCCGGCAGCGTGAAGTGCGCCGCCGCGCTCGGTCTGTGGAAGGTGCTGAAGCGCGAAGGTATCGCGCTCGACCTCGTCATCGGCTGCAGCGGCGGGAGTCTGTACGCCGCCTGCATGGCGCTCGGCTGGGACGCCGACGAGGTCGAAGCGATGACGCTCGCGATGTGGAACCGCGACGTGACGAAGCGCCGCGACTATGCCTCGATGCTCGGCGCCTTCCTGCCGAAGCTGTTCAGATTCCGCGGACACTTCGGCATGGTGCACGGTGAGCCCGTGCTTGCCGCGCTGAAAAAGGGGTATGGCGACCATACCTTCGCCGATACGGTGATCCCCCTCTTCGTGGTGGCCACCGAGCTCCTGACCGGACAGCAGGCCACGCTCGCATCCGGCACGATCGTCGACGCCGTGCGCGCGAGCATCGCGATCCCGTACATCTGGGAGCCGTGGGAAGTGGGCGGGAAGCTCATGCTCGACGGCTGCCTATCCGCACCGCTGCCGGTCGACGTGGCGATCAAGGAGGGCGCCGACGTCATCCTCGCGATGGGGTTCGAGAGCCCGTATCCGCGGCGCATCCGTTCGGCGACGAGCTACGCCTTTCACGTCAACAGCATCTACACCAACAACCTGTTCCGCGCGAACTACTCGTTTCACAACCTCGCGCACCACGCCGAGATTCTTCCCATCGTGCCCGACTTCGGCGAGCCGGTGAACCTGTTCGACACACACAAGTTCAAGCACGTCATCGCGTGCGGTGCGCAGGCCGCGGAGGAGCAGCTCCCCTATCTCAAGCAGCTGCTCGCGCAGCCCGAGCCCGCGGCCCCGTCGGCGGAGACTGCCCGCGCACGATGAGCACCACGGAGCAGCGCACGGCGACAGTGCCGGCGAGCACGATTCTCGTCGTGGACGACAACGAGCTGAATCGCGACCTATTGTCGCGGCGGCTCCGGCGCGACGGACACACCGTGATGGTGGCCGAGCACGGGCGCGCCGCACTCGATCGCCTGGCGGAGCAGCCGTTCGATCTCGTCCTGCTGGACATCATGATGCCCGAGCTCACCGGCTACGAGGTGCTCGAGATCATGAAGCGCGACGCGGCGCTGGCGCATATCCCCGTCGTGATGATCACCGCGGCGACGGAGGAGGAGTCGATCGTACGCTGCCTCGGTCTGGGCGCCGACGATCATCTGCCGAAGCCATTCAATCCGGCGATTCTGCGCGCACGGGTAGGATCGTCGCTCGCGCGGAAGCGGCTGCACGACGCCGAGCAGCGGCACGCGCGGAGCCTCGAGCGCGAGCTCGAGATCGGGCGGGAGATCCAGCTGGGATTCCTCCCGAATGAGATTCCCGAGCCTGCCGGCTGGGAGCTGCGCGCGCACTTCCGTCCCGCGCGTCAGGTGGCGGGCGATTTCTACGATGCCTTTCCGCTGCCCGGCGGTCGTGTCGCGATGGTCCTGGCCGACGTATGCGGCAAGGGCGTCGGCGCGGCGCTGTTCATGGCGCTCTTTCGCAGCCTGTTCCGCGCGCTCGCCGAGCCGCAGTTCGCCGCGGCGACGGAGCCGGCCGACGGCCTGCGCGCGACGGTGCAGGGCACCAACGACTACATCGCCCGCACGCACGGTAACGCGAACATGTTCGCCACGGTGTTCTTCGCCGTGCTCGACCCGGCATCCGGCGTCGTCGAGTACGTGAATGCGGGTCACGAGCTGCCGGCGTTGCTCGGTGCCGACGGTAGGGTGCGAGCGCGACTCGCGCCTACCGGTCCAGCCGTGGGCCTGATGGCCGAGCTTCCCTTCGGCGTGGCGCGCGAATGCATCGGGCGCGGCGAGACGCTCGTCGCCTTTACGGACGGCGTGGTCGATGCGCGCAATCCCGCGGAGGAGTCATACGGTGAGGACCGATTGATGGAACTGCTGGCGGGTAACAGCGCGACGGCGCAGGGGCTCATCGAGCGCGTGGACTCCGCGCTCGGTTCGTTCATCGCCGACTCGGCGCAGTTCGACGACATCGCGCTGCTCGCGGCGCGGAGGATCCCATGATCGCCCCGCATGTGCCCGAAGTGCATCGCGGATTGACCGGGCTGTTCGTGCCGCGCGGACGGCGCGTGCATCCGATCGTCCGGCTCAACTATCTGGTCCGGGCCTCGACGTATCCGCTGTACTTCATCCTGTTCGCCGTCACGCTCTACCCGGATCGGTACACGAAGTTCTTCTGGGTGCTGTTGAGCTTCCACCTGTTCGTGTGGCCGCACCTCGCGCTGGTCATCGCGTCGCGGGCGCGCAACCAGAAGCTTGCCGAATACACCAACCTGTTGATCGACTCGGCGATCATCGGATGCTACCTGCCGATCGCCGAATTCAATCTCGGCCCGTGCGCGGCCGCGCTGCTTGGCATCCTCTCCGGGTCCATCAGCGTCGGCGGCTGGCGCATGGGCGTGCGCAGCGCGCTCGCGATCGCGTTCGGCGTGGCCGTCGCGGGCACGATGTACGGCGTGCACTTCCAGCCGCTCGGGGGCAGCGTACTCGCGCAGGGGCTTGGCGTGGCGGTGATCTTCGTCTACGTCATCGTCTTCGCCTACCAGTCGTACGGACAGGCGCAGCGCATGGTCAAGGTCGCGAAGCAGATGGAAGCGCAGAGCCTCGATCTGCAGCGCAACAGCGTCCTGCTCGAGGAGCGCACCCACCAGCTCGAGCTGGCGCGTGATGCCGCCGAGTCGGCCAACAGCTCGAAGTCGCAGTTTCTCGCGAACATGAGCCACGAGCTGCGCACGCCGCTCAACGCCATCATCGGCTACTCCGATCTCCTCATCGAGGAAGCGGAGGACATGGATGCGCAGGACCTCGTCCCCGACCTCGAGAAGATTCGCTCTTCCGGCAAGCACCTGCTGGGACTGATCAACGACGTGCTCGACCTGTCGAAGATCGAGGCGGGCAAGATGGAGATCTCGCTCGAGACGTTCGACGTCGGCGAAGTGATCTCGGCGGCGATCGCGATGGTGCGACCGCTCATCGAGAAGAACGGCAACGCGCTGCGTCTCGCGATCGATCCGTCGCTCGGCTCGATGCACGCCGATCTCACGCGCGTGCGCCAGATCCTGCTCAACCTCCTGAGCAACGCGAGCAAGTTCACGGAGAAGGGGACGGTGACGCTCGTTGCGTCGCGGGAGCTGGAGGATGGGCGTCACTGGATCGTGTTCGAGGTCCACGACACCGGCATCGGCATGACGCCCGCACAGCGTGAGCGGCTCTTCCAGCCGTTCACGCAGGCCGATCCGTCGACGACGCGAAAGTACGGCGGCACCGGACTGGGGCTCAGCATCACGAAGCGCTTCTGTGAGCTGATGAACGGCACGATCGGCGTGACCAGCGAGGCGGGCGAGGGGAGCGTGTTCACTGTCCGGCTGCCCGTCGAGGTTCAGGAGAAGATCCACCGGCAGACGGGGATCTACCGGATCTCGCGGCCGAGCGTGCCGATGATGGCCATCTCGACGCGCACGGTGCTCCTGATCGATCAGGACGCGGCGACGCGCGAGCTCGTGCAGCGTCTGATCACGAAGGACGGGCTGGAGATGCTGTACGCCGCGACCGGGCAGGAGGGGCTGCGCATCGCCACCGAGCGCAAGCCGGACGTCATCCTGCTCGACGTGATCCTTCCCGACCAGGATGGCTGGGCCGTGCTCACGGCGATCACGACGAAGCTCGAGCTGGCGAGCATTCCCGTCGTCGTCGTGACGGCGGCGGATGAGCGGGGGCTGGCGGAGACGCTCGGCGCCACCGCCTATCTGTCCAAGCCCGTCACTCAGGACGAGCTCCGCGCAGCGATCCGCGGCGCGCAGACGTCCGAGATGCGCACACCCACCGCGACGGGCGACTGAGCGACCAACGGCCTCGACGTGCGAAGGGGGAGCGTCCACTGGACGCTCCCCCTTCGTGCTTCATCCGCGAGTCGAGCCAGGCGAAGGTCAGAGACCGAGCGCCTTCTTCACGTCGATGAGGCCGCGGCCGTAGAACGGATCCGTGCCCGGCTGTCCCAGATCGGTCGCGGACTGGAGGATCGCATTCTTGATCTGCGCCGGGCGACCGTGGCCCTGCTGGGCGACGAGCAGCGCGGCAAGACCAGCGACGTGCGGGCTCGCCTGGCTGGTGCCGATGTAGCCGGTGAGCCTGTTGCCGGCCGCGCAGGGGGTGACGGGGACGCCACCACTCATGCCACTGATGTAGTTCTTGGCGCACATCGACCAGACCCACGAGGCGAAATCGACGCCCCACGGCCAGTTGGAGACCGTCAGGTTCTCGAGGTCGGCGTTGCCGCCCGGGGCAGCGACGGAGATCGCGGAGCGACCGAAGTTGCTGTAGGCGGAGAACATGCTCGGGTTGTCGGTCGCGAGCGCCGGTCCGACGGACGACACGCACACCACGTGCGGCACGTCGCAGTACGCGCTCTCGACGTTGCCGTTGTGATCGAGGTCCGCCGCGGCGTTGCCCGCGGACACGACGACGAGCATCCCCTTCGAGGCGGCGTAGCTGAACACGCGGTTGATGAACGACGTGAAGCGGCCGGCGCCATTCTTCTCGAAGCTGCCGCCGAGGCTCATGTTCGCCACGTCGGCGCCATGGTCGGCGGCCCACAGCACGCCGTTCAGCACGCCGCTCTCCGACCCGCTACCGCTGGCGCCGAGCACCTTCACGCCGATGAGCGTCGTCTTGGAGGTGACGCCGGCAAAGACGAACGCCTTGCTGCTCACCGTCTGCGCAACGTTGGTCCCGTGGCCATTGAAGTCGGTGACCTTGTTGCGCGTCGGGAAGAACGCCGTCGCGAGCGAGTCATCGGAGGGGACGAACGACTTCGAGCGCGAGAGGTCGACCAGTCCGTTGAGATCGAAGGAGTCGTAATCGAGGCCGGTGTCGAGGATCGCTACGGTGACCCCTGCATCACCAAGCTTCCCCGCCGCCCACGCCACGTTGGCCTTGATGAGCGGCATGTCCCACTGCCAGATGTAGCGGAGCCCGGCGGTGGGATTGGACACGCTGTTGATCGAGACGCTCTCGATCTCGGACTGCTTCGCGGCGAGCGGTGCGTCGAGCGTGAAAACCGCGTCGGCCTGCAGGTCGCTCACTTCGGCGAACTTGCCGATCTTCGAGGCGGCGGATGCGCTGACGTTGCTCACCACGGCGATGCCGGCGCCGTTGTGGAGCTGCTCGACGGTGCCACCGAGTGCGGCGACGCGAGCGGCGAAGTCGGCCTTGAACCCGCTGCCGTTGGCGAGGACGATGTAGCGCTGCGGTGCTGCGGCGCTCACCGAGCGTAAGGCGGAGGGGACGAGCGGACCGACCGGATCGATGCGGTCTGCGTTGCACGCGGCAAGCGCGAGTGCACCGAAAACGGTGATGCTGATGCGGCTGCGAGACATTGGAGTTTCCCGGCTGGATGAAGGGTGGCGGACGCACTCGCGCAGAGGCGCCGCTACTACGGGGTCGCAGTCCTACCTGGTGCGAGAGCGCGGGCCGGTCCGTCGTCGGAGTCGGCCTTGCATCGCGGAGTCCGCGGACGGCGCGTGGCCGAACCGGACTCGTGTGATGCAGATTACCAATCCTACCTCGCGGTAGGGACGCGGCGATAGTATCGGCACTCGCAGCCGGTGTCAATTCAAATGTTTGCGCAACCACCCGGGAGCGTGATCGACAGGTATGAGCGAATCTTCGCCCAACACGGATTGGCGTGTCCCGCTCGCTCGCTGGCTCGCGCCGGCGCTGCTCGGCGTCGTCGCCTTCGCGCTCGTCCTCGAGATCACGGATCCGCCAAATCCGGGGATCGATCCTGACGCGCTCGCCTACGTCGGGAGCGCCGAGTCGTTCGCGCTCCACGGGCAGTTCCGTATTCCAACCGCGCACTGGGACAGCCAGGACAGCACCTCGGCACTCTCGCACTTTCCGCCCGGCTTCCCGACAGCCATGGCGGTTCCGCTGCGGTTGGGGATGGGTCCGGTGCAGAGCGCTCGCCTCGTCTCGGCGACCGCCGCGTTCGTGATGGTGACGACGCTTGCCTTCCTGGTTGCAGAAGCGACGACACTGCTCGCGGGAATCCTGCTCGCGACCGCGTTCTTCGCGATGTCGGCGATGCATGTGGTCCATCTCTCCGTGCTGAGCGAGCCGCTCTTCCTCGCGCTCCTCGCGCTCACCCTCGCTGCCATGGTGAGGCGCGAGGAGCAGCCCTGGCTCGCGGGCCTCTGGGCCGCACTCGCCGCGATGACGCGCTATGCCGGCATCTCGGCCGTCGGCGCGGTGGCGTTGTGGAGCATGGCGAGGAAGGGGACGATCGCCGACCGATTGCGGCGCGGCGCGTGGGCGCTGCTCCCGGCGGTCGTGCTGCAAGGCGTGTGGTTCGTGCGGACGAAGCTCGTCGCCTCCGCGTCGTCGATCCGCGAGCTTGCGCTGTACGGCAACCTCGGCAAGTCCATGAAGGAGGGCGCGACGACGCTGGCATCGTGGCTCGTTCCCGACGCCGACGGTGCGCTCGATCCAGCGGACGCCATGCCGCATCGCGGAGCGATCGCCGCCGTGGCAGGTGCGCTGCTCGTCATGATCGTGCTCGCCGGAACGCTGCGCGCACTCAGGCAATCACGGGCCGCGAGCGTGGCTGGTGGCGAGTCGGATGCGAAGCCCGCGCTGCGGCTCCTCGCGGCGAGTGCCCTCCTCATCGCCTGCTATCTCGCGCTGCTGATCGTGTCGCGCGTCATCGCCGACCCTGGCATTCCCTTCGACGAGCGGATCCTCTCTCCGGTGATCGTGCTCGCCATGACGATCGCCGCGACCGGTATCGCGCTGTGGTGGCGCAGCACGCGCGCCGAGCTCCCGAAGATCGCGCTGTGCGGAGCGCTGCTCGGCTGGTGGTTCGGCGCGGCGTCGTTCATGTGGGTCAACGCGAGCTACGTGATGGCGTGGGGCTCGGACTTCGCCGGAGACCAGTGGCAGCGCAGCGAGCTGCTCGCGTGGGCGCGAGCCCACGGGCGTGGGCACCTGCTGTACAGCAACTGGCCCGTCGTGGCGTACTTCTATCTGGACCGGCCGGCCCGCGACGTGCCGCGCCTGAACGAGGCCGATCAGCTCAGCGCGTTCGCCGATTCACTGCGCGCCCACGACGGCCGCGTGCTCGCGTTCGACGTCGCGGGCATGGAGTACGAGACGGTCGATTCACTGGCGAAGACGCCGGGCCTCCGCATGATCGCGCGACTGCACGACGGCGCCGTGTTCGCGCCGGCGCCCGTCGGAGCTACACCAGCACTCCCGCCGACAGGCGCTCCGTCATCTCCTCCGCGGTGAGCGCGCCGCCGAACAGGTAGCCCTGCACGAGATCGCACTCCACCGCCTGCAGCACCGCCAGCTGCGCAGGCGTCTCGACGCCCTCGGCGATGACTTCCATGCCGAGGTTGTTGGCCAGCGCGACGATCGTGCGCACGATCTCCGAGCGCTCGCCGTTCGTGCCGATGTTGCTCACGAACGAGCGGTCGATCTTGAGCCCGTCGAGGTCGAAGCGGTGCAGGTAGCCGAGCGACGAATAGCCGGTGCCGAAGTCGTCCAGGTCGAGGCGGATGCCCAGTGCGTGCAGTCGCGCGAACGTCTGGATGACCGGCTCCTCTCGCTCGATGAGCACGCTCTCGGTGAACTCGAGGCGCAGGCAGCGCGGCGGGAGGCCGCTCTCGTGCAGTGCGTCGGTGACGCGCTCGACCAGATCGGGATGCGCGAACTGGCGCGCCGAGAGGTTGACGCTGATCGTGACGTCGCTCGCGCTCGGGTGCTCACGCTGCCACTCGGCGAGCTTGCAGCACGCCTGACGCAGCACCCAGTTGCCCATCGGAACGACGAGACCCGTTTCCTCCGCGACGGTGAGGAAATCGTCCGGGGACACGAGGCCGCGCTGTGGATGCTCCCATCGCACCAGCGCCTCGACGCCGGCGACGCGACCGGTGCGCAGCGAGATGACGGGCTGGTAGAGGATGCGGAACTCCTCGCGCTCGAGCGCCATGCGGAGATCGGTTTCGAGCTGGAGGAGCGCGACGGCGCGCGCGTGCATCTTCTGGTCGAACACCTCGTAGCGCGACTTGCCGTTCGCCTTCGCGCGGTACATCGCGAGGTCGGCGTCGCGCAGCAGGTCGTCCGGCATCTGATAGCCGGAGCCGGAGAGCGCGATGCCGACGCTGGCGCTGACGAAGACGTCCTGGCCCTGGAGATAGAATGGCCGCTGCAGCTCGACGAGGATGCGCTCGGCGACGCGCGTCACTTCCATCACGGTGTGCGCGTTGTCGATCAGCACGGTGAACTCGTCGCCGCCGAGGCGGGCCACGGTGTCACCCGGGCGTACCGCCTGCTCGAGTCGCCGCGCCACGGCGACGAGCAGCTGGTCGCCGACGGCGTGGCCGAGCGAATCGTTCACGACCTTGAAGCGGTCGAGGTCGAGGAAGAGCATCGCGAACGCGTAGCCGTCGTCGAGCCGCGCGCGGCCGATCGAGCGGCGCAGCAGCTCGGTGAAGCGCGAGCGATTCGGCAGGAAGGTGAGCGCGTCGTGGAAGGCGTCGTGCAGGAGCTGACGCTCGGCGGCCTTGCGCTGCGTCACGTCGCGGAAGCTCCACACGCGGCCCACGCTGCCGCCGTCCACCCGCTGCGGCACCGAGTAGCGCTCGAACACGCGGCCATCGAGGAACTCGAGCTCGTCGAAGCTCTCCGCTTCCGGCGAGGCGTAGAGCTCGTGCACCTTGCGCAGGAAGCTCTCCGGATCGCGCAGCTGCTTGACCATGTGCGCGAGCGCCCGGTCGTCGTCGCGTGATTCGGCGATGTCCTTGGGGATTCGCCACAGCTCGACGAAGCGGCGGTTGAACAGGGTGATGTGCCCCATGCCGTCGGCGGCGAGGATTCCGTCAGCCGTCGATTCGAGCGTCGCACCGAGGAGCGACGCCGTGCGCGAGAGATCTTCCGTCCGTCGCGTGAGGTTCGTGATGTCGGTGAAGAACACCGTCACACCGTCCTCGAACGGGAAGGTGCGCACGTCGAGGATACGCTCGCCCTCCACGTCGGAGAGGTGCACGGAGAGTCGCGTGGCGCCGGTGCCGGGCTCCGTGAGAGAGCTGGCGAGCGTCCCGCCGAGCGCGGTCCGTGCCAGGCGCGGCCAGGCGAGCCAGAGCGGTTGGCCGAGCACCTTGTCGCGCGGCCGTCCGGACAGTCGCTCGGCGGCGGCGTTCCAGATCACGACCTGCCCCTCGCGGCCCAGCACGAACATGCCCTCGTCGATCGACTCGATCACCTCGAAGAGCCGTGCCTGCGAGCGGCGCTCGCGCGTGAGGAGCTCGCCGCGCTGCGCCATGCGCAGGCCGAGCATGGCGAGGAGCTGCGTGAGCAGCAGCACGACGACGACCGTCTCGTACGAGCGGTTGGACGCCGCCTCGATGTCGTCGCGGCGAAGCGCGGCGTCGGTCTTGTAGCGGTCCTGCATCGCGAGCAGATCGGCGCGTGCGCGATCGAATGCCTTCGTGCCGACGTGCAGGTCCCGCTCGATCGCCACGGCCGTCTGTCCCTCGAGGATCGAGGAGATGACGTCGTCGCGCACGTTCAGATACTGCGCCCAGTCGCGCGCGAACTGCCGCGCCGCGACGCGGTCGGCCGGGAGCGTGAGCCGGCGCAGATGCTCGTTGACGCGCTGTGAGATGCGTGCGTCGGCGGCGCGCGACTCGTCGACGTACTCGACCTGGAGGTTCGCGTCGGTCGTGGTGAGTGCGTACAGCATGCGCCGACGTGCTTCCTGCACGTCGAATTGCAGACCGGCAATGAGATCGAGCCCGCTCACCAGGTCGTCGGAGAGCTGGCTCGCGTCGCGCGTCGCGCTGCGGAGCTGGTACAGGCTGAACGCGCCCGTGGCGGCGCTCAGCAGGGCGAAGAAGACGAGGACCGTCGTGGTGCTGCGCCGGCGCACGAGCGCGCGCGCCCGTTCGATCATTGCTCTGGGACCTCGAGTCGATAGCCGGCTTCGCCGGGAAGATGTCCGTCCACGCGCAGCGTCTTCACGCTCGCGTCCACCTCACTCGCCCGCACGTAGCCGATCGCGCCCGGTACGTTGAACACGAAGCGCAGCACGCCGTTCGGACTGGCGAGCACCCTCGGCGCACCGCTCGCCTCGCCCGAGAACACCGCCTGGAGGAAGCCGCGGCGGTACTCGTCCTCATCCACGCCGTAGAGCGCCTGGAGGATCGCCTCACGCTCG
>DASVNI010000289.1:0-6254 GCA_036383935.1 Gemmatimonadaceae bacterium | reverse complement strand
GAAGGACAAGCGCGCCAAGAAGGAGCGGCTCGCCGAGCGCGCCCTCGCCGTCATGGCCGAGTGGCGCGACGCACACCTGCTCGCGGCGAGCAGCCGCGCGTGAGCCCGCGCGCCGCACGCCCCGCGACCGAGGATGCTCCCGCGGCGCCGACGCCGCCCGATGTCGAAGAGTTCCTTCGCCATCTCGCGAAGGAGCGCGACGTTTCTCCCAACACGGTGGTCGCCTACCGCCGCGACCTGACGGAGTTCGTCACCTTCCTCGGCGGCTACTACGGCGCTGGTGGCTGGAGCTGGGAAGGGGTGGATCGCCTCGCCATGCGTGGCTTCCTCGCGCATCTCAATCGCAAGGGAGCCGGCAAGCGCACCATCGCGCGGACGCTCTCTGGCGTGCGGAGCTTCTACCGCTGGATGCACCGCAACGAGCTGGTCGAGGCCAACCCGGCGCGCGCTGTCGGCGCTCCCAAGCTCGACAAGCACCTTCCCGGCTACCTCGACCGCGCGCAGATCGATCTCCTCTTCCAGATGGCCGAGGCGCGCGCCATGGAGGGTCAGTTCACGGCGGTACGCAACCTCGCCGTGCTCGAGCTCTTCTACTCCACCGGCATGCGGCTCTCCGAGCTCCACGGACTGAGCCTCGGCGATCTCGATCTCGTCAGCCAGCAGGTGAAGGTGCGAGGGAAGGGGCGCAAGGAGCGCATCATCCCCGTCGGCAACCACGCCGTGCTCGCCCTCCGCAACTACGAGGCGAAGCGCGACGACCTGCTGCGCAACCGGAAGAGCGGGGTGGAACGGACCGCGTACTTCCTCTCGCGCACGGGCAAGCGGATCAGCGGACGGATGCTGCAGAAGGTCGTGTCCGAGTTCCTCTCCGAGATCGACGAGGACGCTGGCCTCTCCGTCCATTCGCTGCGCCACACCTTTGCCACGCACCTCCTCGACGCCGGCGCCGATCTTCGCGCCGTCCAGGAGCTGCTGGGCCATTCGTCGATCTCGACGACGCAGATCTACACGCACACGAGCGTCGAGCGGTTGAAGCAGGTCTACCAGAAGGCGCACCCACGGGCATGAAGATCGCTTGAGGACGGTGGACCACCGCCGTTCCTCCGGAGTCCGCCTGTGAAAGTCGAGACCTTCCCGCTCATCCTCGGCGCCCTCGTCGGCCTGATAGGCCTCGGTCTGCTTGCCGACGCCTGGCTTCCCGAGCACACGCGCTTCCGGAGCGAGCGACGTCGCCGCACCCGCGCCGAGCGCAGCCTCGGTGGCGAGACGGCGATCGGACTCGGCGTGCTCTGCATCGCCGCGGCGCTGATGGGGCGCGATAGCTGGCCCTACAGCACGGTCAGCGTCATCGCGGGCAGCGTGCTCCTCCTCTGGGGCGCCTGGCTCAATCGGACCTACTTCCGCGAGCGCATCACCAATCGCGGAGAGCTCCGCCGCGGGAACCCGCCTGAACCGCCGAAAGCACCGTGAGGATTGGGGTCAGAGTCAGTGGGGTCAGAGTCAGTCGACTCTGACCCCTTCACTGTCATCCCGAGCGAGCGCAGCGAGTCGAGGGATCTGCACTTCGAAAGGGCAGGTGCAGATCCCTCGACTTCGCTCGGGATGACGCCGCGCCGTTACGCATTCCCGCCCGCCCCGCCGCCCCGCATTAACTTTCTCTCATGACAGACCTCCCACGCATCCGCGCCACGACGATTCTCGCCGTCCGCCGCGGAGGGACGGTCGCGCTTGGCGGAGATGGGCAGGTGACCGTCGGCGAGACCGTCATGAAGGCCAAAGCCAACAAGGTCCGGGCACTCGGCGACGGTAAGCTCCTCGCCGGCTTCGCCGGTTCCGCCGCCGACGCGCTCACCCTGTTCGAGAAGTTCGAGGAGAAGCTCCAGCGCTATCCAGGCAACTTCCCGCGTGCGGCGGTGGAGCTTGCCAAGGACTGGCGCAGCGATCGTGTCCTGCGCCGACTCGAGGCGTTGCTCGCCGTCGCCAACGCGCAGCACGGCTACATCATCTCCGGTACGGGCGAGCTCATCGAGCCGGACGACGGCATTCTCGCCATCGGCTCGGGCGGCGCGTACGCGCTCGCCGCCGCGCGCGCCCTCGCGGCCAACACCGATCTCGCCCCGGCCGACATCGTGCGGCAGAGCCTCACCATCGCCGGCGAGATCTGCGTCTACACCAACACGAACATCACCGTGCTCGAGGCGAGCTGACATGGCCTCTCCACGCACGCAGCAGGCGTTGGCCCGACTGGCCGACCTTACACCACGACAAATCGTCGCCGAGCTCGATCGCTACATCGTCGGCCAGGCCGACGCGAAGAAAGCAGTAGCGATCGCACTGCGAAATCGCTGGCGCAGGCAGCAGGCGCCCGAGTCCATCCGCGACGAGATCTCGCCCAACAACATCATCCTCATCGGACCGACCGGGGTGGGGAAGACGGAGATCGCGCGCCGTCTCGCCAAGCTGGCCGGCGCGCCGTTCATCAAAGTCGAGGCGTCCAAGTTCACCGAGGTCGGTTACGTCGGCCGCGACGTCGAAGGGATGATCCGCGATCTCGTCGACAGCGCGATCGAGATGGTGCGCCAGGAGCGCGAGAGCGAGGTCGAGGAGCTCGCCAACGAGAAGGTCGACGAACGGCTGCTCGATCTATTGCTCCCGCCCCCGGCTCCCGACGGGAAGCCCGCCGGTCCCGCCAATGGGGCCAAGCCCGAGCCTGCGCCCGAGCCCTCGCTCGTCGGCGCCGGCGAAGCGGGAGGCGTCTTCGTCGTCTCCGCTTCGGGCGACGTCAAGCAGGAGCGCGGCACCGACGCGACCCAGGACCGCTACAAGCGCACGCGCGAGAAGCTGAAGCAGCTGCTCCTCGACGGGCAGCTCGACGGCCGCGAGGTCGAGATCGAGGTCACGCCGAACCAGGGCCCGATGTTCGACGTCTTCGCCTCACAGGGCGCGCCGGAAGGGATCGAGAACTTCACGGAGATGATCCGTGACATGATGCCGAAGAAGACGAAGAAGCGCTCCGTGAAGGTCAGCGAGGCGCGACGCATCCTCCTCGAGCAGGAGTTCCAGAAGCTCGTCGACATGGAGGACGTCACCGCCGACGCGCTCGAACGCGTCGAGTCGCTCGGCATCGTCTTCCTCGACGAGATCGACAAGATCGCCGGCGAGAAGAGTCAGATGGGTGGTCCCGACGTCTCCCGCGAAGGCGTGCAGCGCGACCTCCTGCCGATCGTCGAGGGATCCAACGTGCAGACCAAGCACGGGATGGTGAAGACGGACCACATTCTCTTCGTGGCCGCCGGCGCCTTTCACGTCAGCAAGCCGTCGGACCTCATTCCCGAGCTGCAGGGCCGCTTCCCGATCCGCGTCGAGCTCAAGCCCCTCACCGAAGCGGACTTCGTCCGCATCATGACGGAGCCGGAGAACGCGCTCACCAAGCAGTACGCCGCGCTCGTCGCGGCCGACGGCGCCTCACTGGAGTTCACCGCCGACGGCATCGCCGAGATCGCCCGCATCGCCGCGACCGTGAACTCCCGCATGGAGAACATCGGCGCGCGGCGCCTTCACACCGTCATGACGACGCAGCTCGAGGAGACGCTGTTCGATCTCCCCGACGTCGGCGACAAGAAGATCGTCGTCGATGCGGCCGTCGTCCGCGAGAAGCTGAAGGCGATCGTGGAGGACGAGGATTTGAGGAAATACATCCTGTGAGTGGGTGAGTGCGTGAATGGGTGAGTGGGTGAGTGGGAAAAGACTGGGGTCAGAGTCGGTGTTCGACTCTGACCCCTTGTCACACGGGAGCGTCCCGAGGCCGTCTCTCACTCACCCATTCACACACTCACGAGTTCTTCCTCCATCACCGCACCTCGCGTCGCCCTCACCGCCTGCCGCTTCTCCAGCATCCCCTGCTTGAGCTGGAAGCGCCCGATCAGCGCCTCGAGTCGCTCCGCCTGCGCCGACAGCTCCTCCGCCGTGGCCGCGAACTCCTCGGCCGACGCCGCGTTCCGGCGCGTCGAGTCGTTGGCGACGGTCATCGCCTCCTCGACCTCGCTGAGCCCCTGCGCCTGCGTCGCCGAAGCGCCCGCCAGCTCCTGCACGAGCTTCGCCGTACCCGCGATGCTCGGCGCGAGCGCGCGCAGGATCTCGCGTGACCGCTCGATCTTCTGCTCGCTGTCCACGCTCAGCCGGCTGATCTCCTGCGCCGCGGTGGCGCACTGCGCGGCGAGCTTGCGCACCTCTTCGGCGACGACGTGGAAGCCGCGTCCGTGCTCGCCCGCGCGCGCCGCTTCGATCGCCGCATTCAGCGAGAGCAGGTTCGTCTGCCGCGCGATCGCCTCGATCATCGACGTGCGCGACAGGATCTCGCGCGTCGCGTCGATCGCCTCCTGGACGACACGCGCACCTTCGCGTGTGCTCTCGGCGCCCTCGAGCGCCTGACGCTCCACCTGGCGCGTACGCTCGGCGTTCTCGCGCACTGCGCCGCTCATCTCGGCGATGCGATCCACCGTGTGGCGGATGCCGTTCGCTCCTTCGCCCGAGCTCGTCGCCAGCTCGTGCGCCGATCCCTGCATCTGGCTCGCCGCCGCGGCGATGCTCACCGCAGACTCGCGCAGCTCGGCGATGATCGCGCGCAGCCGCTCGATCATCGCGGCGAAGGCGTGGCCGAACGCGTCGTTGTCCGAACGCGGGCGCACCTGCACGGTGAGATCGCCGTGCGCGAGTCGCTCTGCCGTCGCCGACATCTCCGCCAGGTACTCCACCATCGAAGCCAGCGCCGTGCCGAACCGATCGTTGTCCGAGCGCGGCTCGACGTTGCGCGTCAGGTCGCCGAGCGACACCGCCTGCGCCACCGCCGCCATCTCGTTCAGGTACGCCACCATCTCGTTCATCGAGCGGAGCACGTGCCCCACCTCGTCCTCGCCGGCGGTGGGGATCGTCACCGACAGGTCGCCCCGGGCGATCCGTCCCGCCACGGACGCCATCTCCTCGAGCGGCTTGGTGACCGCCTGCGTCGTCGCCACCGAGAGGGCGCCGAGTGCCAGCACGGCGAGCAGCGCGATCAGCGCGACGCCGAACGTCGCGCTCAGCTGCAATCTCCGGGCGGCCTGGAACGCGACGTCGATCGCCTGCTCCTGCGCTCGCATGTTCGCCTCGATCGCGGCGCGCAGCACGTTGTAGTCCGATCCCATGCGCTGTACCGCGGAGGTCACTCGGTCACCACCCTCGCCGCGAATCAGCTGCACGCTCACCGGTCGCGCAGACGCGTAGTACGCCTCGAAGCGCTTGCCGAGCGCGTCCACCTCGTCCGGATTGTCCGAGTGGAGGCGTGCCTCGGCGACGCTGTTCAGAAATGCGCTGCGCAGCGAGTCGGTTTCCGTGAGCGGCACGGTGTCGCGCGAGGAGACGGCGGTCTGCATGTGGTTCTGCAGGTCGCCGAGCAGCTCGCGCATGTCGCGGCTCGCGCGCAGGGCGGGGTAGTAGTCTCGCTGGATCTTCGTCAGGCTCCGCGGATCGGCCACGCCGAGCGTCACGCTCACTACGAAGATCGCCGCGAGCGCCACGGCGGCGCCGATCGGCAGCAATCGCATGCGCTCGCGAAGCGGGCGGTCAGCGATCCGCTTCGACCAGGCGCTCACGAGCGGGGATAGGATCTGCATCAGAAGGCTAGTGCGAGTGGAACGCCCGCCTCCGTGGCGTGCGGGTGCTGCAGCTTGACCTGCGGAACTCCTAGCGAATCACGTAGCCCGCATCGCTCGGTCGCTTGCCCTCGATCGCGAGGACCTTCACGCTTCCGTCGACGTCGGTCTGCGGCAGGAACCCGATCGCATCGGCGTGCGACCGTACGAACTGCTTCACGTCATCCGGCGTGGTCAGCTCCGTCGGAAACCCCTTCGCCTCTCCCCGGAAGACCATCGCCATCCAGCGGGACCGCACGATCTCCGGCTGGAGGCCGAGCGCCGTCCGGTCGAACGTGGCGGCCGTTCCCGTATGCCACGCCAGACGCGCGCGGGAGCCCGTCGGAAAGGTCTTCGCCTGCCCGAGGAACAACCGTCGCAGCTTGTCCAGCGAGAGCTCCTCCAGCGTGTTGGACGGGTTCACGACGACCGCCACCTGCGCGCGTGCCAGGACGGGCGTACCGATGTCCAGGATCACGAACGCGGCGAGGGTGCTCGCGAGCCGGCGTCGGCAGGGCGAAGCAGTCGCTCCCAGCATGACTGTGTGACGCATCACGTTTCCCCGCAGTAACATGCGATACGCCC